>CAZRCS010000289.1:0-2275 GCA_964598645.1 uncultured bacterium | reverse complement strand
TGACTCCGCTGGAGTTATAAAGCTGAACATCCGCTACGGTACCATCAGCGTTGACATAGATCCACAGAGTAACCACACCCTCGACGCCTGCCTGTCTGGCAAGGTCAGGATAGGTTGGAGCCGGCCTGTAGGTACATACCGGAAAGACTTCCACAGCCATGAATCGCGGTGGTCCCATCTCTTCGGTCTGCTCCTCCTGGTTCAGCTCATCGCTCTGCTCCACTGTCATTGCTACCTGCAGCGTCGAGTCTTCGCTGAGGGACAGCGTGATGTCCAGTTCCTCTACTAATTCTTCCGTTTCCTGCTCTAGCTCTTCTTGCTCTTCCTGAACTTCCTCTTCCTGCTCTTCGACTGTGTCATCGAAGGCGAGATCAGCCTCCACGGCCTCCATCTCGGAGTCGGAAGTACGGGTTGACAGCCTGCCCAGCTCGCTTGCCGGAATCAGCTCAAAGAAGATGAGCATCAACGCGAGAGCAACAACGACACCCCACTCGAAGCCGAGGGCGGTCTGTTCTCTGCTCTTTCTTTCAGCGCTTGTAGTCATCTCACCTCCTGCTAAATTCCTGAGCCCAATTCCTGGGCATTGAACTGAATGCTGTACAATTCTTCATATCTGAGAGCACTGAAGAGACTGACCATAGACTCCATGGGAACCCTTGTGTCCGCATTGAGCACTATGACATCGAGCCGCTTGTTCTGCTCGCGCCAGAATTTGTCGGCAAGACGCCTCAGCTGCTCCGCCACCTGATCAAGGGGCAGATCGTAATCGCCGATGCGTGAAACCACTTCACTCTGGTCATCACCGGGGGTCAGCTGTTTGAGCCAGACCGCCACGGTGAGATTCTCTTTTCCCAGTTCGCTCATAACCTGTGGATGAGCCTGGGGAAAGCGAATTCTGAGACCACTGTCATCCTTGAAGATCGTGGTGGCCATGAAGAAAACAAGAAGCAGGAAGACAATGTCCGCCATGGTTCCGGTAAATATGTTGCCGGAAACAGTCATTCTTCTTTTGAACTTCATTATACACCACCTCCCAGTCTTTCCTGGATTGTGATACCGGTTCGGCTGACACCATTGCGCCTGATAACATCAAGGGCTGTGATCATGCCGTCGTAGTCGCAATCGGGGAAGAACTTGAGGATAACAACAAGCTCGCTCTCTCTCACAGCCGATGCGATATCGCCCTGTCTTGCATCTGCAAGCACAAGCGTATCGCCAAAGGCTACTTCTCCAAAGATCGGATCCATGACAACCGGAACTGCTGATCCCATCGCCTGCCGGATGAGCCCGGGACGAACGATGGCGGTAAGATTCTCGGCCTGGACCGCTGAGTTCAGCGAAGAATAGGTGCCTGACGGCACTCCCTTGGCCACTTCAAGGTTGGAAAGCAGACGGTTGCTTGTGGCTTCCATCGCCTCTGTCCTGTCGGCGGCAAGGGTCATTATTCCCTGCTGAAGTGTTGGGTCCTCCAGGCTGACATCTTCACCGGCTCTGGCCCTCTGCAGCGGTCCCTCGGGAGGGGCCTGATCTATAAGAGCCACGTAGCTCCCCAGACCCCACTGCTTGATGGTCATGACCAGCCTGTTGGTTTCATCGATCACCACCTCTTCGGTCTGTTCGTCGGGCTTCTTCGGCAGCTGATAGCTGATGCCCCTCTGAACTTCAAAAGTGGTAGTCACCAGGAAGAAGATCAGCAGCAGGAATGCAATATCGGACATTGAAGCGTCTGGAATAGCTCCCGATGCCCGTGGTTTATCCTTGCGCATTCTTGCTCCTTATCACAACTGCTTCAGATGTTCCAGATCGGCCAGCTGGTCAACCAGGAACATGCTTGCCTCTTCCATGTCTGTAACGAAGCGACCTATCTTGGCTATGTAGTAGTTATTCGCCATCTGTATGGGAATAGCTATCACAAGACCTGTTGCCGTGGTGATAAGGGCCTCCTGGATACCTCCAGCCACAAGGCTGGCATCCACGTTCTTTGCGGCCGCTATCTCACCGAAAGCACGGATCATACCTGAGACTGTTCCCAGGAAACCCAGCATGGGAGCAATACTTGAGACCGAGGCAAGAACAACGAGCCCCTGCTCAAGATGCGCCATTTCGATGGAGCCGGCGCTTTCAATTGCTTTTTCAACGTCGGTAAGACCCTTGTCCCTTCTCAGAAGACCTGCTCTGAGAATTGCGGACACAGGGCCCTTGGTTCTATCGCAGAGGCTTTCAGCACCGCTGAGATCACCCTTGCGTATGTATCCGCCCAGCTGTTCCAGGAACT
>CAZRCS010000288.1:0-2278 GCA_964598645.1 uncultured bacterium | reverse complement strand
TTCAAAGTAACGGAGGGTAAAAATGCGTATCAGCATCATAATTGCTGCGCTGGTTCTCGTTTCATCGCTATATGCCGATGAAACGCCAATAGAACCCGGGGGCAGCGCAACGGTAAAAATCATGGAACAGCACATTTTCCCCCAACCGGTCTTCTATGCACAGCCGGTGGGAGATCTCCAGTTCGGTGAAGTTGTCGACGTAACCGGCGCACAGGGAGACTGGTTCAGCATTGAAACCACAGCCGGCACTGAAGGCTGGGTTCATGCAACTGCCCTGACGGGAGCGCTTCTTTCCCAGGGTTCTGAATCCACCGACGACAGCGACATGATCATGCTTGCCGGCCGGGGGTTCAACAGCGACGTAGAAGGTGCATATGCCCAGGGGAAAAACCTGCCCTGGGACAAGGTCGACATGATCGAAGCCATAGAGATTGAACCCGCGGCAATCGAGGCTTTCCTGATTGAAGGTATGCTCATCGAGGGAGGTTCACAATGACCGCAGCAGTCATTCTAAGCCTTCTGGCCTTTGGTCTGGGAGACGTTGTAGACATCATTGAAAGCGATGAGGTTGCAAGCGCCGTTACTGTCTATCAGGCCTTCGATGAGGCCAACAGGGAGATAACGGAATCCGAGGAGCACTTCATCGGCAGGGCGGTCGCCGCCAATATTCTTGCAACGAAAACACCCATGTTCGACTGGGCGGCAGTAGAATACGTGAACGAAATAGGAGCGGTCATTGCCGGTTTTTCCCCAAGACCCGCCACCTACGGCGGCTGGCACTTCATGATACTTAATGACCAGGGTATAAACGCCCTTTCATGCCCCGGGGGAATCGTTCTTCTCAACAAAGGACTCTGTGACCTCGCCCGGAATGAGGACGAGCTTGCAGCTATCATTGCCCATGAGGCAGCCCACATAGTGCTGAGCCATGGTATAAGATCAGTTGAAAAGGCAAAACTCACATCCGCATGGACCACCCTGGGCCACGAGGGCGCACAGCACCTTGGCAGCTCCGAGGTACAGGAACTCTCAGACAACTACGGCGACGTGGTTGATGACATCACCATGAACCTTGTCACAAGAGGTTACAGCAGAGACTCCGAAGAGCAGGCAGACAGCCTGGCCGTTCATATTCTATACAATGCCGGTTACGACCCGGCTGCACTGGTATCTGTTCTTCAGAGAATGGACGGAATAACCGACAGGAACGGTCCCGGCTTCTGGCAGACCCACCCTGCCCCGGCCCAGAGAGCACAGTGGGCACAGGCTGAGATCAATGCAGCAGGCCTTGCTTCTCCTGATGCGTCGAAAATAGCCGCAAGAGCCGAGAGATTCACCCGGCGCTACACTAATGCCGGCACCTCCCAGCAGCAGGAGGATACCTCCTCCAGAGGCGGAAACACAGTGGAAGGAACCCCAGGACGCGGTGATTCATCCACAGGCGGCAGACCGGGAACCACAACCGGAGGCAGGCAATAGTTCCTCTTCTTCTAGCCCTTTTTACGGCGCCGGCGATCACTGGGATCATTCCCCACGATCCCGGCGCCTTCACCCAGGGCCTCGAGGTTAGAGACGGTTTTCTCTGGGAATCCACAGGAATTTACGGAGAGTCTTCATTCAGACGAACATCCCTGGAAACAGGAGAGGTAATTCAGATATTCCGCCTGCCGGATTCGGTGTTCGCAGAGGGATTTACCTTCCTAAATGACAGCACAGTGTGCCTTCTTACCTGGCGGGAACACACCGCTTTCATAATCAGCACCCGGTCAATGGAGATCCTTGACGAGTTCACGTTCCAGGGAGAGGGCTGGGGTCTCTGTTACGGTGATGGCACCCTCTATCAAAGCAACGGATCCTCAGTAATCACCCTGCGTAGTCCTGACACCTTTGAACCTTTGGACTCCATCAGTGTTACACTTAACGGTCAGCCTCAGGTTTTCCTCAATGAACTGGAGTTCGCCTTCGGATACATACTGGCCAACCAGTGGCAGACAACAAGGATACTGTTCATCGATCCTGAAAGCGGAGTGGTTGAAAGGGTGGTCAATCTTGGCAATGCAGCGCCGGATGGTGCAGGAGCAATGAATGGTATTGCCGTCAGCGAAAACGGCCAGCTTTTCTGCTCTGGAAAGAACTGGCCTGTAACATTCATTCTTGACGCATCTTGTGAGGATTGACCCGTTTCGAGAAACTGTTTAGAATAACAATGCACGCTAAGATAAAACACAATGGAGGTTCTAAGTGAAAAAGGTAATGCTCCTGATGATATGCCTGGCAG
>CAZRCS010000287.1:0-2282 GCA_964598645.1 uncultured bacterium | reverse complement strand
AATGGGTGGATTGACTCTATCTCTAGATAGAAGTATGGTTTCTATGCAGGAGAAAAATATGAATAAAACCAAGTATGTGCTGTTTTTCTTCACTCTTGCCTCATCCATATACGCTGAAACCGTTTTTCAGACGAATTGGAGCGGAGGTCCCTGTGAATCAGATATCTACAGCAACTGGGGTGATTGTTTCCTCTCTTGTACTGGTTGTGACTGGTTCTCTCTTTCCGGGTATCTCTATCCCGGTGCCATAAGGTCTGATTCATGCCGTCTGATATCCGATTCGAAGGGATACACTGATCTGTGTCCAATTGACTTCGATTTGGATGGAGACATGGATGTTCTTGGCATAAATCAGCTTGATCAGTCTGTTCACTGGTTTGAAAACATCACCGGAAGCTCTTGGGTTGATCACGAAATAGAAGTGTTCGATTATCCGTTCGAGGAACTGAGTTCTATCACCTGCGCCGATCTGGACGCTAACGGAGAATTGGACATTGTACTTGGCAGCTACGGTGGGTACATCTACATTCTTTATCAGCTTGGATCCATATTCTTTCTGGAGGAAATTCAGACAGGTTGTCAGGTATACTGTATCAGATCCTTTGACATGACTTCAGACGGAGATATGGACCTTATGCTGATAAGGGAACTCAGCTGGTACGGAGAGCTGTGTTTTATGGAAAATGACGGAACCGGATACAACTGGGAAGTAGAAGGAATCGATACAGTTCAACGCGACTTTGCTTTCGCCGATGTGAATTCAGACGGCTACACCGATGTGATTACCGCCCGTTACTGGGGGTACGGTCTTAAGTGGTACGCTGGATATGCTGGATATGAGATATCACCTGTCACTGGAACCTGGGCGGTGTCAGGGGGAGATTTCGACTGTGACGGAGATATCGATGCAGTTGGAGACTATTGCTCCGGAGGTCATTGGTTCGAGAATGTCAGTGGGAATGGTATCGAATGGGCTGAAAAGAGTTTCAATAGCTTTCCGCCAAGCGCATACCATCCTGAACTCGCTTCAGGAGATTTTGACTACGATGGGGACGCTGATCTGGTAAGATGGAACCGTCAGTTCGCATCAATGGTTTGGAACGAGGATTACCGTGGCGGAGACTGGTCTGTTCAGAATTTAGCACCCTCCTCAAGCGGCTTCGGCGATGTGTTTGCCGCGGACATGAATTCAGACGGTATGGTTGATGTATTGGCGTGCTGGTCCGGGGGACTTATTGCCTGGTGGCAGACCGCTGAAAAGACCCTTTCTGGAGAACTCACTTCTTCTGTACTCGAACTTTCAAGTGACCCTCATTGGGAATCGATCAGCTGGGATTCGTCCGAGCCTGAGGGTAGCTCAGTTTCCTTTCTTGTGAGAGCCTCTGACGACCCCCTCGACCTTGGTGAATGGTCAGATACTATCTCTGTTTCCGGCAGCAGTCTTCAAGAAATTCTGCCCGATTGTTCAAACTATCTTCAATACAAGGCTATCCTGGAAGCGGAAGACGCAGGATCGTTCCCTGAACTTCAGGAGGTTCGGTTCGACTATGCCGATATGGGAACAGGCAGCGGTCCTCAACTGAGCGCAGCGGTGGAGATGACCTCGAATCCAAGCTTTGGCGCTGCATGGATTTCAGTTGATCTGCAGGAAGGTACCCACGTAACTGTAACAATACTTGATATGACAGGGAGGAGAATAGCAACACCGGTCTCTGGTTTTTATAACAGCGGAACCCATGAGTACCTCCTGGGCAGCCTTCCAAGCGGATCATACATCTTTAGATGTTTTGCTGGCTCAGAAGAGTTTGTAGGGCGATTTGTCGTCATATCAGATTATTAGTCAAGCTCATGATCTTGACCTGTTCAACGGTAAAATCAGCAGCTGACGGGAAGTGCAGGGTTCGTAACCTGCGACCAGATTAGTGTAATGTGGAATCCTATTGCTCAGGATGTGTAAGGGACCGCTTATTCCGTTTGTAATGAACCAGCTACCTCCGAATGGAATGACAATCCGGTTCAGACCGTGATAGTCGGCTCTATTCTCAAAACTTCAGTGGGGTATGCCGTTAGTGCCTATCGAACAAGACATGATGATCATCCAACCCGATTACCTGCTTGAAGTGCGCCCGTTTGCGCTGAAGACTTTTACAAACAGCACGTCAATTCTGCTTCACGCTGGCTTTCCAGCGAAACTGAACCAGCGTATCTTCATGTGAACAAGGAGGCGTTATGACTGTTCCTATGGTACTGGCAATTCTTCCAGCGGTGTGTTCTCTTGTGGC
>CAZRCS010000286.1:0-2287 GCA_964598645.1 uncultured bacterium | reverse complement strand
GCTGTGCACAGGGCTGCCGCTTCTCTCCGGTTCAGGGCTCTGGTCTTCCTGGCGGTTATGCTCGACGGCGATCTTGAGCCCTCTGACCACTGGATATACACATCGGAGGACCGTTATCTTTTCAACAGACTTTCCATTTCCAGAAATTTCGATCCCACGGGTCCTTCCCAGGTGGTTTTTGAATTCAGTTGTCAGGAGGGTGATGACCTGTGGAATACCTCCATGGATGAGCTTCTCAGGTCAACGATTCCCGGAGCCGAACACCTGGGTCTGTTCACAAGGGAAATGGTCATGGGCTCCATGATAAGCCGTGAACCTCAGGCTTACCCAATCTACCAGCTGAACTACGGAGCAAGCACATCCTGCGTTCTTGATGCCCTTGACTCTCTGCCTGGAAGCGTCACTTGTGGAAGACAGGGACTTTTCCGCTACAACAACATGGATCACTCTCTGGAGATGGGCAGGTACGCTGCTTTGGAGATTCTTGGAGAGGCATCGGTAAGGGAGCACTTCAACTGGAGTACCGATACATGGGTGGACGGCTGACCTGAGAAAGCCTGCCGCCATCCTGCTTTTTCTCATCGCCGCCGTATTCGTGGCGGGAGCCTTCACCGACAGCCCTGCAGTTCGCCCCCTTCTAAAAATAACCTGTCACAGACTTCCGGAAAGATCCTTCAACTGGGCTCCCGGTCTGTGTGCAAGATGCACGTTTTTCTGGGTTGGAATGACGGTTGCTCTCCCCTTCATGTACTTCGGTAAACTGCCTGGTTCTCTTCTGGCAGGACTTCTGATGGCTGCACCGCTGGTGATAGACGGCACCCTTCAGTATGGGGGTTTATACCAGAGCACTAATCTCATCAGACTGATCACAGGTTTTCTTGCCGGAACGGGGATCTGTGTACTCTTCGAAGCGGGGATAAGAACCGATTGACAGATTTGTAAAGCATTGACAATTCTTCATGAATGAGCGAGATTTGATGCCAGCCAGCCGAAGTAGCTGGTATCCACAGACAAAGTGGAAGAGGCCGAACCATACGGTTCGCTGTTGCTCTTCCGCAAGCAAATGTTCAACTTGCGGAAAGGACGACTGCAATGAGCAGAACTAGAACCCTTATCCTTGGCGCCGCCGGGCGTGATTTCCACAACTTCAACACCCTTTACAGGAAAGATGACCGCTACGAGGTCGTGGCCTTCACAGCCACCCAGATCCCTGACATCGACGGAAGAAAGTATCCCGCCGAACTCGCCGGCGATCTCTATCCCCAGGGTATTCCCATCCTCGATGAGAGTCAGCTCGAGAACATCATCGAAAAAGAGAACATCGAGCTTTGCGTGATGTCATACAGCGATCTCCCGGACAGCACGGTAATGGCCCTGGCAAGCCGCATCAACGCCGTAGGAGCAGACTTCACCATGATCGGCGCCCAGCGCACCATGATCAAGAGCACCAAGCCTGTGATCGCAATTACTGCAGTTCGTACCGGCTGCGGCAAGAGCCAGACCACGCGCAGGGTCGTTGAAGAACTCACCGCTTCCGGCAAGAAGGTTGTGGCTATCCGCCATCCGATGCCCTACGGTGACCTTGTTAAGCAGCGGGTTCAGAGGTTTGCCACCATTGAGGACCTGAAGAAGCACGAATGCACCATCGAAGAAATGGAAGAGTACGAGCCTCACATCTCAAGGGGTAACGTGATCTACGCAGGAGTGGACTACGAGGCCATTCTTCGTGAAGCCGAGAAAGAGGCAGACATAATCCTCTGGGACGGCGGGAATAACGATACTTCCTTCTACGCCCCCGACCTGACCATAACCGTAGTCGACCCTCACAGACCCGGTCATGAGATCAGCTACTACCCCGGACAGATCAATGCCAGACTCGCCGACGTAATAGTCATAAACAAGATCGACAGCGCCTATCCTGAAGACGTGGAAGAAGTAAGGAAGAACATTCGCAGGGTCAACCCCACAGCCAGAATAATAGACGGCGCAAGTCCCGTTACGGTGGACAAGCCTGAACTGGTACTCGGCAAGAAGGTCCTCGTTGTGGAAGACGGCCCCACCCTTACCCACGGTGAGATGGAATACGGAGCAGGCTATGTGGCCGCCGAGAAGTACGGAGCCGCCGAGTTTGCGAATCCCGTGCCCAAGGCAGTTCGCACCATCAAGGCAACCTTCGATAAATACTACCCCGGTGTGGAGGAAACCGCCATTCTTCCTGCAATGGGCTATGGTGATGCACAGATGAAGGACCTTGAAGAGACCATCAACGCCATCGACTGCGATGCGG
>CAZRCS010000285.1:0-2290 GCA_964598645.1 uncultured bacterium | reverse complement strand
ATTGAAACGGCATATCCAGGACAGGATTGAGGTCTTGGAACGGGAGCCGACAAGCGATTACCTCATGTACCAGGACGAACGCGTGCAGTCCATGACAGGCACGGGATGCGGTTTCGGCACTGCGTTCAACGTCAGGCTGAAGATTCAAATCAATCAACGGATGGGCATGTTCGTGGAAACCGGATGCGACTTCTATTCCGTGAATTCATTGAAAGGAACCGGCACTCTCGTGGCCGGAGATCAAACCCGTGAGTGGCAAGGGGAGTGGTTCATGGTGGGGGAAGAGGTGGAAAAAAGCTGGGGATCGGCTGAGTTCCGCTATCCCGCCAACGACCCGAACCTGCGGGGCCGCAGCGTGGGCGATTTTCGCCTGCGAATTTTCTGTTTTCCTTCTCTTCGCATCGGGTTCTATGTGGACCTATAACTGAAATATACAGAGTCCCTATTCCGATCAACGGAGTATTGTACAGAAAAACCTTGATTCATTGACGCTTCAATGGGTCGCGAAGATGATCGTTCCAGTCAGGCCCCTTAACAAACCGATTCCTGCCACAAGCGCAAAGAACCAGTTTACAGAGGGAAAATACAAATAAATGATTGCCATCGCGATGACGAGGAGCGTCGACTTGATCGAATCTGTTTTATAGATCAACTGCATGTCACGCTCGTCCGGCTTGTAATTGGCATGAGTGGTGACCATGCCGATCAGAAAGGGAACAAAGGAAATCAGCAGTCCAGCGACCAGGCCTAGCTTGATCATCAGAGGATAGGCAATGATCCCTGAAAACAATTGGGTTCCGAACATCCAGAAATAGTTTCCTTTCACATTCATCATTCTTCTCCTTTCAATGAAAATATCTGTTCCACCGCAGTATCAAAAAAGGCTGCAATCTTCAGTGCCGTCTGTACGGAGGGAACAAACTTCCTTTTTTCTATCGAATTGATTGTCTGCCTGCTGACACCGATTTCATTGGCCAGCCGTTCCTGAGTGATTTCCACTTTCGCCCTCCATACTTTCAAACTGTTGCTTAATTCCATGTTTACTCCCTGGTGAACAAGGTACAGCAAGCTTTACTATTTGTAAAGTGTGCTTGTCATTTTATCAAAATTAATAGACAAGACTGCTGAGTTACACCCCGAGTATTGCCTGATATCATCCTGTCGGGGGATTCCCTCAGAACAAGGCCGGTCGGATTTACGAATCATAGCCGAGAGAATGAGAATCGAGAATAGGAGAATAGGGACGCCCATTAGAAGGTTCCAAGACAATGAATTTAAACATTGGATCCAATAAGGGGAGCAGCCATAAACCCGCCTCTCATTACTGAATTTTTTATTACCGCTTATGATACAGATCCCCCGGGGTTGAAGACTTTTCCATTTCCCTATAACATCTGGTTGAGGGGCAGAGATGAATCAAGTTAAAAAAAGCCGAATCATTATATTTTTATTGCCGTTTTTCTTTCTTGTTTCCTGTGCGGAATTGGAGAAACTCCTGGAAAGGTCGATCAATACAGAGACTTTAAGTTCCTCCGAAGTGTCACTGGGCTTGAAGGAAGCGCTGACAATCGGGACCAAAATTGCCGTAAACGGATTGTCTTCTGAAAACGGTTTTCTGCTGGATGAGGCCGTTAAAATTGTACTTCCTGCGGAAGCGGAGAAAGCCGTCAGTCTGATAACAAAAATCCCCGGCGGAAAAAAACTCATTAATGACCTGATACTTAGGCTGAACAGGGCTGCAGAGTTTGCAGTCACCGGGGCTGTCCCGATATTTGTGGATGCGATCACCTCTCTGTCAATTACGAATGCAATTGACATCCTGAGGGGACCGGACGATGCGGCAACTCAATATCTTCATGCCAGGACCTTTGACAGCCTTTATTCCCTGTTCAAACCTGAAGTGAAAAAATCCCTGGAAGAAAAACTGATCGGTAATATTTCCGCCAGCCGTTCCTGGGAATTGTTTGCGGCGAAGTATAATATTGTGGCGGATTCTGTTGCCGGTAAAATGATGGGGATAACGCACCTTCAACACCAACTGGATGAATATGTGACAGGAAAAGCGCTGGACGCGCTATTCCTGAAATTACGCGGTGAAGAGAAAAAAATAAGAGATGACCCCATCGCAAGGGTCACAGCTCTTTTGCGAAAGGTATTCGGCTCTGTAAGCAGATAACGGCATCTAAATAGAACGGGCACGGCCATTAAAAGGTAATGGTCAATCGGGCCAAAGAAGCGTGTCCAGCCAACGTGGACAAACAATCACTCCTGAAAACAGGGCGCTGTTCCC
>CAZRCS010000284.1:0-2290 GCA_964598645.1 uncultured bacterium | reverse complement strand
TGAAGGGCATCCGGCAGATTCAGGCTGAACTGAAGGAAATCAGCAGAAAGCTCTCCGAAAATGAATAGGACCGGACTTTATGCACCGGCCATGGCCGCGGTGCTCCCGGGTAAGAATGGGAACTGTTCCCTTCCCCCTTTTCAGGTTTTGTTCATCCGGCGGTGATTTCCTTGAGACCGTATCCTTTGAAGATATCCGTGATCCCCGAAGGTCATTCTGCTTGAAAATCCTTTGGTCTGACCGGGATCAGATATGTTCAGCGGGAAGCAGAAAGGTAAATACCGTACCTGACTGGGGTGAACTGGTAAAACCGACCTTTCCCCCAAGCAGCTCTTCCCCCAGAAGTTTCATGGCATAGGTTCCATAACCTCTTCCCGGGCCGCTTTTAGTGCTGAAGTTACGCTGGAAAATTCGCCTTGCCGTATCCTCCTGAATAAAGGTGTTGTTGTGAACACTGAAAGTTAATCCATCGGGGCCGGTTTGTGTTTTCATGGTAACTTGATTGCCCTCAGGTGAAGCTTCCAGCGCATTGATCACCATGTTTTCAAGAACCCTGGAAAGCAGAGAAATGTCGGTTGTCAGGGTTAAAGACTCTGCTATTGGGGAGAATACGAGCTGTTTGTTGATCGATGCTGGATGACTGTTGAAAAATCCCTGAAGATCGTTCATCAGAGCCTTCAGGTCTACTGTTTCCTTCCTGATGGAGATGTCCGCTTTTTCAGAACCGGCAAAGATCCTTTGAATCTCCACTTCCTTTGCCAGGCGCATAACGGATGCATTTACCGTATGGACAAGTTCAGAATCACAATCCTCCTTAAGAAGCTCGCCGGCTTGAACAAGCATATTGAGGAGATTGCTCACATCGTGGAAGAATGTTCTCTCCAGGGCAGCTCTTCTCTGTTGTTCAGTAACATCCTGCAGGAAGATAAGCACGAAATGAACCTCATTCAGTTTAACCGGCCTTGCCGTAACGTGAAAGACCGTTTCGATCACACTGCCGTTTTTCTCGTGGGTAAGGGCGCAAAGGCGTTCAACTGGCTTTTCTTCGCCCAGGGCTGCAACAATGGCCAGTGCAGCTCCGCATGTGGAACAGAACTTGGTGGTGCCGCATCCTGAAGGACCGTCATCTTTATGGATGCACTGCAGGGCTTCTCCGGGACGGAGACCCAGGACCTTCGATGGTTCTGCTATGCCAAGCATATCCATGAAAGTATCGTTAAGGGCAACTATCTGCCTGTTCTCATTAAGAACCGCCAGAAGGCCGCATACGGTGTGGAGAAGGCTGTCCAGAAAGGGACTGTTGCTGATCAGACTGAACTGATTCAATACAGTTTCATGGGATGCGTAATCGGGTCGGGCAAAATGCGACTTAATGCTCACTAAGTTCCTTTCAGAATACAAATCTGAGAAGAAAATCAATCAATTATCAGAGAATGTCAATACTCAAGAGAGCGGAAAGTTGCAAGAATTACTAGATCGAGGTTGCTGATAAGAGTAATACCGCAAGGATTTTCCCATGAAAAGAAGTCATTGTTTGAATATTCATGCGAAAATATCAGAGACACTTGCTTTTTTATTTTATGTATGCATAATAAGGCCATGGCCGAGGTGAACGGAGAGCAGTTCTCCGTTGCCGGAAGCCCGACTAACGGCCCAGTGGTATTCACAGGCCAAAATTGTATTGGACAGTAAGAATGAAAATGTATGTAGGAAACCTCGCCTTTTCGGTTACGAACAACGAGCTCGAGAAACTCTTCAGCTCATGTGGCACAGTTAAGAGTGCACAGGTAATCACCGACCGGGAATCCGGAAGGTCCAAGGGGTTCGGTTTCGTGGAAATGTCCAGCACCGATGAGATGGAAGCCGCTATTGAAAAGTACGACGGCACAGAGCTCGACGGCAGGACCATCAAGGTTAACAAAGCCAAGCCCAGGGAAGAACGTGCTCCCAGGCAGAAGCGCTACTAATACCGCGATTACCGGGGCCGGCTCACGCCGGCCCTTTTTTTGTGCGCCGAAATTGTGATCAGTTGCACCAGCGGCTGAAGCAAAACGCGATACTTCAGATGAAGCCGCGAAACACAGAATCCATTTGCAGCATGGTGTAAACAGCATATTGCGGAACGCTGAGAATCTGCATATATTAACTAAACGGTTAAACCAAACAGTTAATGGGGGAAACATGACCTCTGAGAACATCGATGAGAGTGCTATACTGAACGCGGCAGCCGAAGTATTTGCAGAGAAGGGTTACAACGGCGCCAGGGTGGATGAAATCGCTTCACTGGCAG
>CAZRCS010000283.1:0-2293 GCA_964598645.1 uncultured bacterium | reverse complement strand
CCTTTCTTCAGCAAGGTCTCAGGGGAAGCTGCAATTCTGCCTGATGCACGGACTTCGCACATTTCATCGAAGGGACCCATTGAGCAGAGAATTACTGTTGCTTTGTATTTGTTCCAGCCCAATACCGCTGTGAGATTGCAGTTATACTGGCTGTTGATCTGCCTGCTTTTCTCAAGTGAAGACAGGTAGCCAATCCCGGCTTTTTCTCTGATCAATATATCATTGCCAGCCTGACACTCATAGTCAGCAACCAGCTGATAGTCATCGTCCCCTCCAGGGTATTCAATTCTGAATTCAAAGCACAGATTGTATTTCCGTCCTGGTTCTGCTACAGTGCCAAGTGACCACCTGGAGCTGGTGTTAACCTCTGTTTCTACAACTCTGGTCCCTATTTTCCTACGTATCAAGGAAAGTACTGAAAAGGTCAATATACCCATGAAAACCAGTGTGAGAGCAATGACAAGCAGTGTATTGTCTTCCGTTATCATGTTTACCTTTCTACTGATACAAACTTAAAAGGCAATTCGTTAGCCTGTCAAGCAACATGCGAAAAGTACTATACTGCAAATGGTTAAGGCTGGAACACGAGGAAAAAGGGATGCCCTGGAGATATCACACATCAGTTGCAGGAAAAGCCCCGGGAAAGTATTTCCGACAGGTTCTCATCAATTTCCGAGTAATTGTAGAAGAGCCCGAAACTAGGGCCTCCGAAGGTGCGGAATGTCCAGTAGGACCAGTGCAGCCCCTCTTCGTTCATGACTGTTATCCAGTCTGAAATCAGGTTGTTTCTGCTGTCTATTCCCGCACCGGGAAGGGATCCGAACTCACCCACATAAAGGGGCACATCATTGTTCTCCGCCCAGCTCACCGCATCCTGAATCCTCTTTCTCAGTGAGTCGCTGTCCCAGTATGCCCTTCTTTCGGTTAGGTAATCCAACCCCAGCGTGATCTGTCCCCGGTTGTGGAGAGCTCTGATCATTCCTGACACCTGCAGTATGTCACCAGGTGCAACCTCGAAGAGAGGTTCGGTGTAATAGGCTCTTGTCTGTATCCAGCTGCCGCTGCCTCTGGAACCACTTGTCTCAAGGCAACCCTCACTGAGATATCCATCTTCGTAGAAAGAGCCGGTGAAGTCTCCATCGGGGTAGAAAACCCAGTTTGCCGGTATTCCTGATCGTCTGCGGGAAAGTTCTTCTATGCCGCCGTTTAGAACGGGGAACTCCCTGTCATTGATAGTAAGTGCGAAATCATCGAACAGAACCGTTCCCGTATTTCCTGAGGCGAATGCCTTCACAGAAACCAGTTCTACTCCATCCGGGATCACTATTTCTCCACTTTCCCACGGGATCCATCCGCTGGTTCGTTCTGTGAGCCTGTTAGCTTCAGATGACCAGCCTTCCCAGTCTACACCTGTTATTATGTCACCGGGGTAGGAACTGTTAGTAGGGACATGGGAGTCACCGGGCCAGCTTGCACCGGCGTGGGAAACTGTGAACGGGTCATAGCAGTGAATGGAATAAACAGTGTTGCAGTCATCGATGAGTCGAAGGTCTGAACACCTTCCTCCGGGAGTCTCTATGAAGAAAATATGATTTCGATCTACGACCCTTATTGTGTCTGCCAGTCTCTGTGCCAGATTCCACCAGATATCGGGATTGCCGGTGGATGGTTCATTGACCAGGTCATAGCCTGCGATTCCAGGGCTGTCAGAATACCTTTCCGCAATAGAAGCCCAGATGCTGCAGAGGGAGTCCTGTGCATCCTCTGAATTCCAGATACCGAGACCTCCTGTTATGTCGTCGGGAGGAACTCTGTGCATGTCCAGTATCAGGTAAATGCCCCGGGGTTCGCACCAGGAAAGAAAAGTGTCAATAAGGTCATAGCCCGTTCCCGTTGCAAAAAGCTCCCAGTGAAGGCACATTCGAATAGAGTTGCACCCTGCTTCCTCCAGATATTCGATATCTTCTTCCGATGCATACTGAAATGGAGCTTCCGGTTCAACATGAACTCTTCCATAATTCAGGTCCATGTTCACTCCCCTGAGAATGATCTCCTCTCCATCGCCATTCAGTATGTTTTCTCCGGAGGTGCCAAGCATGGTGAGACTACCGGCTGCGGCACATTCGATCAGCACAATAAGAAGGAATGAGAACTTTGTCATATAACTCCTCGTTCATATTGAACACCAGGATCATGTCAGAGATATTATACGTCCTCTGTCTTCTTCAGCGGTGGAACGGCAGCTGCCGGGAAATGATATTTTACCTGTCATTGTATTTCTAAGCGTTATTCT
>CAZRCS010000282.1:0-2299 GCA_964598645.1 uncultured bacterium | reverse complement strand
CTGTTAACAAAAAATGTGCGTGCCGGGTCCATCACCGTTAATGGGACCCTTCATCGTATCGTATCTTCCTCCATTGCATTCGGAGGAGTTGGCGGCAGCGGCTTCAGCAGATACCGTGGATTTGAAGGATACAGGAATTTCACATGGGAACAGGTATTACTTACGAAATGTCCCGGTATGGAAATGCCCATGGTCTACCCGCCATACAGAATAGGTAGAAGCATGGTCAGATTGCTGGGCAGATTTTTCTAATGGTGAAAGCAGGTTGAGATGTCTGGAAGGATAGCCGTGGTGGGAGCAGGACCAGGCGGGTTGACCGCAGCCATGCTTCTTGCCGGAAGGGGTTACTCTGTAAAGGTTTTCGAAAAAGCAGATTCAGTTGGAGGGCGAAGCGCTTCGATCAAGTCTTCCGGCTACACCTTCGATACAGGCCCCACTTTCCTGATGATGACTTTCATTTTAAGGGAAATGTTCCAGGCCGTGGGAAGAGATCTGGACGATTACTGCAAAGTGGTTCCCCTTGACCCCATGTACAGGCTCAACTTCCCCGGTTACAATTTCGACCCCTCAAGGGACAACTCCCTTACAAGAGACAGGATAGCCGAAGTCTTTCCCGGACAGGAAGCAGGATTCGACAAGTTCTTCAAAAGAGAGAAGATAAGGTACAAATACATGTATCCATGCCTTCAGTCTCCCTACGGAAATCCCTTTTCCATGGTTTCCGGAAGGCTTCTCAGAGCTCTTCCCCATTTATCGGCCGGAAGATCTCTCTTCAATGTTCTGGGCGACTACTACAAAAACGAGAACCTTCAGATCTCTTTCACCTTCCAGGCAAAGTACCTGGGAATGTCTCCCTGGAACTGTCCCGGTCTTTACGCCATGATCCCCTACATAGAGCACAAATTCGGAGTGGACCATGTGCAGGGAGGACTTTCGGAGATATCCGAGGCCATGGCAAAGGTCATAAGGGAAGAGGGCGGAGAAATACACCTGTCCACACCTGTAAAGAGAATAATCACCGATGGAACGAAAACCGCCAAAGGAGTTGAACTTCCCGACGGGAGCAGGGAAGAGTTCGACGCAGTGGTTCTCAATGCTGATTTCGGTCATGCGGCAGTGAACTTGTTCGAACCGGGACTTATAAAGAAATGGGATGAGAAGAGGCTCCAGAAGGCCAACTACTCATGCTCCACCTTCATGATGTATCTGGGGCTTTCGGGAACCTGGGACGAACCCCATCACCAGATCATCATGGCTGAAGACTACCGAAAGAATATTTCAGAGATAATGGGAGAGGAGGTTCTTTCAGAGGACGTTTCAGTTTATGTGCGTAACGCGGGGGTAACAGATCCCTCCCTGGCTCCTGAAGGAAAGACTGCTCTTTACGTTCTGGTTCCCGTTCCCAACAACAGATCACCTATCGAATGGACACCTGAACTTACGGCTGAATTCAGATCGAGGGTACTGAAACGTATTTCCGAAAGAACATCCTTCAAGGACCTGGAAAATAGAATCGAGTTCGAAAAGATAATCACCCCGAAGGATTGGCAGGAGGAGAGATCAATACACCACGGCGCCACCTTCAACCTGGGACACAACATCATGCAGATGCTCTACTTCAGACCTCATAACAGGTTCGAAGAGGTAAACAGGTGCTATCTGGTGGGCGGGGGAACCCATCCGGGGTCGGGACTCCCCACCATTTACGAATCCGGCAGAATATCCTCCGACCTTATTTCGAAGGACCTGCCTCTCTGAAAAAATGGTCAACGTCACGCTTGAAAGTACTTAGTGACCCGGTATCCAGGTAGAACATATGCCCGGCGTTGTAGTAGTACATTGACAGGTTCTTCCTCACTTCAGGATCCAGGTTCAAGTGGGAAACCATGTACTCCGTAGCGAAATGCGGCGTTGCCAGGTCATAGTATCCCTGCGCCACCAGAACCTTCATATATGGGTTTTTGGCCATGGCGCTTCTCAGAGACTCTCCCGTATGGGGAAGCATTCCGTTTTCCCACTGCCATTTTCTCTCTTTGAAGTGATGCATTATCCTGTAGGGGATGTTGGTCTCCACCTCCAGCTCTGAAACCGAATAGGAGTTGAACATCGTGGTGTAAGCCGGCATTATCGCGATCATTGCCGGATCGTATTCCGGCATATCGTTGACCTGGTCAGCCTCTATTCCCAGAAATCTGGCATCGAGCCTGCCGACACTTCTTCTCTGGTCTCTGAGAAGTTCCCGACAGAACCTGTGTATGTTCACCCTGAGGTTGGTTCCCTTCACGTATTCCGGGTCCAG
>CAZRCS010000281.1:0-2303 GCA_964598645.1 uncultured bacterium | reverse complement strand
AAACAGACATGTTGGCAGCGGGGTACCCCAGTGTAAGTCTTTCCTGTGACACCCAACCGGTGTTTTCCTGCTCAAGGAAGCAGTTGCCGAAATGATACGGGCTTATCTCGGGTGATGGTCCGCCGCACCAGTCAGTCTGAATCGTTGAGGGTATTTGAGCAACGGAAGCTGTTGAGAAAATTGAAATCAATAACAGACTGCTGAATAATATTTTCATATTGCTTCCACCTCCGAAACTGATAAGAATATTATAAGGATACTTCTATAACCGGAGAAGCAGGGAAAACCTCATTCAATGGGTATCTTCGATAAAGCTGTTTGACTTATACTATTTTGTATAATACAATATAGTATAAGAAGGGAAAAGCCATGAATCCATTCAAGTACGGTCAGGTGGTTGGAGATGAGGATTTCTGCCCGAGGCCTGATTATCTGAAGCAACTGAGGGGCTTCATTGAGAGCGGTCAGAACCTGGTTCTAACCGGAGAGAGAAGAATAGGTAAAACCTCCCTTATATGGGAAACGGCATCACGGCTTAAGAACTATCGTGTTATCTACATTGATCTTCTGGAGGTGAAAACCACAGATGATCTCTGCAGAAGGATGATCAAAGCAATTGCCAGAGCTGAAAGCCACGATACATTTCTGTCGAGACTATTGAAGGGTCTAGCGAGCCTCAGACCTTCTTTGTCTCTCGACCCGATATCCGGGCAGCCCTGCATTTCCCTGGACAACCGTGTTACCATGAACCCCGATTCCATCGAATCCATAGTTGACATCATCGGAGAGAGGGCTGATGACGGAAAGATTCTGGTGGTCTTCGATGAATTCCAGGACATCCTTAACCTGAAGGACTCCCGGGAAGCCCTTGCCATGCTCAGAAGCAGAATTCAGTTCCAGGGAGAAATACCCTACGTCTTCGCCGGAAGCATAAGGAACAGATTGAACCAGGTGTTCTTCGATCCCGAGAGTCCATTTTTCAAGTCTGCCCAGGCTATGGAGATAGGGCCCTTGAACAAAAAGGTGTTTTCTAAATTCCTTGTATCGAAGTTCAAGGATGGAAGCAGAGTAGTCGCCTCCGAACTGATACTCAATGTGATAGAAATGTTCGATTCCGTTCCAGGGGATGTTCAGGAGTTCTGCTGTGCACTTTGGGACCGTTCGTCACCGGGAGACGAGATAACCGGCGAGAGATTCGCCGATGCCTTCAGCCTTGTTTTTGCCAGAGAATCCAAGGCGTATGAATCTATGCTCGTGCAGGTCTCAGCCCAGCAGCTCAAATGCCTTACAGCGTTGGCCAGGCTGGGAGGATCATCTCCATACTCAGGGGATTTCCTGGCGGAAACGGGAATTACCCATGCTGCGTCTGTAAGGGTGGCTCTTTTAAACCTGCAGAAGAAAAAGATTCTGTTCAGGAAAAATGATGAATTTCGTTTCAGTAACCCCTACTTCAGACATTGGTTACTAAGGAAGAACTACTGAAAAAGCCTCCTTTCGGAGGCTCTGTGTCCTTTTGAATGGCGGAGAAGGAGGGATTCGAACCCTCGGTGGAGTTTCCCCCACATACGCTTAGCAGGCGTACGCCTTAAACCAGCTCGGCCACCTCTCCGCGCATTCAATCGGGGGTCAATTATCTCATCATTGTGCTTCGCAGTCAACCCCGAACCGGTGGTGCCACAGGGGAATTCAGGTTTTATAGTACAGGGTATCCATCTGAAAGGAAAGTCCATGCCAAGAGTTGACAGGCTTGTGATAGGAATATTCGGCAGGATCAATGCCGGAAAAAGCACCCTTATGAACCTTCTTACCCAGCAGGAGACTTCCATTGTGGACTCCCAGCCGGGCACAACCGCAGATATCAAAAGCTCGGTGATGGAGATACATGCACTGGGGCCAGTGCGCATTCTCGACACCGCAGGGCTCGACGAGGCATCGGATCTTGGGGGGAAAAAGCGGAGAAAAGCCCTGGCAGCCCTTGAAGAAGTGGATATTGCCCTGCTGGTAGTAGACCCTGTTCAGGCTTTTTCCTCAATGCAGCTGGATGTGGAGGAAATGGTTGCTTCCATGGCCGCAAGGGCAGGCAGGAAACTCGCTTTGGTTTTTAACATAAGAAGTAGTTATGAGCAGCTGCTTTCAGGCACAGGAGCATCTCTTTCCGAGGCAAAGGAATTCTGCAGGTCAATTCTTCCGGACAGGAAGAATACACCAGAAATTTCAGCCGATCTTACGGTTGCTGATGACTATCTGAGAGTTATCGAGTTCATCGCGTCTTCAAGACCGGAAGACATGGCCCCCGTTCCCCT
>CAZRCS010000280.1:0-2306 GCA_964598645.1 uncultured bacterium | reverse complement strand
CCACCTACTTCCCCCAGTTCATCCAGACCGCTTCCATCGGCAACAGAAACGATTGAACTCAACGCATGGATCCACTGCGTATATTGTCCAGTTCTGCAAAGATCAAAGCCCTTGCAGCCCCAACTGTCTCAGGAACTATATTCAAGAATTGCGTCCTGATTTTTCATGCTTTGAGCATGGTCCTTGCCTCAGGATCGCGGCCGTTATACAGAAGCGGAAGCGCGCTACCGAAATGCTTATAAATATCAAATATTATTTCATATGAAATCATACATATTATACAGATTTGTATGATTCTGCCTAAGAGCAGGAGTTGATGTTATGAATGGTTCCTGGAAAATCATCTTTGCATTACTGATAGCATCGACTGCATCCCAGGTGGCATGGGGTGCAGCATCCGAAGATCAGTATGCTGTGAGTTTTACTCTAGAGATCTTTGGTAACGCGAACATGGATGACCGAATAGACGAAAAAGATATAGCATATGTTCAGGGCATAATAGATGGAACGAACAAACCCTCGGACTTGGCAGATGCAAATCACGACAATAAGGTTGATCAAAGGGATATAAGCCAAATCGAAGATATCATAAATGGAACTGAATCAAGCATTTTTTATATTAATGTCAATAGAGATGTGTCAAAAGTCAAACATCCACTGAATCGGATCGTCATCGTGTACGACAATACTGCGGAGATCATTCGCATATTGGGCGCCCAGTCCAAGGTCGTCGGTGTCGATTCCGATGGTGGCAGTTCTATCCATGACTATCCAAGGTACTTTGCTGAATTTAATAAAACCCCGTCTATTGGAAACAGAAACGAATGCGATGTGGAGAAGATACTGGAGCTTAAACCGGATGCTGTAATAGTGCATGCAAAGAATGAGATGGGCTGTCCCGGAATAGAGGAGAAGCTGAGAGACTCAAACATAGATGTTGTGCGCTTAGGGACTTGGGAATCTAATACGGCAATACCATCGCTCATGATTCTGGCCTATATGCTGGACGAAGTGGATAATGCCTTTGAGTACCGCAATTGGCAACATGAATATCTGGATATGGTCCAGGAAAGGATCTTGGATATTCCCTATGACAAGAGACTCAGAGTATTCGTAGACCGTCCCGGAAATACCACTGTATCCAGAGGAAGCGGCTACTCTGAAGTAGTGGAAATGGCCGGAGGAGTGAATATTGCCGCAAATCTGACAGGTGGTTTCCAGAATGTACTGCCAGCCGTGGATCCGGAATGGGTATTGGAGCAAGATCCTGATGCAATAATTGGACTATCCTGGTATGGTGGTTACGAAACCGATGACTTGAGCGTACTCAAGGCGCGCTATGATCAGATAGCAAACGCCACGGGAGTTAGCAATCTGAATGCTGCAAAGGACAATAAGATTTTTGTAACATATTATATAAATACATTAGGACCCGGATATCACATAGGCGTCTTATACTTTGCAAAATGGCTCTATCCTGACATATTCAAGGACCTTGACCCCCAGGCTGTCCATCAGGAGTATATAGATAAGTTCCAGCATGTGGACTACGATCTGGAGGAGCATGGAGCATTCGTCTATCCTCCAATGAGTTAGATGCTGCAAGAAAGCCTTTCCCTGCTTTATTGAGCGGGAAATGCAATAATTGAGTACTCCCTGCACTCCGCGGCCCGGAATCTGCGGCTCTGCGTGTCAGTCTGCAGCCATCAGGTTATGCTAGTGGCAAACGACTTTCAAACCGCAGAGTGCAGGGGTAATCAAAAAGACTGGCCAAAATTGAAAATAGCAAATCAACATGATGAGAAATCGGCCAGGGAACACGGCCAAGAGATGATCCACAGGATCAGTATGTTTGAGGTCCTGGCAGGGTAATCGTCTCCAGGTCTGGCGGGATCGTTATCTCCAGGCCTCGATCTATTTTTTATTTGTACTATTATCGCATAAAAAATTATGAATAAATCATACGAAAGGCTTATAAATAACTGCAACAATCCACTAGACGATGCAAATGGACGAATCTAAAACCAAAGAATACATCAAAAAATATTGGGATGAGTCCTCCAAAAGGTATGATCAAAAGAGCGCCCATGGCATACAAACCCAAGAAGAGAGGGCAGCTTGGACCAGAGCCTTCGAAGCTATGCTTCCCCGGGGCAGAAGACTGAATGTGCTGGATGTGGGATGCGGAACTGGCGAGCTCAGCTATGTTTTAGCGGATATGGGTCACAATGTGTTTGGGATTGATCTCTCGGAGGAGATGCTAAAAAAGGCAAGAGAGAAGGGAAAGAAGCTGGGATTGAATGCAA
>CAZRCS010000279.1:0-2308 GCA_964598645.1 uncultured bacterium | reverse complement strand
CCCTTCAAAGACAAAAATTTCAGAAAGCTCTGCCTTTTCGGAGTGTGGTGGATGATGGCGGTGGGAATAGGTGCGCCCTTCTGGCAGCCCTTCATGATCCAGGTACTGCACATGGGCATTACACAGATGCTCCTCTACGGAGTAACCAGTACCATCGGCACCATACTCACACTCAGGTACTGGGGAAGACTTGTGGACAGGTTCGGGAACAAAACAGCCATGAAGCTTGCCATAATGATAGGCACGGTGGTGCCACTGATCTGGCTGTTCGTCAAACCCTCGACCCTCTGGATCATATACGCCGAGAGCGTAGTATCAGGAAGCATGTGGGGATGCGTGGGTATTGTAACCGCCAATCTGGTTCTATCCGTTGCGCCGGAGGACCGTGTGCAGGCTTATTCAGGGCTTTACGGAGCCTTCAGCGGCACCGGGATGATACTTACGATGCTGGCTTCTGGTTTCCTCATGCCGAAGCCCATGGTACTTTTAGGCCTTCCATTGCACTCCATGCAGGTTCTCTTCCTGATTACCGCTTTTGCCAGGCTGAGCGCTCTCATCCCCCTCTCTCAGGTTGAAGAGCCGAACTCAGTTCCCCTCACTGCTGTTCTGGGAACACTAAGGCTCTTCAGCAAGGTAAAACTGCTCAATCTGCGTGTGGTGCTCGACAGATCAGGAAAGAAAAAATAGCAGTTGCCTGTTTTTTCCCCTGTGGTATGTTTTCCTATTACCAACCATTGTAAGGGGAGGGATCAATGAAAAAGGGAATTTCAAGTTCTTCGAAGAAGAGATCCAGTTTCTCATCAAAGGGTTCTTCATCGTCTGGCAAGTCGATATTCAAGAGCAGTTCCAAGCCAAGGGCAAAGTCCAGAAGCGCATCATCATCGGGCAGCTTTCTGAAGGACAAAATAAGAAGGAAAAAGGAAAGCTCCTTCATCAAGCCGGAGAATGATCCCGGGCCCAAGAACAGGAATGAGTCTTACTCAGGCGAAAACTACACCGATGAGAACACAGGAACCGAACAGACTTCAGGCGGCAGGGGCTGCTGCGGAGGCATCACAGGCATGATATCCCTTTTCGCTGTGCTTGCTGCAGTTGTGGCCATCGTGCTCATTGTAAAGTGCCTGTAAGCCCAGAGGACTGAAAAACAAAACACGATTACTTTACTCCCCGGGCAATCCCTCGGCGCAGTTTTGCATCCAATTGCAGACTATCAACCACATGGAATGAGTCCGCAGGTCATGAAAGCGGCTCGCCAGGAATCTGCTTTGCCTGCTGAAGACATTCTGAAATAGGCCGGTGACGGCGAAGGGAGATCAATTAAGACGACGGTATCAGGACACCTGAAGTGTTTTTCGAATTCTCTTCTAACCCCCTTTCCGGTAAAAAATATCCTCTCAATGGGGTTGTGGAAAAGAATTCTCTCCACTGCTTCACAGCTGTAAACCCTGTGGATGAGATTTCTGTCCAGATTCGAGTTCTTCTTCCTTTCACATGAGAGAATAACGTCTGCTATCGCCATCCGCAGATCATTGAAAAGCTGCATCTTATCTGTGCGTGTTTCCAGTTCTCTCCCCGGATACAGCTTCTTCATTATAGGCCAGAACTGGTTTCCGGGAGCACTGTAATACCAGTCGTCTTCCGGTGGATTCGAGCAGGTTGAATGGCCTCCGGGGAAGGAACCCAGAAGAAGCGAAGCAGCCCCTTCAGGTACGAATGGCTTGAAGGGATGAAAAACTCTGATAGATTGTCTGTTCATGTTTGCCAATATATTAGACCTGTGGGTTCAAATCTATTCCGGAGGGTAACTGACATGAACACAAGGGGCCGAAGGGCAATTGCCATGGCAGCCAAGGCGGGACTTCCTCCCGGGCAGGCGGTCTTCGTTGGGAAGCAGAAGATGGAGAACGCCACCATAGACGTTATCAACTTCACTCCTGAAGAAATAACAGAACTGCAGGACTGCTCCTTTCAGGAAGCCCTGAAGCTGGCAGGCGAAAAATCAGTTACCTGGATTAACGTAACCGGTATACATAATACCGACCTGATAGACAGCATTGGAAACGGGCTTGGCCTGCATCCCCTGACCTGTGAAGATATCGTGAATACAGATCAGAGACCAAAGCTTGAAGAATTTCCAGGGTATATGTTCATCGTGCTGAAGATGATGACCTACCATGAGGGAAGAAAGGACATCGACGTGGAACACGTGAGTCTGTTGCTTGGTCCCGGCTGGGTAGTATCCTTCCAGGAAAGGGTTGGAGATGTTTTCGATCCGTTGCGTGAAAGAATCCGCAAAGCGGTTGGAAGA
>CAZRCS010000278.1:0-2334 GCA_964598645.1 uncultured bacterium | reverse complement strand
AGGTTCAGTTTCTCGGTGTATTTCATTTTAGGTACCTTGTCGCGCAGGGCAGTGTAGCGTTCAATGGCTTCGCGCCTGTATCCGGTATCCTTCGTAAGCCCGTAAAGGTGTTGGTATACTTCCGCCGCAAGCTCTTCATGGTCTGATAGGTCTTCCAGGATGGACCGAAGTTCATCCGCTGCTCCTTCAGGACCTTCTGAAGCTTTCAGCAAACTCATGGCAACCCTGTACCTTTTTGCGTTTTCATCACCGCTGCCTTCTTCGATAAGTTTTTCTGCTTCTGCAAGGATCTCACCTGCCCGTTTGCGGCTGCCTGTTTCAATGAGTATCTCAGCAGCCAGTACGAGAGTTCTCTGAAGGTCATGCTGTTCACTTATTTCCTTCTTAATCCTTACCGCATCCTCCGCATACTCCCGGGCAAGGGTACAATCCCCTTCCCGGGCTGCAATACCAGCCAGATAGAGGCGGCTGGATGAACAGACTTCCATGTCTGAGCCGGAGCTGCACAATTCGTAAGCCCTGTGGAATTCCTGTGAGGCCTCCGCGTAATCACCCATATCCAGATAAACACCGCCCAGGTCCCTTATGCACTGCGCCAGGTTTCTGGGGTCACCTATCTGTTCACAGAGTTCAATCGCCTGGATAATGCATTTCACTGCCGCGGTGAAGTCTCCCTTGAACTTGTGCAGCTGTCCCATCTGCTGAATTGCCTTGGCTATGTTGTACTTGTCTCCCAGCTCACGGGCCAGAGATATCTGTTTTTCGTGGTATTCGATGGCAGTATCGTATTCGCCCAGTTCCTGATGAAGAATGCCCAGATTGCCGAAAATGTATGCAAGGCCTTCCCTGTTGCCGATCTCAGTGGATATTCTCACGAATTGGTCAAGGTACTCCCGGCATTTCTGGAAATCCGCCCTGTGGTAATTGACCACCGCCAGATTGTTAAGGGTATTGGCGAGAGCTTTTCTGTCGTTTATGGTTTTGCATCCCTCTATTGCACGGAAGTAGTATTCCTCCGCCTGATCCAGCTCATATCTGTAGAGGTGTATGTTGCCCACGTTGGAAATGTTAAGGACCTGGGTGATCCTGTCTCCAGCCGCTTCAGCTGCACTAGTTGATTCCCCGAAGTTCTGAAGCGCCTCATCGTAGTTGCCCAGCACAGTGTTTATGTTGCCCAGAACGTTCAGTGAGCCTGCAAGTTCCCAGGTATTCCCCTGCTTCCTGAATATCTCCATGGCTTTGTTAAGAAATGAAACGGCTTCTGCGTTGTCACCCTGCCGATGATTGAGTTTCGCCATATTTCTGTAGCACAGAGCAGCAAGATCGGGTGATTTTTCTTTCTCGGCCTTTTCCATGTTACTTAATATCATGCTCTGCGCTTTGTCTCTCTGTCCCTTGTCTATGAGGATGTTTGCGATCTGTATTTCTGTTTCCATTTCATCCTTCACATTGTCACAAAGCCTGAGAAGTCTTTCGTACAGGTCCAGTGCCTCGTCATTCCTGTATTCATCCCTTGCGAACTCAGCTGCCTTTTTAAGGAATGAAGGCGCCCGGCTGAAGTCTTCCGCTTTTTCCAGGTGGTAGGCAATTTCCGAATAACGGGTTCTTTCCTCACCGTGAAGATCATTTATGGCGTCAGCTGCTAGAAGATGAAGTCTTTTGAGCTGTTTCTGCATCTGCATCCGGTAGACCGTGTCCCTTAGAATGGAGTGTCTGAAAAGGTATCTAACTTCGTTCAAGGCACTCCAGATGGTTTCGGATTCTCCTTCATGCAGAAGCGGGTAAAGTCTGCCTGAATCTCCCTGTAGAACCGCGGACAGTATCTGCACGTCGAATTCCCTTCCCAGAACGGAAGCAGTCTGCACAAGTTCTTTCAGTTTCAGAGAAAGTCTGTCTATTCTTGCAATGATTACAGCACTGATCCCTTCGGGGATCTCAACTGCTCTTTCTGCAAGATCGAACTGACCATCTGTTTCCTCTATCAGCATGTTCTCGGCAAGATACCTGCAGAACTGCTCCATGAAGAATGGATTGCCCTGTGTGCGCTTCAGAATGAATTCCGCCAGGTTCCCGGAGGGGCTTCCTGAAAGCATTTCCTTCATCATTCGTATTTCAAAGGTCTCTTCAAGGGGCTTAAGGGTGAGTTCTTCAGTGTGCACATCGTCTTCAGCTGAGAGCCAGGCCAATGTGCCTTCATCTACCGTTCTTGAAGAAACGATGATCACATAGGGGAACCCGTCTGCGTTTCTCGTAAGACTGCACAGCAGAGCTTCAGAGTCAGAATCGAGCCAGTGAATGTCTTCCAGGATAATTACCGCGGGAGCAAGAAGGCTC
>CAZRCS010000277.1:0-2337 GCA_964598645.1 uncultured bacterium | reverse complement strand
CCAGGTCTTTCATGTTTATTCCGCGAATGGTCCAGTTGCCCCTTCTTCTTACCATTCCGGAAATCCTGAAGAGCTTCTCGAAATGGTGCTTGTCAGAGTCGGCCCAATAGGCAAGGAGATCCATGAGTTTGGAGTAGCCTGCCTTTTCCACCAGTTCGCCCAGCCAGGGAGGATTGTGGGGCATCATAAGCCTGGGATCGGTATCGAAACCATCCACAAGAAGCCCGCACTCTTCGTTGGTGGAGAGGTTGAAAGGACCTCTGATGCTCTCCATGCCTCTGCTTTTAACCCAGTCTTCGGCGGTCTTCAGAAGAAGTTCTGCCAACTCCTGGTTATTTTCGCACTCGAGAAAGCCAAAGAAACCGGTCTTCTCTTTGTGGTACTCGTTGTGGGCATGGTTTACCGCGGCACTTATTCTGCCCACGGTTTTTCCTGCATCATTCTTTGCAATGAAAAACTCAACGTCAGCGTGCTCATGGAAAGGGTGCTTCCTGCTCATAAGAGCTCTCACGTTCATGAGAAGGGGCGGCACCCAGTGAGGGTCGTCTTCGTTAATCCTGTAGGGAAGCATCACGAATTCTTTTCGCTGTTTCCCGGTTTCCACCTTCTCGATTCTGAAGTTCACCCTAACCCCCGATCAGACCGTGACGGCGACCTATTTTTCCGAAGATCTCAAGGGCTCTATCTATCATGTCATCGGTATGGCTTGCCATGTAGCTTGTGCGCAGCATGGCCCCGCCCGGTTCCACTGCAGGAGAAACCACCGGGTTGGTGAACACTCCGTTGTCGAACATGTCTTTCCAGAATCTGAAACAGTCAAGGTCATCGCCTATGACTATTGGAACGATGGGAGCAGCGCTGCGGCCAACGTTGTAGCCCATTTCAGCAAGTCCGTTCCTGCACCTTTCCGTGGCATGGTGAACCTTCTCGAGGAGTTCAGGCTGCTCCTGCAGGATGTCCAGAGCCGCGATAACGGTTGCCACCGCCGCAGGAGGAAGACTTGCACTGAAGATATTGGTTCTTGCGTTGTGCTGAAGATAGCTGATCACATCTTTGTGACCCGCGGCGAAGCCGCCGATACAGGCGAATGACTTGCTGAAGGTACCAACCATGAGATCCACTCTGTCGTGACAGCCCTGATGTTCGGCGGTGCCCATGCCGGTTTTTCCCATTGCGCCTACTCCGTGGGCATCGTCAACCATGAGACGGACCTTGAATTCCTCTGCCAGGTCTGCCAGACCGCAGATGTCCGCAAGATCACCCTCCATGCTGAATACGCCATCGGTGATTATCATGCCCGGCTTACCGACGTTTTTCTCGAGTATGTGTCTCAGCTGCTCAAGATCGTTATGACGGTACTTGACCACGTTTGCGTAACCCATTCTGGCTCCATCGATTATGGATGCGTGGTTTTTCCTGTCGAGGTAGATGGTGTCTTCCCTGCTGGCAAGAGTACCAATGGTTCCAAGGTTGGCCTGGAATCCTGTGCTGTAGGTGAGGCAGGCTTCTTTCTGAAGAAACTCGGCAAGTCTGGCCTCAAGTTCCAGATGCAGATCCAGGGTTCCGTTGAGGAATCTGCTTCCGGTGCATCCGGTGCCATACTTGAGAATAGCCTCCCTGGCCTTTTCCATCACATAAGGATTATCGGTGAGACCCAGGTAGTTATTAGAGCCCAGCATGATAAGACCATGACCGGCAATTTCCATCTCGGCACCAACATGGCCCTGAAGGGGAACGAAATAGGGATAGAGACCCATTGCCTTGACCTTGTCGGCCCTGTCGTAATCAAAACACTTCTGAAAGATGTCCATTGAAACCCCGCCGCTGACAGTGTATAAAATTGAAAAATGACCTATGAATCTAATAGCAAACCTTACGAAAACAAACCTGATTCAGCATATTCAACCCTGCAGACAGGAGAATTGATGAAAGTATTTCTAACAGGAGCTTCCGGGTTCGTGGGCCGGCATCTGGCAAACGGACTGATCGGTTCCGGGCACAGCGTCGTTGCTGCTGTCAGGGGCAGCTCTGACCGGTCACAGATACCCTCTGAGTGCCAGATCAGAGTTGTGGATCTTAACAGCATCGATGACCTGAAAAAACACTTTCAGGGAATAGACATCATCTACCATGTAGCAGGAGCGGTTAAAGCCAGGTGTTCAGAAGACTTCGATCGGATAAATGCAGGTACCACTTCAGCAATGGTAAAAGCGGCAAATGAGGTATGTCCCGACGCCCTTTTTGTGCTGACCTCCAGTCAGGCGGCGGCGGGACCCTGCGGCACGGGCCCGGTTACACCCTACGGCAGAAGCAAGGTTCTTGCGGAGCAGGCTGTCA
>CAZRCS010000276.1:0-2367 GCA_964598645.1 uncultured bacterium | reverse complement strand
GCCCAACGGCAATACGCTCATTACAGAATCTTTTTTTGGAAGGGCGTTTGAAGTGACTCCTGAGAAGGAGATCGTCTGGGAGTACTTCAGTCCATACCGTGCTGGAGATGATAACGAACTCATCGCTACTCTCTTTGACGTTTTCAGAGTGCCTGAAGATTACGTTGACGGATGGTTGGTGGTGGAGTAGCCGCCAGCTCTCAGACGAATGAACATCTTCTCAGCAGCAGGAGCATAGGATGGAGGTTTAGTGTATTCTGTTGAAGGAGACCGAAGCAGCATGTTGGTAAATGTTTATGGAGACGCAGGATTTCTCTGCTATGATGTGACTATTCCTGAAAGAGTAAGATAGGAAGCAAGCAAAAACACAAGAAAGCCTACAGCAAACAGAATTTTGAAGTTTCTGTTTTTCCAGGCTTCTCCGGTTATGAAACCAGCAATACCCACACCAGCGACTATTAGTATAAAGGGCTCGAAGGGGATTCTGTACCTTGGTTCATAAAGGATAAGAAACGAACTCAATCCAAGGGAAACTAGACCGGTAAAGAGAGATATAAAACTATTTTTGCTTAAGGTAATTATCTGATAGAGACCGGCAAGGAGGAATGGGAGCGCAATGAACATGACTGGATTTATAGTGCCTTCTCTATTTAATGGAGAAAATATCCTAAGGAAATCCATCAATGACTCAAGCAATACCTTAATCGGGTTGTTTAATGTGTATTCAATGCCCATTCGATAAAATTCTCTATCGGCTTCTGTTTCTGAGAGCCCGATAAATCTGTCAATTGTGGCCTGGTCGTGGAAAAAAGCATGGTACCGGGGACAAAGGTTAAACACCGGAGTCATGTCAGAAATCTCTCCGCCGTTCTCCATAAGATTTCTCTGATCTGCCTGCTCATTAGCCAGGAGAAACTCCCCGGGTGGATTGCCTCTTTCTGATGTAATTGCGACATCCCTATGCCTGAATTCCCAGAATGTTCGTCCACCTGTTGTTGCTAAAGAGGGAGAACCGAGAAGCGAGTTGTTCCTTGCCATCCAGGGAACGAGAGGGATTGCGAGCGAGGTAAGAAACACGATTAAACAGACTATGCGAGCAGATAGTAGCATCTTTCTTCGTAAAATCAAAACAGTACAAACAAGTACTGCCCATCCAGCTGCAACTGGCCTGCACAGCGTCGCAATTCCAAAGAGGAAACCGCTGGCTGAAAACAACAGAATACCTTTTAAGGCTATCCTGCTGATGTTTTGTTTCAAAGCGCTGTTTATAAACAAAAGGCAAGAAATCAGGAGAAACGAGAATGTCACTTCTGTGAGCAGCATGCCTGTCATGGTGAGGGTTGATGGATTTAATGCAGCCAAAACCCCGGTTATTATCATAGCTCTGATTCCTGCGATGCGGTACGCGAACCAGGAGGAGCCAGCAACGGTCAGTGCAGCCAATATAGCCTGAAGGAGATAAACGGCTCTGTAGTGCTCTCCAGCTATTCGGAATACGACAGATACCATAGCGGGGTAAAGAGGAGGCCTATAGGCAGTTGGATGCCCAGGCTCATTTACAAATCCATGGTTTTCAGCAAGATTCCTTGCAAGTAGTGCATAGTGAGCCGCGTCCCAGTGTAAAGAAGGATGTTTCGGCAGAAGTAACGTGCCAAACAACAGTGAAAGGAGGAGTGAAGCTATAAAGAACAGCAGCAGTAATTTAAGTGCTTTGTGGCTCAATCTCACTCCTGACACGGGTTCCCGACTTGCTTAGAATCATAATGAAGGCTTCCAAAAATACTAACCTCCATGGTATTTATCAAGTTGAGTGCGTAAGCTAAAAGCATGCTTTCAATATGAGTGATATCTGCTGTCTGTTTTGTCTTGTAGACATTTTGATTGAGCGGAAACTATTACAGATGCCGATCCTGTATGAAAGAAAAACGAGCATTGAACTTATAGGGATGCCCTCTATCCCGGCTGGGGAATTCAGGCGTAACCTTATAAACACACCCGGTCAGATATGGGGAAGAAGCCTGGGGCCATCTCCGGATTTGCTATACAACTTGACACATTATTGACGATTGATGACGGATTCACTGGACACCAGATCAAACGCAATCTATTTTCCCCTGAAATATTATTCAAGGCAACCAGCTCCCTGTCACGAAATGAATGGAGAATGAATGCATTTGAAAATCCCGTTCTTGGCTCTTCTTGTGTTGCTGGCATGTAATGCAGAAAAGGAAGAGACAGCTGGTTCTCGAGTGCTCCGAATAGAAATGGTTCCCGCAGCAATTATTGGTTCAGCTGAGTTTACAGGGGAAGAATCCTTCGGTGCTATCTGCGATGCAGATTTTCTTGAAGACGGTGATATAGTGGTTC
>CAZRCS010000275.1:0-2374 GCA_964598645.1 uncultured bacterium | reverse complement strand
GTGGATCTTATTGAAGCGATGGCATGCAGATGCCCCAGCATAGCAACAGAACACTCCCTGAAGCCTTTCAATGGAGATCCCGACTGGATCCTTCAGGTGCGGCCGGGAAGAATCGGAGAACTGGCAAGACAGATGAAAAGACTCCTGGACAACACACATAATCTGGACACGAAGAAAATTCAGCAGAAAATACATGAACACCACAGCAGAGAATACGTGGGAGGCCTCATTCACCAGGCACACCTGGATGCCATGGAAAAAAACTGAGACCCCGGCAGTACCTTTATAAAGGCAAAGGTGTCTTTCTCGAATTCTGCCTGACGAATCTCTACATCAGCTCCATTGGAAAGAGCTTCTGCTGCAACAGTATGGCTATCATTTTGCAAGCGCTATTCTCCTTCTGCACTTCACCGATGCATTTATCAGGAATAAACCTTCCAGGAGGATATCACCCTGACAGTTAACCAATATCAATTCTGTCGAGGGCAGTAATTAAGAAGCACTATCTTCCCAGGGTCATAGACCTCATGGGAGAATGCACTAACCGCCAATAACACTGAACCATCCGACGACAATGACATTGCCAGAGGACTGTTCTCCAGTGGGAGTTCTGCAACTGACCGCCATAGCTCGTTCCCAAGTTTGTCGAAACGTATTATGAACACATCGGTTTCCACAGGGGGCATGAAGAAACCGTCATCCCTCTCGTATCCTGTATAGCCTGCTACAGTTATTCCTTGCGTATCCGCCTGCACGATCTCCCCTGAACCATGGAAGCGCAGTGAATCCGATTTATGAAAAAGGAGCTCACCGCTTTGGGAAATACCTATCAGAAACATGTTCAGATTCATCCCCAGCCGGTCGGTAACCCCGGTTAAAACCACACCGCCATCTGCCATCTCAGCCATGTCATTCAACGAGATCACAGGACCGCCAAGGAGCTGGAAACCACTATCGAAAACAGTTTCACCTGATGAATCCAGTCTTGCCGCACGCCAGATCCCCTGATTTACCGATGGGCTGAAAACTGCACAGCATCCCCCGGCTACAGAGGGTATTACCATTCCGGGGAACTCCCCGTCAAAGGTTGAGAAGCCGAGATCAGCTGTCCAAACAGTGTCTCCATTAACAGCAAAGTCTATCCCGTGGGAACAACCCTCCACTTTCACCGGCAATGCTGTGAAAGAGTAGGTACCAGAAAGGGAATCAATGGGGAAACACTCCCTTATTCCAATGCTCTCGCCATCTGCGTTGAAGATGTACTCTCTTGTTCCGGGATCGGAGAGGATCTCCAGATGATAACTCCCGTCTTCATCCATATAGCAGTCTACCGGCGAGCCATCACTCTGTACTTCAGCAATGACGTTCCACCCCGGCACACATACAACGGCAATCAATAAACCGAAGATCATGATAAGTGCTCCTCATCCACATCATAGAGAACCCTGCACCTGTTCTTCATCAGAAGTTCTTCTCCGTTAAGTGCTCCAGTGCTGCGGTCTTTTCTTGTCCTCCAAAGTTCATTCATACGGTAGACAGAATCTCCATGGGCCTGGAACCTGTGATTCCGCTCTTCCACTGATAAGACAAAGGGGGGAAGATCATTGCAGCGAATCTCTCCGTGAAGATACTCTGCACCGACTGAAACCAGTATTTGAAAGATGTGCTGTGTGTCATTTCTGAATGCGAAATCCAGGTAGTTATAGAATACCGTCGCTCCTGTTCCGAAGGGGACCGTTCTTCTGTAGTCCGGGAAGGGATCAGTGGAGTGGCGGTGTCTCTCCAGTACTGTCAGAGGAGTATGAAGTACCATCCAGTGAAGAAGATTGGAAAGCTGGCACAATCCGCCTCCTTCCATGGGAACCAGAGAGCCGAAGGACAACTGCAGCCCCGGGGGAAAACCCCTTGAAGCAGATGGTCTTCCCACGAGTTTCCAGAAGGAGAAGGTCTCACCGGGGTTTATCACGACGGAATCCAGTTTCGGACATGCCGCTTCGAGGCTCTTCACTTTGTTCCTTTGAAGCTCCATGTCCGTACCTTCGAGCTTTCTAAGGAGAAGTGAACTGTGCTCCACAAGAGAATATTCCAGTGGAGTGGCTGACTTTTTAAGTGAATACGATAAACCGCCTAACCGACAGATAAGATGCCTTTGAATTCTGCGAAGACCGACGGAAAGACGGTACAAAATGAAGCTGCGGGAGGACAAAGGCCTCATTCAGCCAAACCATCCAGTTCCTCAGCAAGCTTCATGGTGTGGTTTAGGAGGGGTTCAAAATCTTCCGGCAGCAGGTATCTTGATCCTGAATCCATGGGATCATTGCAACCGGGAGTAATGTGAACGGAAACAGAAGACCAGTCTATCTGAAGTCTTCCC
>CAZRCS010000274.1:0-2384 GCA_964598645.1 uncultured bacterium | reverse complement strand
TGAAAACGGAATACACAGAGTCATCAAAACTTCACCTTAAAGGACCTGTCAGGGGTATAAGGACCATACTTGCCAGGCTTCTTGGTCTTGCAGTGCCTTCTTCTGAGGTTTTCCTGGGAGCCTGCGAGGTAAGGGAAGGAGAATATCCCTCCGGTCTCAGAATTTCACTTACTATTTCCAGGTTTCAAGGAGACTTGTCAGAAGAATCCCAGAGAAATAATACCATACTCAACGGAAATCAGGCAATTCTTACAGAGTGCGGACAGTACGCAGCCCTTCTCGGCAGTGAGCTTCGTACTGAGAAACTGCAGAGCGGCGCGATACGCATATGGGCAGATTTCCCAGTTTCTCCTGCAGCCGTGGACAGAATGCTCCGCGAGCCTCTTGAAGACATCAGGATGATAGTGTTTTCCCATGACCTGACCCAGGCTGAACTGTTTTGCTCAATGTTGGAGAATGCAGGATTCAGAACCGTTAGGGTAACTGATATTGATTCAATGAAAACACCGTTTTTCAACTGCGGCATTAATGATTCTGAGAGTGCGTGTCTGCTGTTCGATGCGGATTCTCCCCTTTTTGAAGAAACCCTTTCAAGGTTTTCGCTCCGGGAAGTACCTTCGCGAAGCGGCCATACAAGGTGGATAATCATCACATCAAGGATCAGATCCGGGGATGTGGGCCGTTTTTCAGCAGCCGGCTGCAGCGCTCTGCTTCTGAAACCTGTGAGGCTGGGCATACTGAAAAAATGCATTGCACGGGTGTTCAGTACGCCCCCGGGTTCATCTTTCACAACCGACTATTCTCTCTAGACCATCTTACCAATTCATCTCTTTCTGCAGAGACTCACCTGTGGTATTATTCGGGTGAAGTAATGCAACCATAAGAAGATTGAGAGAATGAATGTTTTCAAAACCTGTCTGCCTTGTCCTTGCACTTGCCACACTTTCTTCAGCGGGGATCCCGGAAGGTTATTACGATCCGGCAGAGGGACTCACCGGGGAAGCTCTTCAATGGGCCCTTCACGGAATAATCGACAACCATGACCCGGTTAGCTACGACTATATCTGGACGGCATTCTATACCACCGACGACATATACGGGAACAATGTCTGGGATATGTATTCGGATGTTCCTGGGGGAACACCTCCCTACCTCTATACCCTCGGAGACGATCAGGGGGGCTCAGCCTCAGGTGAAGGTGAAGGTTACAACAGGGAGCACAGCTGGCCCAAGAGCTGGTTCAGCGACGGTTCTCCTATGAATACCGATCTGTTCCACATAATTCCCACGGACATCTACGTGAACAACAGAAGGGGCAATTATCCTTACGCAGAAGTAGGCAGTGCCTCATGGACTTCCATGAACGGCAGCAGGCTTGGCACTTCCGCTACTCCGGGCTACAGCGGCATCGCCTTTGAGCCCATAGACGGGTACAAGGGAGATCTGGCCAGGAATTACTTCTACATGGCCACAAGGTACAAAGGGGAAGACTCAGGCTGGGCGGGAAGTCCCATGGCAGACGGGGCGGACCTCGAAGACTGGGCGGTTGACCTTCTTCTCGAGTGGCATCTGAATGATCCTGTCAGTGATAAGGAGATCCAGCGGAACGATGCCGTGTACGCCATTCAGGAAAACAGGAACCCCTTCATCGATCACCCCGAGTATGCGGTTATGATCTATGATCCTCAGTCGGGTTTTGAACCTGAGCAGGTGCCCCTGCAATTGAGCTGTTCTTGTAATCCTTTCATGAATAACGTAACCATCACCGCAGCATCGGAAAGGGGAAGTATCACCCTGTTCATAATGGATGTTTCAGGAAGGATAGCAGCCACGGCCAAGGAATCCGGACCAGTTTTGAACTACATCTGGAACACCAGCGAGCCCGGTCTTTATTTCGCAGTGGTCGAAGCCGGAAGCGAAATCGCTGCATTGCCCATTGTCTCTCTGGGGTCCAGGTAGCAGGTGCGGCTTAAACCCATTGCGGCGGTCATTGCAGGGCTGATCCTTTCCGTGGCGGCAATTGCATTTCTGCTGTATAAGGGCATCATCCGATTCAATTATCCATCCCACGGGGATTATCCTGTGAGGGGTGTGGATGTCTCTTCCTGGCAGGGGGAGATAGACTGGGAAACACTATCAGCCCAGGGTATAGACTTCGCTTTCATAAAGGCTTCCGAGGGAAGCAGCCATGTGGATTCCAGATTCCAGTACAACTACCGGAATGCACTTGAGACCTCTCTCAGGGTCGGTGCATATCACTTCTTCAGCTATGACAGCCCCGGATACACTCAGGCGCAGAATTTCATCTCCCAGGTTGCAGTGGTGCCGGAGATGCTCCCTCCTGTCGTGGATGTGGAATTCTACGGTGACAAAGCGGACAACCT
>CAZRCS010000273.1:0-2391 GCA_964598645.1 uncultured bacterium | reverse complement strand
TGGCCATGAGCAGTGCCGCTCCCACACCTTTGCCGGATACATCGCCAATGGAGAGTACCATCCGGCCATCATCGAGGCGTATAACATCATAGTAGTCTCCGGCAACATCGAGACAGAATTTTATCAGGGGGGCAATTTCTATTCCCGGCACAATGGGAATATTCTGGGGCAGAAGCCCCTGCTGAATACTTCTCGCAACGCGGAGCTGCTCTTCGAGTTTCTCCTTCTGCAGCTTTTCCCCAAGCAGTTCGAGGTTCTCAGCTACAAGGGCGGTTTGTGCTGAAAAGCTCTGCAGCAGTTCAAGTTCTTCCGAGGTGAAATCTTCACCGTTGGTTTTTGTGCTGATAACAAGAAATCCCAGAAGGCCAGACGTGGTGACAAGAGGTAGTAGAATGGCACTCTTTCTTTTTATGAACCAGTCTCGCTGCTCCGGACTGAGAATGATCTTACCACTTGCTATCATTTCATCGAAGAACAGAGGGTTGTCTTTAAGTTCAAGTCTTCTTACGAAATCATCACCCACGGCAAACGGGGTTTCTTCTGTCATGTCACCGCTGAAGAACCCTTTTCCGTCCACGCGGATAACAGGGTAAATCCTTTCAGCTGAAAGTCCGTCGGCAAGTTTTTCCTCAAGCTCATGCCAGAAGGTGTCTCCTTCGGCCCTGACCATGCTGCTTGCCAGGAAGTCCTTTAAAAGCCTTCTCAGCTTAACCCTTTCAGGATAGAAATACTCTTCTATCTTTATTCTTATCCTGCGTTGAAGACCCATGAAGAAGAACGCCAGCAAAATACCCAGGATCAGAATGGGAGCCTGCGAGTTTATCCCGATGTTATCCAGAAGAAGATCCCCAACTGCCCAGAGAATTCCGGCAAACAGTGCCAGAAGCACGATGTTTACCATCAGGAACCTGGTTCCACGCTTTATCCTTCCCTCAACATGGAGAAGCCTGTACTTACCTATGGCTATTCCCAGGGAAACGGGAACCGCGAGAATAAAGAGGAATATCACGTTGATGATAAGGATCCTGTAAACAACAGGAACGAAGGACAACCACATGGGAAAAACAACCAGGGTCCACATTATCAGAGTAAATATGGCAAGACCCGGAGCGGCTCCAAGCATGACCAGGCGTATCTGCCTCTTCTCAAGCTTAACGGATGTACTGCGGTAGTTTCGTATCAGCTGGCCGTAGCCCAGGCTGATAAAAAGAGTGTTAAGAATAAGAGAGGGAATCATGGCCTCGTTGTTGTTTCTTATTACAAACCAGTTTATTGCAAGAACCGGCAGAAAAATCAGCATGTTATGGAGCAGCTTATGTTTAGCGTAAACAGGGTTCCTTCTTGGAAAGAGCAGCTGCAGCTTGAACCAGAGCGGGGCACTGAATGAAGACAGTGCGGCGATGGATAGCAGCAGCCACCTGGGTAAATTGAAACCTGCGTACACATCAGCAATGGTGCCGTAGGTAACCGCCATGTTTCCTGCAAGTGTGTAACAGAATAACGCAAGGGTGAGTACGGCAGATGAATGCGGTTTCTGTGTATATGCCCATATGCCCACGAAGATCAGTCCGAAGACGATCAATGATCTCAGAACCACAACCAGCCACACCTGCACCTGCAGAGCAACCGGAATGGTATGAGTGGCAATAGTGGTAGTGTAGAGGGAGTCTTCATGCATGAAGACGATATCGAACATCTTCCCCCTGGGAGTATCTGCTCCGAAGAGGCTGAAATAGTTGTCCTGGCTTGCGGTGAGTTCGCCTACCATCATCAGCGAATCGCCCTGAACAGGATAGGGCGGTGTAACGAAATCGTCCATATTTACTTCGTGGAAAAGCGCATGTCCCGTGGAGTCGTTGAATACGAAGAGGCTCCACATATCACTCATGCTGGAGAAGTTGATTACCTTTGTAAACTCACGGGCCACGTAGATGCTGCAGAATATCGCAGCAAACACAGTTGCAGCCACCATGAGAGAAGACGCTATTTTCCTGTTCAAACGTATACCCCCTCTGAGGAGATATACAACAGATGCACAGCGCAGGCAATCAGCGGCCACAGGCAAAATGCAGAAGTCAGTAGAGCACGGTTAGTCATATATTCAAATTAACCAACAGCTTCCGGATAAATGCAATATTTCTTCGGTTTTTACGTCTCCATGTGTGAAGGGAGGTGAAGCAATGGAAAGAGATGACCTTGCAGAGTACATAGAGGGGAATAACACCAGTCTTGTCTCCTTCGTAAAGGGAAAGCTTGCAGAAACAGCGTATAGGGACAGCGAAGACATAGTCCAGGACGTGCTTCTCAGCATTCTCGACGGACCGGTCATCACCGAAACCATTGTAAACCTTTCAGCCTATGTCTTCCGTGCCCTCCGGAACAGGATCATCG
>CAZRCS010000272.1:0-2399 GCA_964598645.1 uncultured bacterium | reverse complement strand
GGCACCGCTGACTCCCCGCCTAGAGTGGCCGGCGGGAGAAGATAGACAAATTCAAAGAATATTTCAAGGAGGAAGGACTAGCGAACGATAATCAGCCTATAGGCAGATGGGTCTCTAAGCAGAGGAACTTCGGGCAGTGAATCTCCGTAAAATCCTCCTGGTTCACTGCTGCGCCCATCTCTGTCTCCATTGGAGAACACCGGATAGTTACGTATCCAGGAAGCCCCTCCTGCAACACTGCTTCTTGTTTCCACGACAACTCCAGTTGAGGCTGCAGAATCAGCAGGCAGTTCTGAAAGCCATCTGGCACTCTCGGCAACCCCGCTCTCGCGTACCGTAATGATACGATTGAGCTTGAAAACCTCAAGTTCCGGGTAAAGAGCGGATACGGACTGTGCAAGGATCTCTGAAGCGGAATCACCATTAATGGAATAAATACCCGGCGCGAAATTCTCCCACTGTATATCCGGTTCTGCATTTGTGCTGATAAGGAAAGAATCAGCTGGAAGAGGAACAGCAGATTCACCGATGAACACAGTCGGAAGGGGAATCTCATCAGAGATATCAGGAAGCAGTGTCTCTGACGAATCAGAAGACATACTGTCGGCGAACATTGAGAGAATACTCACGTCAGTCGAAGTTTCTGCGTCATCAGCTGTGGAGTCAGCCATGATGGGCTGCACTATTTCCTCGGGAACCGTATCACCGGAGAAAAGGTCAGATCTAAGACTTGTCTGGTCATTGCATGTGAAAGGGTTGCCGAAAACAAGATAACCGGCAAGAAGCAAAGAAGCTGCGGCTATACCAATAGACTTCCAGGAAATTGCTCCTCCTGACCGCACCCTGGCTCCGGAAACAGCCGCCAGAGCTCCGCCCTGCCTCCTGTATGCAAGCTTAAGGTCACGCGACAATGATGTCAGCCACCCATTGAGGGTCCTTCTGATCCCTTTTCTGTTAAGGATCGGACTGATGTGCTCGAACTGAATCCAGCTACTGGAAGTCATGGCCAGATAAGTAGTGTCACGCCTGAGTCTTGTATGGCCGCAAACAGGTTTGCCTTCAGATGGGGCCCCCAACCACCAGTCCATATTCCTTATGGTCTTGATGTAATCAGGATGGTCAGGCTGCATGTTCATTTCTGAAGCTCTGGACCTGTCCTTGACGATACACCTTACCCCGTCGGAATCAATTCTGTATATCCGGCAGTTTCCAGCAAGCGCATACCAGATATGGGTAGCGCTGAAAGCAATGGCTGCAGCACTGCATCCGCCGAGTTTCTTCTCCCTTATGAGATCAGAAGCTTCCTCGAAGGACTCACTCAGAGCGTCTTCAACTCCGAACGCCACACCCTCTGCGAAAACATCTCTTATTGTCTCGACGGCTATGGATGCAGATGAATCTTCGTCAGGAGAGAGGTTCTCAGAAACCACCACCACTCCGGCATAGGGGTACTCGGTTCTGAAACCGTCGGCCACAGTTTTCCTCTGCACGCGGCTTCTTCCCGGCTGTACATGCCAGACAGCCCCTGACTGGGATTCCGTATTGTTGTTATGCAGCCCTTTTTTCATTTACCAGCCTGTTCAAAAAATGGTGGAGATGAGCGGGATCGAACCGCCGACCTCTGCCTTGCGAAGGCAGCGCTCTCCCAACTGAGCTACATCCCCACACGAGCCCCGAAAATAGAACATCCGATACACTTCGTGCAAGTCTCAGCCGGTGATAATCACCCTGCCGGAACCTGTGACAGCCAGAAAATCGTCCTGATCCTGGGAAAATGACACCCCGGGATCGGCTGCCAGCACACTTCCCGCCTTTATTCTCAAACCGGGAACCACGGTTATTTTCTTCTGCCTTCCGGTGATGAACATAAGAAGTGAACCGCTGTTCCCTCCTTCCAGTTTTCTCAGGGATGGCACAGCTTCAATGCCGGTGGTATTGCTTGTAATTCCGGCAGGTCTCACAGCAAGTTTATCTATACGCACTGTCATTCCGTCTTTATATTCCACAATAACTGGAGTGAGACTTCCCTGGCCCATCCAAGCCATTCCCGAACCGCTTAGAAGATCTCCATCCAGCTTGATCTCTCCTGAGACAGCAGCAACAAGACTGCGAAGAACACGAAGGCTTCCCGAATCGATCTTCAGCGAGCAGAGGGCCGATGAATCACCTGGAAGTATCTCATATGAAGCCGGCATCAAAGCAATGTTAGAAGCCGTATCGGATTCAGGCTGAAGTTCTTCCTTCTGTGATTCCTCAGCAGGTGGTTCCTCTACCTTTTCGGATTCCCCGGCAGTGGTTTCATCGACTGTCTGCTCGGATTCCTCAACAGGCGTTTCCTCTACCTCTTCGGATTCCTCGGCAGGGGTTTCATCGACTGTCTGCTCGGGTTCCTCAGCAGG
>CAZRCS010000271.1:0-2405 GCA_964598645.1 uncultured bacterium | reverse complement strand
TTATCCGCGTTGCTCTTTTCGACTCCGAGGAATTCTTCCCGGAAGACATCGATCACGCATTGCTCAGGGTGACTGAACCTGCTACCTCGGATAGCATCACCGTGGAAATAGCCGGAGTTGAGTACGGCACCTACGCCGTGGCGCTTTTCCATGACAGAGACGGCGACGCGGTTCTTGACAGGAATTTTCTTGGCATTCCAACGGAAAAAATAGGATTTTCTTCAGGAGCCCGGGCCATAACCGGTCCTCCTGACTATGAAGATGCCCTGTTCTCTTTTGAAACGGATACATCGTTCATTTTCGTGGAGCTTCATTAACACACGCAAGGAGGGAAATGTGAAAAAACTGTTGCTTGTTTTGTGCGGGTTGCTTCTGGCCGCCGGCTGCGGAGGAGAGGAAGCCCCTGCAGAAAACCCTTCACCCGGCACGGATGACACCGCCGCGTCTGACCCGGGAGAAACACCTGTGGAGGTTGTGGAAGTCGTTGAGGAAATTGTTCCCTATCCAGAAGGAACCATCGATCCTGAAAGTGTTGCAGATGGTGATCTTATAACCGCTGAAGCTCTCAACGCAGCATTCTTTGCCTGGGAAGGGAAGGAAGTCACCCTGGCGGGATACCCTTATATCTGGTACGGAGACAGCACTATCGTTGAAGATGAGCTTCGTCTTGTGATAGAACCTGAAAGCACCGATGAACTTGCCAGGGCCAATTTTGACGAGAACTCCGGAGAAGTGGTATACAGAGGACATATTCTGGCACTCAGGGGAACTTTCGAAGCAGGCTTCTTCGGGCCTGAGCTTAACAGCGCCCGGTTCGTAAACCCTCCGGAAAATCTGGAATGGATAGAGACCAGCCCCTACATCTATGACGGCGAACCAATTCCTGTGGATCAGTTCAACGCTATCTACGCACCATGGGAAGGCAAAGAGGTAATCGTAGAGGGTTACTACAACTCCACCACCACGTCCACTCTGAACTCCGGAGTAATAGTCAGGGTAGACCTCTCAAGCCCGGACAACACCACTCACAAACTGGTGGCATGTGAGATGGCGGAAGAGATCCCTGAAGCGGTGAGTGAAGCCATGGCAGCAAACCGTGCAGGGGTTCAGATCAGAGGAACCATTGCAGACGAGTCCTTCAACCTGGTGGGCCTTGAGAACTGCGTGGTAGTGAACAGGTAGATATCAGTAATCCGGAAGCTCTCCGGTTATGCACCTTGCTGCGTTATAGCCGGAGAGCACCGCCATGGGCATTCCCCCGCCGGGATTAACACTTCCTCCAACGAACCAGAGGTCTTTTACCTTCCTGCTCCTTTTGGGCATCTTGAAGGCGTAATTCGTTCGTATGTCCGATGCTATTCCGTAAATGGAGCCCCGATTGGAACGGTAGTTCTTCTCTATGTCCACCGGGGTCCACATGTCCCGGACCACAATGTGTTTTCTGAGGTCCTTCAGTCCCAGTCTCTCCATTTTTGTCATGCAGAGAACAGCCAGGTCTTCGTAGTCCTGCCGGGAATAACTTCTTTCGCTGCTCAAAGGAGGGATATGGGGCAGGATCTTGATGTTGTCACAACCCTCAGGGGCCTGGGAGGGATCGCTTCTTGTAACTGCAACCACATAAAGTGTGGGATCGTCGGGTAGAAGTTCCTCTCTGGTTATCCTGTGAAAATGGGCTGTCTGATCCTTCGAGTAGAAGAAATTATGATGGGCAAGCTGCGGATAAACTCTGTCGGTTCCCAGGTGAAGAACAATTCCAGAGCACGCAGGTCTGAACTTCATTTCCAGGGCATGAAGCCAGGGGCCCTCCATGTCAAGAAGTTCCCTGTAAGCTGGAATGACTTCCATGTTGGACACCACGATATCGCAGTTCAACGTGTCACCTTCGGCTGTTTTTACCCCTGTTGCTCTTCCGTCCTTTGTTTCTATGGAAACCACTGGACAGTTCTTTCTTACCTCCACGCCCTGTCTGCTTAAAAGTTTCTCGAAGGCCAGAGCAAGGTTGTACATTCCCCCCTTCACATACCACAGGCCGTCATCCCACTGTACAGCGGGAAGAAGGTTCATGAACCCCGGAGCATCCACCGCTGAACCGCCTACGTACTTTATGAAATAGTCGAATGCATCTCTGAGATTGGAATTGCCGAACTGAACCGTATTTGCCTGGTGCATGGTCCTGAAGAGGTCAAGGCCTAATATCCTGAAAAAACCTGTTGCCCGGAACATTCCCCATACCGTATCGGGGCCCTTTTCAAAATAGCCCCTGTCGGTGAGACTGTACTGGCGCCGGGCGTATTCAAGATACTTACCCATTAGATTAGAAGCACCCGGGTGATGTGCCTCCAGATCCAAGCCGGTTTTTTCAGGGTCACTGCTGAAGTCGAAAACAGTGCCGTCCTCGAAGAAAT
>CAZRCS010000270.1:0-2417 GCA_964598645.1 uncultured bacterium | reverse complement strand
GAGCTAAGATACTCAGATGTTATGGCGGGTGACTCGGCTTGTTACGATCTAATGAGAGATCTCATGCCTAGCATAAAGTCGAGCAACGAACGAATAGATCTTAGTAATGATTTTGGGTGTCATTTGGATCCCGATATCTTTAAAAATGCTATCCATCGAGAGCCAAATTGGAGACCTTTGTTTGGCCAGGTGGATGCAGCACAAGGTCACCTGCGAAAGCAAGACGTTAAAGAAGATGATCTGTTTCTATTCTTTGGAAGCTTCAGGAAAACCAGAAACGATGATGGTAAGCTGGCATACGATCCCCATGAAAAAGAGATGCATGTTATTTTCGGATATCTCCAGATAGGAGACATAATTAAGGTAGACCAGAAATTCGATGTGCCTGAGTGGATGAGTTATCATCCCCATGCTAATAATGCGAGAAAGAGTAACGAAACAAACACCATTTATGTAGCCAGGGATCATCTAAGTTGGAGTGAGTCGCTTCCTGGAGCGGGAAGGTTCATTTTCAGCGATAGACTTGTTTTAACTAAGAGAGGATACTCAAAATCCAAGTGGGCCCTGCCCGACTGTTTTAAAGAAGCAAAAATCAGCTATCATAAAAAACCTTGGAAAGATGGATACTTCAAATCGGCGGGAAGGGGACAGGAATTTGTCATCATGGATAATAATGGTGTAGAAGAGTGGGCCAGGAATAAGATTGAAGAATCTCAAATTGATCGTTGAGCAGAAGGAGTGGGAAGAGTGCCAGGTAATCATATCATCGGAAACGTCGGTCTGTATTACACCTGCTATCAATTATCACGAAGAGGTTGGAATGTAATGCCTACCGCGCGCAATGCGCGTGGGATAGATATCGTAGCATACAATAGCGATGGATCGTGTTTTAAAGGGATTCAAGTCAAGTCTCTGAGCAAACGCAATCCTGTGCCACTTGGAGGTATTCTGGACAAGATTATGGGAGACTTCTGGGTTATAGTAAATGATGTGCTTGAAAAACCGAACGCCTTCGTTATGCTGCCCTCGGAAGTGAAAGAAAACGTTCATCGAGGAGAAAGAGATGGGCGAGTATCTTATTGGCTGCAGCCCTCATCCTATGATAAGGAGGAGTATCGAGAGGCATGGAATCGTATTGGCAGAGGAGATAAAGAGGAGAAATAAAACATGACGAATCTAGATATGCTCAAGATGTTCGAGGCCGTTTCAGTCCTCTTTAGAGCTTCCTATCAAGAGCCATTGTGGGGGAAGTATTGCAGCCATTTGGGGAATTCCATTGATGCAGTATGTATATTTTTTAGAGGATATGCTTTTGAGCATCAGGGCAGAAGCCCTTCCTATCCGCCCGCTGCTGTAAAAGCAATAAAGAAGTCTGAAGATAACCATGATTCTCCCCAAGATATATGGAAAAATTTTGGTAATTCTCTCCGCAATAAAGGATTAAATAAAGATATAAATCCTTTGTATCACGATGATAACTCATGCAATACTAAAGAAATGTGTATTTGGTGTGCGTTAGGTTCTGAAAACATAGTCTCTGCATCGAAGGAAGATTTGAATAAAGATCAGATCAAAGCGGCTCATGATCGATTGAAAAGAATACGTGGAGTAGGAAATAAGATTGCATCGCTCTTTCTGCGTGATGTCGCTGTGAATTATAATTTGACACCCATCAAGGATAGATGGCTTTTGCAGCCAGTAGATATCTGGATTCGCAGAATAGTTCAGTCATTGAATAATTCGAGCAAAATGGATAATAGAGCAATTGCAGAATGGATTGTTGATCGTTGTAAGGAGTGCAATATTAATCCAGAACGATGCAATCAAGGCATGTGGTACTTTGCGGCCAGAATTGCAGGATCGGATTTCGAATTGGAGCAATCCTTGCAGGATATGAATTATGCCAGAAACCTTCTGAAAAATCATATTTCAGTTCTAAAGACATCATCATCAGCTGCTATTGAACTTGAGTCACAACTAAATAATTGGCTTTTCGCTGAATTGTGTGGGTGAGTTCCGGCAGAAATTATTGCCTTTGCGCCTCTGCTTCTCTGTGGTTAGGTCAGAGCATAGCGGTTCACTACAGAGGCGCGGCACACTACCACCTGTTTCTGCTCACTCTTGGAAATGTGATGATCCAATGATCGGATATTGAAGCAAAACAAGAAAAGAAATTAAAAAAAATACGAGGCCGGACCTCTCTCCGGCCTCATTCTTACTCAATCTTTCCCGCTCTTCAAGCCGCCTTGCCGGATGCGAACCTCTTGTACAGGTCCAGCTCCATCGCCGTCGGCTTGACCTTCTTTAAGGCCTCTTCGAAGTGCTTCTTGGAGACCTTGTACTCGCAGATCTCATCGTCTGTCTTGCACTGGCCGCTCAGGACATACTCCCGGATGGCGAGCATAACCGCCTCATTG
>CAZRCS010000269.1:0-2426 GCA_964598645.1 uncultured bacterium | reverse complement strand
ATGACAGTGCTTCCATGGAGAACAACTGCTACGTATAAGATTAAGTACTTTTGCCGAAAAACAATATCTATAAACCATTTTTACATAATAGAACGTGTGAATAAGATACATCACACTTTATTTAATGCGCCGTTGACCGAAATGAAGCGATTTCAAGGATTTGCCAAGCACAACGATCGAGGTCCCTCTACTAGGCGCAGGAGTACTGCAAAAAATTATGAGATTTCAGGGAACACCAGCGCATTCTCTGAGGTCTCAAATCTGGCCCGCAAATCTATCTGGTATCCCAGCCAAGCCGCCTTCGATCTCAATAGGCGGATAAGCAAATACTCCATGCTCATTTAGGTCATAATCCAGATGCTGGAACCTGCTGAGGTACTCCTGATGAATCTTTTCTGGATTCAAGTCCAGATCGGGATAGATCCACTTTGCTAGATATGCCGCCCCTACTATCATAGACTGGCTGTAGGAGAATAGCTTGTACTCCATCATATAGACCCGGCCGTTCTTAACCGCATTGACCTCTGCCAACTCTGGTCGGCTTAAAAAGTCCTCCCTCTCTCTTGCCATCTGAGATGGATCGTCCAGATCATAACCGGCAAATGAGCCTCCCCCTTTCGCCTCTATCAGATTGGATGCAATGATGATGATATCGGGATTCTGCTCTATCACCCATTCCGTATCTACCTCCTCATAATCTTTCGTCGGCAACAGCTGACCGATGGAGTTTACGGGTATCAGTGTCATCAGATCATCCATTCCGGTTGTGCCTCCCTCTCCTCTGTATACGCCAAATACGCCGCCGGGCTTGGGAAGGGCAACGAGGACGCGAGGTCTATCATCAAGGGGTATCTCATCGACCTCCTCCTTGATCTTGTTTATGCAATTATCATGCCATTTTATATATTCCTCTGCCTCATTCTCCTTGTCCAAGATATAACCGAGCTTTCTGATATCACGGGAGGAGTTGAGGCCCCAGAGCTTTGAATGGATCAGATTGATTCCCGGTAGCTTCTCGCGATCCTCTTTGTACCATCCCAGAAAGATGTCGGGATTCATGCTTAGGATATACTCGTTATCAAGCTCACTGGTGCGTGTATCTGCGACGTAGGGCAGACGGCTCAGCTCAGGAAAGAAAAGTGAATTCTCCTGAAAATTTTTGCATCCCACGGCAAGTATCATATCGGTTGAATCAAATATGCGAAGAACTTCAGCAGAGTCAAAAAACCGGGTCAAGACGGTTTTAACCGGTTTTTTAATCGTCACTGCATTATATTCATCCCAGTTGCTCTCCGAGACGACTGTAAGCTCCTCCTCTTCCCCTCTTATTATCTTCTCGATCTGAGTTATGTCATCTTCATCGATCTTGCCATCATAATTGGCATCGGTTAGGTTGTTAGACGTCATTCTACCAGCGATGACCTCCTGAGTGTATGCAATGTCTTTTTCATCTATCCTGTCATCCAGGTTGGCGTTACCAAAGACTCCTAATGCGGGTCTCTCATCATCCCGATCGCCCGAGGTCGCACTGAAGGATGCAACTAGGGATATCAGTATGCACAGTATGCTTCTCCAATGTCTTCTCATGCCATCACATTAGACATTTAGTGTTAATTAGTATTAATTTTGCAAATATTATTAGTATATATTATAGCTTTCGGTTGCATTCTCACATATTCAAGGGAAAGATGATGGAAGCATTGAGTTAATAAAGATCTGATTTTTCAGAAGAAGGAAGATCCCGAGCATCACGGGAATTTGAATCAGCTGATCCCATTAAAAAAAAGTGCAGTTCTCCGACTGCAGCCTACGATTTCAGCCTCAACTCATATACTCGTAATGCCGGTATCCCTGGTGGTCGATCTGGGCCAGAGCGAACTCCCCTGAAGGCTGGATCAGGCTCTCCTTTCTCACTCCCTCATGCAGCAATTCATACTCTTCCAGGGATATTTCCCTTCTCTTCTCCAGCCTCCCAAAAAGGCCCCTTGACGGTACAGAAGAGAACTCCGAGCTGACCCGCGCCGAGAAGACCAGGGCCGAGCATCCGCTTCCGTAAGCCCCAAAGCAAAGCCTCTCATGCGCTCGGAGCTTCTGCAACTCCAGGAGGCTGGCCAGGCCCAGATAGATCGAACCGGTATAGATATTCCCAATGGAACGAGAGAGAGCTGCCGAATCTATAACCCTGGCATTATAAGCCTGCAGAAACTGCCTGGACCGAGCAAAGCTCCGGGCATAGCGGGCCAGGTCGAGCCGATACCTCTCGAGATCATCATAATTTCCAGCCTCGGGCTCCGGTCCGATCTCCGCCTCAACATCACTCCACCGGCTGCTGTTCTTCCAGTCTTGCCGGAATATGGCGGCAGATGCATACTCGATCATTCTGGGATAGGGGATATGGAAGAGAAGGTGGTCGATTGAGTCGGTGG
>CAZRCS010000268.1:0-2431 GCA_964598645.1 uncultured bacterium | reverse complement strand
GAGTACCCGGTATGAAGAGCCGCAAGAAGAAAAAGAATTCCGGTAACAAGTTCGGTGATCGGGTACCTTACTGATATGCGCATTTTGCAGTTTCTGCATTTTCCAAGAAGCAGCAGGTAGCTTAAAACGGGGATATTATCCCGGGGTTCTATCTCCTTCCCGCATCCGGGGCAGGCACTGGGAGGGGAAACAATGGACTTCCCCAGGGGAACACGCCAGCTTACCACATTGAGAAAACTGCCTATGCAAAGGCCGAAAAGCCCTGCGAAAACGGTGAAGATGCTGTCAACAGTGATGTTACATTACCCCCTGATTTCGTAATACTTGCCCTTTACTTTACCAGAAGAGTATAATTCCGTCTGACACCGACCGGAAGACACAGAATTTACCGGTCACAAACCTTGAGGGGTGGATAAATGAAAAAGGCTATTGCTATTCTCTCGGTTCTGGCAGTCGTTGCCTTCGCAGGCGACGTGGTTACCGGTGGCTCAGAGATGCTCAAGTTCAAAGGATACGGTACTTTCCGGTGGGACATGAACGGCATGGAGAATGCTAATCCCGGTAACGATATGAGCACATACAGCTACATCTGCTGGTTACCCAAACTGAACGATTACGTAGACGGTTATATCTCAGTTAAGATGATGACCCCGGAACCTTCCTTCAGCCTTGACTGCGCTTTCCTTAATCTTCATTTCACTGAGAACTTGACTCTTACCGGCGGACAGTTCAAGAACCCCTTCGGTTACGCCTTCACAAGAAGCGGCGGAAGCATGTACTTCGCCGACAGGTCCGGCATTCTTTACACAAAGTATATCGAAGTCGGTGAAGGTACCCTGGGTCTTGGTTGGAACATGTTCGGCGGATATGACAACAGCGCAATGCTTACCGCCGAGTTCCAGCCTGTAACCATCGACCTGGCCCTCTCCAACGGTACCGGCACAGCCGCTGCCGATGACGATGTTAACAAGAAGCAGTTCACCGCCAGGATCGTCGCCGAGCCCACCGAGTGGCTCGAAGTAGGCGGCTCCATGGCAATGGTGGGTCTTGGCGACAACGAAGACACCGAGAACGACGAGAGCTGGAGCGCCAACGGCATGGATTTCTATGGCGTCGTGAACTATCCCGTTTCTCCCACCGGTGAACTTGTGTTCGTTGGTGAGTACATGATGTTGAATGCTCCGGACGTCTTTGAAGATGCTGAAGCCGGAAACGGCATGAGCGTAATGCTCGGTTACGACATGGACCTCGACGGTAACGTCTTCATGGGCATCATGCCAGCAGTCCGTTACGACATGGTCACACCTGTTGACGAAACCGGCAACGCCGAAGACACCGGCATGAACAACATCGACTTCTGCCTCAACATCGACCTCTTCAGCGAGATGAACACCCTTCAGCTCGGTATGCGCAACTACGGCGCCGAGGCCGAAGGTTTCGAGGGCTACACCGACATGTACGCCAAGTGGAGAATGAACTTCTAAGAAGTCTTTTCACCTGATAATACAGCCGGCTCCCCTAAACGGGGGCCGGCTTTTTGTATATGCCGCTTATGTGTATAATGCACTGGTACAGGGATGTTAAGACCGTTTCATTTCAAAGGAGGGGATGATATGCAGGAAGAGAATGTAGTACCAGAGGGAGAAGTTCCGGAAGAACTGGTTCCGGAGACGGAAGCGCCGCCCGATGAACCGGAACAGGAGCCGGAGCAGTCCACGGCGCAGGCACACGACAGGGAGCTTTCCTGCCAGAACTGCGGAGCGCCCCTTGCCTACATGGAGGGTGAGAGCGTTATTACCTGCCCCTACTGCGGCACCACCACCATGCTTGCAGGCTACGACAACATCGTTAAGATCGACAGCCATTCCATGCTTCCCATGGCGGTGAACGAAAACGATGCCATAAGTACTCTCATTACCTGGCTTTCCAAGGGATTTCACCGGTCCAAGAGCTTTGTGGATGCGGCGAAGGTTGAATCGGTGAAGGGGCTCATGCTCCCCTACTGGATAGTGAAGAGCAACGCGTCCACTTCCTGGCGTGGCAAGAAAAAGAGAACCAAGACCGTGGGAACCGGAGACAAGAAGAGGACCGAAACCTGGTGGGAGCCTGTCAGCGGCCGGTTCAGTGAAGAATACACCTGGCCGGAGTATGCCCGTGAGAACTCTGACGAGTTCTGGGGTGTTGAGAACATCAAGCCCGGCAAGAAGTCCATGTTCCCGGACTGGGGTAAGTTCTGGCTCAGGTTCGGTGGAAGCAAGGAAAGCCCCAACAGGAACCTTCTCGAAGGTCAGCTGCCCTTCGACATCGAAGAGGTTAAGAAATGCGGAATGGCCGAGAACATGGTAAACGGCCAGATAACCCAGGAGAGGGCAGAGAACAATGCCAGGGGAAACATCAAGGAGCATCAGGCAAAAAAAGCCGAGAAGAAGGC
>CAZRCS010000267.1:0-2435 GCA_964598645.1 uncultured bacterium | reverse complement strand
CAGCCATAGGTGTTAACATCTTCAGGGTCTATACCGACAGCATTCCAAATGAACCCGATCCCTCTGACAACAGCGCAACCCTTGTTTACCTTGTGAAACCCATCGATTACGCAACCGAGATCCTTGATGATCCGTGGAACATGAATCCACCCTTACCTCCGATCAGTCCTCCCGCCTGGAAAACATTCGACATTGACAGCCTCACCGGCTGCTGGGGCTCATACACTGATTCCATCTCGGGAATGTTTGAGGGAGTTCTTTCAGACGCGACACAGGCAAACTGTCTGTATCTGAACACAGGCACCGGTTCATCTGATTACATCGATGCAGACAGGTTCCATAACTTCAGTATAGCAGGCAGAGCAAGAACCAGTGTAACCTTCGGCATCCACTGGATTGACTCGCATCACGATTCGGGCTACATTGCAGTAGTAGACACACTTAAGGCTACTGCTGCAGACCTGGGCCCTTATGACCTGTCAGCCCTGAGTGAAGACTGGACGGGAGACATAACCAAGCTGTGGCTTGAGTTCCACGGAGGTAATGTATTCTCCAATGTCCGCATCGGCTGGGTGAAGCTGACCGAGTAGGAGGTAAGAGATGAAAAATAGCGCTGTTCTCTCCGTGATTCTTCTGCTGCTGTCATTCATGGCCTATGGTCTTGATCCGCCGGTGAAACTTTGGGAGAAGTGGTACAGCTTCCCATATCATAGCGGCTGTTTCTTCAAGGACATTGAGATTACACCGGATGGTAACCTGTTTATCACCGGATACAGTACCGACTTCTCTGCTCCGGACACATCCGGATACTGTGCCTTCCTGCTTGATCAGAATGGAAATGTTCTCTGGACTGCTGATTACACCAGATACTCCATGTTCGGGCAGGATGGCGTTGTTCTCCCTGATGGTTCAATGGCAATTACAGGCTATGGTCAATCGCAATATGGAAGCTCCAGAGAGCTTTTCATCATGAAGATCAATCAAGATGGAAGTTCTGCCTGGACTAAAGTCTACGACTACCCCGACACAAAAGAAGCAGGTTACGGTATAACCTGCCTCCCCGATGGCGGGTTTGCAGTCTGCGGAAGAGTGCATGGAACAGGATCACAGGCGGGACAGGCTTGGCTTCTTCGAACCGATGCACAAGGAGATACGCTCTGGACCAGGACTTGGGGCACGGGCTACAGCAGCTATGGGAAGTCAGTTATCTTCAACAACGATGAGATCTGCGTCTTCACCCAGGTCATGGATGATACTCTATCACCCATTCAGGGTCCGCATCTTCTCTTCTTTGATCTCTCGGGGAACTACATCAGGGGAGTGGGATTCGGATACTTGTTCTACCATCTTCCCGCCTCTCTCTGCATTGCGTCAGATGGCGGCTACACCTTCGTCTCCAATCTCATGTCATCAATCTGGCACACCGACCAGTACGGCGAAACCCTCTGGTGGCACAATATCCCTGAACCATTCGGTTCCGGAACCAACCATGAAGGCTTCTGCGTCAGAAGGACAATGGACAGTGGATTTGTATTCTCTGGATGGGGAGGAGAAACTCCTGAGTGGGATGAAAGATCCGCCACTGAATCGCGTAACACTGAGAATAACGAAACATACGACACACAGGACGGCTGGCTGGCAAGATATGATTCAGATGGTGAACTGCTTTGGACTTTCCAGAACTGTACAGGAACTTCGAATCATTTTTACTCTGTGGTTCAGCTCCCCCAGGGAGGCTATGTGGCCTGCGGGACCTGGGGAGGAAGCGGATATCTTGTTCGATACGCCCCTGAAACAGGCATATCCTCACCCGATCCGGTTGCTTCCTTATCTCTTGAAGTTTCCCCCAACCCGTTCAGTTCACAGCTGTCAGTAAACTTCTCTCTACCTGAAGCTGGCAATGCATCTGTACGCATCTATGATTTGTCAGGCAGATTGATCTCAACCGTTACCGAGGGGTTGTTCCCCGCAGGGAGTAACAGTGTTGAATGGGATGTTCCGGTTGAGCTTTCCTCGGGATGCTACTTCGTGCAGTATAACTCGGAATTGGGCTCCCGTACTGAATCTGTTGTTTTAATTAAATAGCATATTGGAATTGTATCTGCTGGCACGCCGAGTGTCGCTACAGTCGAACCTGATAAAGGCTTGGCGCGCCTAGTGGTTTCTTGTTGGAACACCATCATCCCCTGGCTGTCGAAGATTGCGTTCCTGTCGAAGGCTTCGTAAGGTCCACTACAGGGCAGTACTTCGAGAAGAATCGACGAAAACTCCCTCCCTGTAGAAGAAGAGATGCCAAGAGGGAATAGAAGAGCAGAAGATATCATCTTTAGGTAACAGGTTTGAACGATGTACGGGGTTCGTACGCGTGGAGGTTGTCTTCGGAACCATGGACAATTACCTTCATGTATGGGAACTGGGTAGTTGTACCTCGGGTT
>CAZRCS010000266.1:0-2451 GCA_964598645.1 uncultured bacterium | reverse complement strand
GAACTCAACAAGTCCCCTGATGTGGTCTTCCACCCTCAAATCCCCGTGGGGTCGGTTAATACTATTGAAAGCCTCTGCAGTGCAGGCATCCAGAGACGGCAGAACCAGATCCGCGGACACAAGCTCTCTCCTTACCTGAGGATCACTGAAAAGGGTTCCGTTGGTCAGAACAGCTACGGGAACGGAACAAATGCTTTTTATAAATTCTATAAGATCGCCCATGCGACTGTTGAGCGTGGGTTCACCTGACCCTGAAAAGGTTATGAATTCAGGTTCCGGATTAACTGACAGGTAGTCTGACAATTCGCGCACGACCGAATCGAAGGAAACATATTCCCTGCGCTGAAGAGTCAGGCAGGTGGTCTTGCCGCACTCGCAGTAGACACAGTCAAGGGTACAGACTTTACCGGGGACAATATCCACTCCCAGGGAAACTCCCAGCCTCCTTGAGGGTACCGGACCGAAAAGATGCGAATAGGCCATCAGTCGTAGGCCAGGCGAATCCCTGTATCCTCCATCGTAGGACCAAGGAGTTCACTCCACTTTTCACCTTCCCACGTTCCCAGAGCCGAGTGAATGAGGCAGTACTTCTCCGGAATGGGATGTGTTCCCATAACCACCGGGACTCCATAGCGTTCCTCGATGTATCTTTTGAAATAATCCAGCCTGGGGCACGGCGGATACCCGACCAGAAGCCCTGTTGCAAGGTGTATGACCTCTGCTCCGTTCCTTATCATCTCTTCCGGTACATACTCCACATTGCCTCCGGGGCAGCCTCCGCATGTGGTATAGCCCACAACCTCGATCTGCTCATCCGCCGGATACTGTCTGAAGGCTCCAGCCCTCTCACGGATGGCTCTGAAACACTTTCCACCGCCGCAGGTGTGGTACCTGTCACATATGATGATGCCTATTTTCTTCATTTTACCAGCCTCTACTATTTCAATGCATACTTCAGAACTATGTCATCAACATCAACACCTATATCGGAAGCAATAACAGGACATTTCGCCTTGAGAAGAAAGAATACGGGCCTGTCAGTATCGGAAAGAGCCTCATAGTTCCCCTGACCCTTGCTGATTATCATCTCCGCTCTGTCATATATCTCCCTGAAGACCGGGCTGCACAGGTGAAGAATGGTTGCCGGAGCTGGTGAACCTGATGAAACAAGGGTGACTGAGCGTCCAAGACCCGAAGCCAGTGCGTCCTCCATGGTCACGTCGTTGATCACCGCACGATCCCTGACCGCATAGGTTACAGGTTTCCCCATTTCTTCTATGAGAAGCCTGTCAAAAACAGATTCACCTGCATTGTCACCCAGATACAGGATGCTTTCGGAAGACTCCACTGCATTTTTGAACTCATCCATGTGACAGATGGCATACTTTTGCCCCAGAACGGCATCCACATCTTTCTGTATATGGAATTCGCGGCTTGCCCCGAGATCGATAACATTGCCGGCAATGGCAATTCGTACCGCTGTCATTAAAGGGTCAGCGGATTTTCGAATTCGTTCTTCAAAGCCCGGATACAATGACAGTGCTTCAGCGATATGCTCTTCTTTTGCCTTTTTGAAGGGATCGTCGATACCCGTCACAGCTCTTACATCTTCGTAGATCGAAAGTGCCATCTCCGGGGGGGTCTGGTCCAGGCGCATTTCCCTTATCCGGCACCCTGCTCTGTCCAGAAGCTCTTTAACAACGGCTTCATCCTCGGTTGCCATTCTTCCTGCACGAAGTGCCTGGCTGATAAAGCAGGGAATACAGTCAAGGAAAGTTTTCATCGGGAAGCTTCAACCGGGAATGTCAGGACTCGACCGACTCCTCCCGGAAGAAATTTCCCGGGAAAACGGGCTTTGATCTCCGCAAAATTCCTGGTGCAGTGGGTGGGACAGACATGATCGATATCACAGAGAACATCGTAAGAGTCAAAGTCGTGAAAACCTCCCAGAACAGACCTTACATGACCGTGTCTCCCGGAAACGGTCAGGATTTTGCCCAGTCCCGGGTGAGAACAGCCCACAACTAACAGGTAGCCATTCTCCAGAGGTACGAGCAGAGACTGTTCAAGTGAATCCAGTTCGCCGGTTGACCAGAGATCGTCACCCAGCTCCATTTCTCCGGAAACACTGACCACTTCATATCCTCTCTTCACCCCCCTGAGGGAGCTGGGAATGAAAATCCTTGCAGAGGGACATGCCCAGATGGCAGCGGAAAGACCGCCGATGTGATCGAAATGGTTGTGGGAAACGAACACGGTATCCACAGCATTCAGATCGATACCGGCATCAGAGGCATTGGAGAGAAGTATATGCCCGTCTGCCCCGGCGTCGAAAAGTATTTTCCTCTTGGGTGTTTCTATGTACGCCGCAAAACCCCAGTCGGCCTCAAGACCATCAATCGCAACATAGTTGTCATAAAGGATGACTGCCTTGACCATTATTCTTCCTGC
>CAZRCS010000265.1:0-2465 GCA_964598645.1 uncultured bacterium | reverse complement strand
ACTTCTCAGATTGCTTGTATAACCAAAGAGTTCTGAAAGTGGGATGTCCGCAAGGATTGCCTGGGCCTCACCCCGCTGCTCAATGGATACGACCGTTCCCCGCCTTGAATTGATATCTCCTATAACGTCTCCCATGTAGTCAGCCGGTGTCACGATATCAACCTTCATCACAGGTTCTCTTATCACAGGTGATGCATTGGTAAGGGCCTTTCTGAGGGCTCCTGCAGCAGCGGAGCTGTAGCCGATCTCCGTTGAGTCGGTTTCGTGGACTTCTGCTCCGGTGAGAACGATATCCACGCCGTCCAGGGGATATCCTGCAAGGACCCCTGCACCAACAGAACCCATGACCCCGCTCTCGGCAGACTCCACGAACTGTTTTGGCAGATCGGCCACCTCAGAGGTAAAGGAGATCCCTGTACCTCTTGGTGTTACCCTGATGGTAGCATTGCCGAAACTGCCTTTTCCGCCGATAAGTCTTTCAAATGTTTCAGATCCGGAACCGGTATCAGCAACACTCTCTCTGTATGAAACCTGAGGATTGCCGGTGCGCACTTCTATATTCTTTTCCCTCTTCAGCCTGTCCACGATTATCTCCAGGTGAAGCTCCCCCATACCCCGCATGAGGGTCTGGCCGGTCTCCCTGTCGGTTCCAACCTTGAAACACGGATCTTCAGTGGTAAGATCGAGAAGTGCATCATCGAGCTTCTTTTCATCACTGGTACTGGCCGGTTCGATGGCCATTTCCATGACAGGATCCACGAAGTGTATGGTTTCCAGGGTAAGCGGGGCTCCGGGAACGGTAAGAGTATCTCCGGTAGCGGCGTTTTTCATACCAGCAGCGGCGATGTCACCCTCGGATATGGAATCCAGGTGCGACCTCTTGTCAGCGTGCATCATAACCAGCCGGGTCAGCCTCTCCTTCTTGCCTGTTCTGTTGTTCAGAACAGCTTCACCGTCTTTCGCGCTTCCTGAGTAAACCCTCATGTAAGCAAGCCTGCCAAGATGAGGGTCGCTTTGAATTTTGAAAACCAGTGCGGTGAAAGGCTCATCTGAAGTTCTTTGCCTGGTTTCCTTCCGACCATTGGGCTTCAAACCGGTAACCGCGGGAAGTTCCTCAGGGGCTGGAAGCCATTCCACGACAGCATCCATGAGCATCTGCACCCCCACGTTCCTCAATGCGGCCCCGCAGAGAACTGGAACAAAAGCACCTTCAAGGGTGCCCTTTCTTAAAAGACGCCTGATCTCATCCTCTTCGAGCTCACCTGCGAAATACCGTTCCATTGCTCCGTCGTCCAGTTCCGCCACCGTTTCCATAACCCTGTCCAGGGCAAGAGCAGCTTCATCCTTCAGATCTTCTGGAATGTCGGTTACTTCGTACTCGGAGCCGAGGGATTCCAGATCGTAATAAACGGCCTTCTGCTTCAGTACATCGATGATTCCTTTGAAATTGCTGCCCTGTCCCAGGGGAAGAACCACCGGCAGCGGGATCTCTCCAAGAATGTCCTTCATCATCTGGATGGCCCTGTGAAAGTCTGCCCCCTGTCTGTCAAGCTTATTCACGAAGGCAATGGAAGGCACTGAATATCTCTGGGCCTGCCTCCAGACGGTTTCAGTCTGGGGTTCGACGCCGCCCACGGCGCAGAAAACACCAACGCCGCCGTCGAGCACCCTGAGAGAGCGTTCCACCTCGGCGGTGAAATCCACGTGACCCGGGGTATCGATAATATTTATTCGTGTGTCTTTCCAATTGCAGGTGGTGGCGGCGGAGACAATGGTAATACCCCTTTCCCTTTCCTGGGGCATCCAGTCCATCACTGCGGTTCCGTGATCAACGTCTCCCATGCGGTGTGTACGGCCGGCGTAAAAAAGCATGCGTTCGGTAACCGTGGTCTTACCTGCATCTATATGGGCAAATATCCCTATGTTCCTGGTATTGCTCGGCGAGCTCATTGCTCCCTCTCCTTTTTGTCGCGTAAAAAATCCTGAAGATGCAACTTAAGAAGATGAGCGGGAATGTCAAGCTTTCAGAGAATCGGGATAAACGGCTATCCTGCAGACATCGTCACCCTTCTGCACCGATTCCATCACTTCCACCCTTACAGGCTCTCCCGTTATGGTTTCCCAGATATTCCTGTAGAAACCTGCACCGCATAGACAGTACTCCACAGGAATTTCAACCCCCAGTTCCAGAGCCCTGTTAATTCTGGGGCAGTGACAGTAGAGTTCCCTCTTTCGATCAGGATCATCCTCAGCAAGCCAGGCTCTGAGATTTCTGCTTTTTGGGATCTTCGTGGCAACTATTCTGTTCTCCTCAAGAACACCCGCCGGACCCATACCCCTGTCCAGAAGACCCTGGATAACTTCATCATCCAGCATCATTCCATCCCTGAGAGTGGCAATGAACTGATCCCTGAGAAGTGCAAGGGCTTCGGGAAAGGACCTGTTCTCTAAAAAGGCATCTCTGA
>CAZRCS010000264.1:0-2470 GCA_964598645.1 uncultured bacterium | reverse complement strand
GGAGTCAGCACTGGAACTGCTTCGAAAAGAACTTCATGATACTGAATCTGAATCCGAAGCCCTCAAGCAGGTAAATTCTGAAACCTCGGAAGTTAATTACAGCCGGGAGATGGAAGCCCTTCAGCTAGAAAGGGACAAGGCGGCGGCAGCGGGAGATGAGATAGCCCTTGAGATATCAGGATTAGAGAAGCTTCTCTCCGAAACCGTAAGGAGCACCGACGGTATTCAGTTCACATTGAGGGAAAAACGGAACAGAGAGAAGGAAATCAGGGACAGAACCGTCATGCTCGAGTCTGAAAGAGACAGGATAGATGATCTCCTGGAGGAGCTTTCCCAGGCCAACGCCGCCTCTGCTTCCGCAATGCAGTCCATGGGGGAAAGGCTTCAGCAGCTTGAGAAGGAAACCGAAGCACTCAAGAAAGAACGTGGAGAAGCCGAAGAGCTCAGAAATGGCTTTGCCGTTGAGCGAAACAGGCTAATGGAGAGTACTGTGATTCTCGAAAGGGAGGTTCAACAGATCAGGGACAGGCTCGGACGGGCTAAATCTCAGATGATCGAACAGGAAAGCCTTGCAAGAGCACTCAATGAAAAGCTTGCAGGCATGGAAGAAACCTTTTCCTCAGGAGATAATCCATATCTGGACCTCTCCCCGGAAGAACTGGCAGGCAGACTCGATGAAGAAAACGAAAAGCTTTTGCGTATAGGACCTGTAAACATGCTGGCTGTAGGGGAATTCGAGGAAACTTCCAAGCGTCTTCAGTATCTCACGGAACAGAAAAGCGATCTCGAGGCCGCAAGGGCAAGTCTATCCAGGGCAATTCACGAGATCAATGAAGAAGCTGCGGGCAGATTCCGAGAGACTTTCGACAAGGTGAGGGAAAACTTCAGGGAAATGTTCTGCAAGCTCTTCGGCGGGGGAGAAGGCGATATCTTCTCAGTCGAAGGCGAAGATCCTCTGGAGGGCGGAATAGAGATCATGGCAAGACCTCTCGGCAAGAAATTGAAGAATGTCATAGCTCTTTCGGAAGGAGAAAAGGCCATGACAGCCGTGGCTCTTCTTTTCAGCCTCTATCTGGTGAAACCCTCGCCTTTCTGTGTTCTCGATGAGCTGGATGCACCCTTCGATGACTCCAACATAGACAAATTCACTGCAATACTCAGGGAGTTCAGCACCGACACCCAGTTCATAGTAATTACCCATAATAAGAGAACCATGGAGGGTTCTGACGTCCTCTACGGAATCACAATGGCAGAGGAGGGCGTCAGCTGCATTACCTCGGTCAACATGGAAGAGATGGTGAAGAACAGTTGAACCTTAAAGAACGACTGAAGAAAAGCAGAGATGCACTTTCCAGAAAGCTTGGTACGGTCTTCAGGCCGGGAGTGGATGGCGATACCCTGGAAACTGCGGAAGACATCCTTTTAGGAAGCGATCTCGGCTGGGAACTCACGGAAATGGTGCTGGATCGTTTCAGAACTGAGTACAGAGCTGGCGGAGATAGGGGATGGCGCTCGATCATATCCGATGTTCTCATGGAGTTCGTTCCAGTTCATCCGGATGATTCCTTTACGGAGAGTCCCCTGGTCACAATGGTGGTAGGTGTGAACGGTGCCGGTAAGACCACCACCATAGCAAGGCTTTCAGGAAGGTTTGGAAATTCCGGTGAAAGGGTCTTGATGGCCTGTGCCGACACATACCGGGCCGCTGCATCCGAACAGCTTTCTCTATGGGGGGAAAGACTGGGCATACCGGTTTTTTCCGGTAATCCCGGCGCGGATCCAGGAGCTGTGACATTCGACGCGGTCAACAAGGCCGTTTCAGGTGGATATCAGCGTCTTCTCATAGATACTGCCGGAAGACTGCCCACCCAGAAGGGGCTCATGGATGAGCTGGCCAAGGTTCACAGAGTAGCCGGGAAAGCCATGGCTGGAGCTCCCCACAGGGTGCTTCTGGTCCTCGACGGAACAGTGGGCCAGAATGCACTGGCCCAGGCAGAACAGTTCATGGAATCCGTGCCCGTAACGGACCTGGTGGTTACAAAACTGGACGGTACAGCCAGGGGAGGGGCGGTCTTTGCCATGGCAAGAGAACTGAATCTGCCTATCAGATACATAGGAGTGGGAGAAGGTGCAGATGACATCATTCCCTTCAACGGAAGAGATTTCGTTGATGCGCTCATAGGAGAGGATTAGCAGTGGAAGGGCTGAATTTCACATCCCTGTCAAAGAGTTACGGAGAGAAGAAGGCGGTTGACCAGCTCTCACTTAGCGTTGATCCCGGAGAGATCTTTGGCCTTTTAGGACCCAACGGAGCAGGAAAGACAACCACGCTGAAGATGATAGCAGGACTCATCATTCCCGATGAAGGTTCCGTGTCCTTGAACGGAAAAGCTGTGGATACTCTCAGGGAGAGGATCGCCTATGTCCCTGACGAACCCACGGTATTTCCCCACCTTACCGGCCGGGAATA
>CAZRCS010000263.1:0-2510 GCA_964598645.1 uncultured bacterium | reverse complement strand
GATCTGGCCCTTGCAAGAAGCGGTTCTTCCCTGCTTGTCGAAAGGGAAAAGAAGAAGTTCATGGAATTCCTTGAAGCCCTTGAAAAAGGAAGCGGAGGGCTTCAGCTTGTGATAACCGACTCCCAGGCAATCGATGTGATGGCGAAATGGGTTCCCAGGCGGATTCCACTTACCACTTTCTCCATAATGATGATACACCAGACAGCAGGTGGCGACATGTCCCTGTTTGCCAGGGGAGTGGAGAAGATGAACAGCCTTGACTCTAAAAGCCGGGTTCTTGTTGCAGAGGCCTGCAACCACGACAGGATAGCTGAAGATATAGGCACGGTTCAGATACCTGTTAAGCTTGATGCTCTTTATCCTGGTATAACGATTGATCATGCCTTTGGAAGAGAATTTCCGGATCATTCTGAACTGCAGAGCTACGACATTGTGATACACTGCGGAGGCTGCATGATAAGCCGGCAGAAACTCTCTGCAAGGATTGCCCGCCTGGCCCGGGCTGGAGTGCCAATAACAAACTACGGTTTTGCACTCTCATGGTTCGAGGGACCTGATGTGCTTGAAAGAGTTCTCGAACCCTGGAGGTCGAAATGACGTTATTGCTCCTTCTCTCTCTGGTGTCACTTCAGCTTCCACAGGAAGACTGCGCGGTAGTTATGCTTTCAGGGGTCCCTGCAGAGCCCTGGGCCGGTCTTTCCGGAGAACAGCTTGAGGTCATGTGGACCTACGGTATAGAAGGCTATCAGGTAACCCGTTCCGCATGGTCAGGCTACATACTCCGTGGTCCCAAGGGTTCCTGCGAACTCCTTTCCGGAATCTGCTCTACTCTGGCAGCCGACAGTACGGTTCCTGACAGCTCCCTCTGGGCAAGGACCATTCAGCTTGTCTGGAATACCAACGCCCTTCCCGGTTACCTGGTAGTGGAGGATTCTATCTCTTCTTTCCCAGTGATGCCTGTTAGAAACAGCCGGTGGCTGGAGGCGGGCCCTGACACTCTGATTCTCTCTCTGCCCGTTGAAAATACCCTTCTTTTCTGGGCAGGAGGATACACCGGAAACTTTCAGCTTTCCGCCTGGCGAGGTATCGGAACCGAAGTCATCCCATCCGGCGCAAACCCGGTCAGAGCTCTTGTCAGCTGGTCTCTTGCGGGTTCTCCTGGTGACATCATCAATCTGGAATTTGTTCCCGGGGATCTGGATCAATGGTGGGGAGAAACCTGGGCACCTATTCTTGCCATTGCCGACAGCATGGTGGTATCACAGTTCTCTTCCTCTGGAAACTCGCAGAATTCCCTTGTGTGGATAAGAGGTACCGGTGGATCAGAGCTGGTTCCATGGAAAATGATTCCATCGCCATCACCACTTCCGGTTGCCCGTCATGCCGTTCAGAGCATCCCCGGAATCATTCCCCTCTTTGAAACGCCTGAAATTCCTGGTATTCTTGCCGTCAGGCTTCCTGGAAATGCCGGCAGCGCTTCCAGAGCAGCCTACGCCGCCGCTCTTCTTGAAAGAATAGTAGCAAGAATGGCTCTTCCCGAGGGAGCTTCTGTAAGAGGCAGCTATACCCCTGCGGGAGAGGTTAGCCTGCATTTCGATGGAGTTACCTGGACAGAATCCGAAGCTCTGGATGTTATCAGTGATGAGCTTCTTCCAATAATATTCACATCGCCGGAAAGTGAACTGCTTAATAATGCGGCAATCAGGGCAGGTATTCCGCCGGTTGATCAAAGGGCTACCATTGAACTTCTGGCAGAAGTAACCGGTTTCCTAATTTGAACCCTCGATCGCTTTTCTAAGAGAATTAAGAAGATTACTGGCGGTGAATGGTTTCCTGATGAATCCCACGCCTTTCCTGGAAAGGAACTCTTCTGAGAGGGTTCCAGAGCTGTATCCGCTCATGAACAGGAACTTTGCTGGTCGGAGTTTCTGAATGGATCTGTAGAGATCATTTCCTCCCATTGCAGGCATGAGAATGTCTGAAAGAACAATATCTATCTTCTCACCGGATTCTCTGAAGAGCCTCAAGGCCTCAATGCCATTTTCTGCCTGTATTACTGTATAACCCGCCTCTGCCAGGATCATAGCCGTAAGTCTTCTCACCGTGCTGTCATCCTCAGCAAGAAGAACAGTTTCTGTTCCCCCCTGCAAATTCGGAGATTCCGCATTTTCAAGTGTTTCAGTGTACAGGTTCCCTGAAAGAGGAAGAAAGACCGTGAATTTTGATCCTACGCCTACTGTGCTTTCCACCTCAATGGATCCTTCATGCTGTTCGATGATTCCAATAACGGTGGACAGCCCCAGGCCTGTACCCCGTCCCGGGGCCTTTGTTGTAAAAAATGGCTCGAAGATCCTTCTTGTGGTTTGTTCACTCATTCCACATCCGGAATCCTCTACGCTGAGAACAGCCATTTTTCGATTATCAATGCTGTCGAAGCCTGTTGTAATGATAAGCCTTCCACCTCCGGGCATTGCATCTCTGGCATTGACGCAGAGATTCAGTATCACCTG
>CAZRCS010000262.1:0-2510 GCA_964598645.1 uncultured bacterium | reverse complement strand
ACACCTTCCCGGTCGCCGATCTTTCCTGAGATTTCAAGGCTTCTTCCGTAGTTTTCCCTCGCCCGGTTGAAATCTCCCCTCTCAGAAGCCACAAGGCCCAGGTTAGCCAGACAGTTAGCCATTCCCCAACGGCTGCCCAGACCGGTGTAGACTGCAAGGCTCCTCTGGTAATATGCCTCCGCATCGTCGAGGATCTCGAAGGCAAGAGCCACGTTCCCCATGTTCAGAAGCGCCGTTGCAATACCGTTTTCACTGCCTGTTTCAGTGTAGATCTCCAGGGCTTTGCTGAAATACCCAAGAACCTTATCGTATTTCTGTTCCTCTTCGTAGTCCGCCATTCTCATGTGTGCCCTTGCCAGAAGGTCAGGTTCACCTGCTTTCTCAGCGGCATCCCTGGCTCTGAATGCCAGTTCTTTTGCCTCCTTTCTTCTTCCTGTTATGGTGGCTATCCAGGCAAGGGTGGAGAGAGCTTCTGCCTGGCTGCCTGCCAGAGAGTGGGTCACGGACAACCGGAGAGACCGGCGCAGATCTCTTTCTGCTTCAGAGTATCTGGCGAGTTTTTCAAAGGCGACACCCCTCTTCTGAAGCAGTTCACAAAGGGTCTTCGGGTCCAGAAATTCCCCGGGTATGGAAAGAGCCCTTGTAAATATTGATACCGCCTCATTGTAGCCGCTTGTGCGCAGTGCTGAATCTCCTGACCTTAAAAGCCAATCCAGAGCCTCCGGCCACTCTTCTCCCAGTTCGAAGTGCGCCGCAATGGTTCCCTGGAACTCACCTGTTCGGTCTCCCACGTTTTCAAGAAGCCAGCGGGCAACAAGCCTGTGGTACTTCCTTCGCGCCTTCAGAAGCACAGTTTCGTAGGTGACATCCCTGAGAATTGCGTGCTTGAAAAGGTATTCGCCGGATCCCCGGAAAGCGGATCTTTCCATTCTGTGAACCATATCCCGCTTTTCGGCAGCAGAAAGACAATCCCCAAGAACCTCCCTGTTCAGGGACTCTTGAAGTTCCCCCAGGGTAAGATCCCAGAAAACACGGCCGATCACCGATGCTGTCTGAAGAACCCTTCTCTCCTCAGGGGACAGGGAATCCAGTCTTGCCTGAAGCACGCCTGTGAGGGTAGAGGGCACCCCTGTCCCGGAAAGGGCTTCTATGTGCACCGTTCCGGTCTCCTGGTCTATTGCTCCTTCTTCCACGAGCATCTTCAGAAGTTCCTCCACATAGAAGGGATTCCCGTCGGAGTTAGATGATAAAAGCTCCGCAAGGGACCGTGGCACAGAGCAGATCCCCTGCAGGATGGAAGACACCATTTCCATGCAGTCATCTTCTGAAAGGGGACCGAGCTCCAGAAGTATCCCCTGGATATCCTCTGCCCAGTCAGGGCATCTCTGGAAAAGGGGCGGACGGGCCAGACACAGGGCAAGCATAGATCCTTGAGAATTGGTGGTGACAAGGTCCCGGATCAGGTCAAGGGAAACCGGATCCGCCCAGTGAAGGTCTTCCAGGTACAGAAGAACCGGTTCTTTCAGTGATGCCCTTCGGAAAAAGTCAAGAAGAGCTGAGCGGCCCTGCATGGTTTCTTCTCTTCCGTGGGAGAAGCCGGAAGTTTCGGTGTTGAACCCAGCGTAAAAGCAGGCCTGTGAAGCCTCCTCCCGGGTGCTGAATCTTTTCATGGAGGTAATCAGCTTTTCCATGGTTTCCGCGGAGGAATCACTCTCAAGCACACCGGCGGATATACGAAGAAGATCGCGAAAAACACCGCAGGGCATGTCCTCCATCCCAGGGGTGCATCTGGCGTTGAAGAAAATTATCTGTGCGCCTCTGTCCTCAACCCTTTTGCGGAATTCATGAAGCAGCCGTGATTTCCCTATACCCGCTTCTCCAACCACTGTAACAGCTTCGGTGCACCGGTTCCCCACAACCCTGGAGAATGACGAAAGAAGGGTGTCCAGTTCCCTGCTTCTACCCACCATCCCGGTCTCTCTGCCGAATATCGAGGTATCAAGGCCCATGTAAATGCCGGGGGTCCTTCCCACCACTATGAATGTTTCCATCTCCTCATCGATGCCTTTGATCCTGGCGGGAGGTCTTTCGGTACAGATGAACCTTCCCCGGAGATGCTTCCATGTGTGACGGCTAACGAGCACCGAGCCCAGGGGAGCAAGGTTCTGCAGACGGCTTGCCACGTTGACCGTGTCCCCCATGACGGTATACTCATCCCCAAGACCCACCGAGCTTATGAACACAGGCCCGGAGTGCAAACCTATCCTTATCTCGAACTTAGGTATCAGACCCCTGGAACCGCTGCTTATGGATGACGCGGCTTCCTGCATGGAAAGGGCAGCCTCCACCGCCCGCACAGGGTCGTCTTCCTTTACCCCTGACGCGCCCCACACTGCCATTACGCAGTCTCCGATGTGTTTATCCACGGTTCCGCCGCATGAAATTATTATGGCATCCAGGGATTCCCAGAGGGCATTGATGGCCTCGGTTACGTTCTCCGCATCGTTTTT
>CAZRCS010000261.1:0-2514 GCA_964598645.1 uncultured bacterium | reverse complement strand
TTCCTGCAAGGTGCTCGGGAAGGCCGGCGGCGCGTATGGCAACTGCAGCAGCTTCTATGTCGTACTCTACCCTTACGTGCCTGAAGGTTCTCTTCTCGGTGTCCAGAAGAAGATATGCCGCTCTCGGGTCTCCGTCCCTGGGCTGGCCCACGCTTCCGCAGTTGATCATTGCCACCTCGTCGGTGGTTCCTGTTTCATCTCCCGAACAGTCTCCGGTTCTGGTCCACTGCATGGCATAGTGGGTGTGGCCATAGATTGAAAGATACTCTCCGGTGGCAAGCACAGCTTCAGAGGCATTTGCCGCTGTCATTATGTAAGTCCATGAAGAGGGGTTTGCAGGGGAGGCATGGGTGAGGTTGATGCCATAGAAGAAGGTTTGAAGAGGGAGTTCCTGAAGCCACTGAATCTGGTCTTCCTCCAGCTGGGTCCTGGTCCATTCAATGGCTTTCTGCCCGTCGGAATTGAAACTGGATATGCTCATCAGTCCCGCTGCTCCATAATCATGGTTCCCGGCAACGGTTTCATCGGATATTTGTCTCACAAGGTTGATGCATGCACCAGGATGTGACCCGTATCCAACGGTGTCTCCAAGACACACCGTTCTATCTGCCTCAACCCCCTGGGCATGATCCAGAACCGCCTTCAGAGCTGCAAGGTTACCGTGAACGTCACTTATCACCCTTATCAGCATAATTACTCCCCGCTGAAGACAATCTCTGGAGTTTCCGCCCTGTTGTCAATGAGCCCTGTCTACTCGTTTTTTCTGAAAAGAAGCCTGTCAAGGACTCCGTTCACGAAGGAACCTGTTTTTGGCCCCTCGAACTCGATGGCAAGCTTAACCGCCTCCTTCACCGCAACCGGTGCAGGTATATCCATATAAAGGTGCTCCGCCAGGGCCTGCTGAATAATCAGCCTGGTTACCGGAGTGAGTCTTTCCATGGACCAGTTTTGAAGAGCAGATTCAATTTTCAGGTCGATATCTTCTCTGTGCTTCAAGGCAATTTTACCCAGGTCCCTGAGCCATATCCTTGTCTCCGGATCTGAAATCCTTGAGGAAACAGACATGGATTCAAGATTGTCGTCCAGGGATTGACCGTTTGCCTCTGCCGCATATCTGCACTGGAGAAGAAATTTTCTTCCTCTGGTTCTCTGACCCAATCTACTCCTCCGCCAATTCTTCGTTTGGAACGGTAAAACCGTGTATCTGTTCGTAAAGGTTTACCAGTTCAATGGCTGTCATGGCAGCTTCGAAACCCTTGTTCCCGCTCTTTGTGCCTGCCCTGTCAATTGCCTGTTCGACTGTATCCGTGGTAACGACACCGTAAACCACAGGCACGTTTGAATTCATTCCAGCCTGGGCAATACCCTTGGCATTCTCGCTTGCTACAAAATCGAAATGAGGGGTATCACCCCTGATAACGGCTCCCAGGCATATGACCGCATCAAAGGAGCGGCTCTGCGCAAGATTCGCCGCAACAGCGGGAATCTCCCAGGCTCCGGGCACCCAGAACACGTTTATATCGTCTTCTTCAACTCCGTGACGAAGCAGGCAGTCCTGTGCCCCGTCCAGGAGCCTACCCGTTATGAAGCTGTTGAAACGGGAAACTACTATGGCTAACTTGAGATTTTCTCCGTCAAGCTGTCCTTCATGAATCCAGGCCATTTTCATCCACTCCCTTCAGCAGGTGTCCCATTCTGTCCCTCTTCGTTCTAAGGTAGAAACGGTTTTCTTCAGTGGGACACACCTCTATTCCGACCCGTTCAGTCACCTGAAGTCCGTAGCCGGATAGCCCTATTATCTTCTTCGGATTGTTCGTCATGAGTCTTATGGTTGAAAGTCCCATGTCGCTAAGTATCTGTGCACCTATTCCGTAATCTCTAAGGTCAGGGGCAAAACCGAGTTCAACGTTGGCCTCAACAGTATCCAGACCATGATCCTGCAGGTGGTAGGCTCTGATCTTGTTGGCAAGACCTATTCCCCTGCCCTCCTGGGACATGTAAAGGACAACCCCGAGACCCTCGTCTGCAACTCTTCCCATGGCGGCATGAAGCTGCCCTCCGCAATCGCACCGCCGGCTTCCGAACACATCGCCTGTGAGACATTGCGAATGCACCCTGACAAGAACATTCTCCATTCCTGCCACATCACCCTTTGAAAGGGCCACATGGGTTTCTCCGTCTGTAAGGCTTTCGTAAACCCTCATTTTGAACTCACCGAAATCCGTTGGCAGATGGGCCTCAGCCAGGCATTTCACAAGAACCTCGTTCCTGTGACGGTATTTCACAAGTTCTTCAACACTTGTAATCAGCAGTCCATATTTTTCGGCAAATACTTCCAGATCCGGCAGTCGGGCCATGGTTCCGTCTTCGTTCATTACCTCGCAGATAACACCGGAAGGATGCAGTCCTGCAAGACGGGAAAGGTCCACAGCGGCTTCAGTGTGACCGGTTCTTCTTAGAACTCCGCCGTCCCTTGCTGCAAGGGGGAAAATGTGTCCGGGTCTTCCAAGTGCT
>CAZRCS010000260.1:0-2521 GCA_964598645.1 uncultured bacterium | reverse complement strand
ACGGCTATGCCGTCAATATTTCCGGCTCATTTCCGTTAACCATGATGGTGTTTTCTGCATGGGCTGAGAGTTTTCCGTCCTCAGTTACCACCGTCCACCCGTCTGATAGAAACCGCACCTCCGCCACTCCGGCATTTACCATAGGCTCAATGGCCAGCATAAGTCCGTTCTTGAGCCTGGTGCCCTTTCCCGGTCTTCCATAATTGGGAACCTGCGGATTTTCATGGAGCTTTCTGCCTATTCCGTGACCCACCAGCTGGTGAACCACACTGAAGCCGTTCGCCTCAACATGACTCTGAACAGCATGGCCGATGTCACCCACACAGTTGCCCTGAATAGCCGCTTTAATTCCCAGTTCTCTGGCCTCGTACGTGACACGGACAAGCTTTTCAGCTTCCGGGGATACATTACCCACCATGACCGTATCAGCGGCGTCTCCGTGGAATCCGTTCTTGAACGCACCCACGTCGATACCTACTATATCTCCATCATGTACCAGTCTTTCGGCGGATGGAATGCCGTGCACCACCTCGCGGTTAATGGAGATGCAAACCGCTGCAGGATAGCCGTTGTAGTTCAGGAAAGAAGGGATGGCCCCCTCGCTTCTGATTATCTCCCGGCCAAGTGCATCTATTTCCGCCGTTGTAACTCCGGGCTTAATGAACTGGGCAAGCTCAGTAAGAACCTTTCTCACTATTCTTCCCGATTCCTTCGCAGAATTCAAATCACTGGTGGAAGTTACTATTCCCATGGTTTAAGCACCTCAAGAATTCTCTCAGTGACCTGGTCTGCGGTCCCCGTACCGTCTATGGCGATCATCCGGCTGCCGTAGTATTCGATAAGGGGCTGCGTGGCCCGCTGGTAAACCTCGAACCGATGGTGGATCACCTCAGGCGCGTCATCGGCTCTCCGGCAGTTTTCCGTTTTTTCCTGTCTTTTGTTTCTTCGCAGACGAAGTCTGTTCACTGCCTCTTCCTCGGGTACGTCCAGAAAAAGAGCGCAGGTCAATTCCAGCCCCAGGTTTTCCAGATGAACATCGAAGGACCTTGCCTGAGCCACATCCCGCGGGTAGCCGTCGACCAGAAACCTCTTAAGACCATCAAGGGCCTTGAAAAGCACGTAGTTGGTGGTGATATCGTCAACAAGCTTTCCCGCGGCTATTATGTGACCGATTCTCTGCCCGATCCGGGTGCCGTCCAGAACCTTTGCCCTGAAGAGCTCCCCGGTGGAGATATGGGTCAGGTTGAAGTGCCCGGCTATCCTTGATGCCTGGGTACCCTTTCCTGAACCTGGAGAACCGAAGAAAACTATTCTCATCGTCTGCCGCGAATCCTTCCCTTTGCAAGGAAACCATCGTAGTGACGCATAAGAAGGTGTGTCTCTATCTGTCTGAGGGTCTCCAGCGCTACACCCACCACAATTAGAAGGCTCGTTCCGCCGAACATGAAGTTCACTCCTGCGTGTCGCATCATGATCATGGGAAGCACAGCTATTGCAGCCAGGAAGATAGCTCCCGGAAGGGTTACCCTTACAAGAACTTTTTCTATGTACTTGGCGGTGCTCTTACCGGGTTTTCTTCCCGGTATGAAACCGCCCTGCTTCTTCATGTTGTCGGCAAGATCCTGTGGATTGAAGACGATTGCCGTATAAACATAAGCAAAAAGAATGATGAGCACCGTGTAGATGGTTATGTAAACCAGACTGCCCGGAGCCATCCAGCTGTTTACCCAACCCGAGATATCACTTCCCGGGAAGAACATCGCCAGCGTGGACGGGAACATCATGAAGGACTGAGCGAAGATCACCGGGATAACACCTGCGGTGTTAAGCCTCAGTGGTATGTGAGTACTCTGTCCCCCGTAAACCTTCCGTCCTCTAACCTGCTTCGCATAGGAAACGGGTATTCTCCGCTGGGCCTCTGTCATGATAACCACGAAGGCCACCACGGCGAACATGAACACGATCAGGAAGATTCCCGTTATGAAGTTCGTCTGCTGGAAGACGAAGATGTCACGGTACAGGGTGCTGATCGCATCGGGAAGACGGCCTACGATACCTGCGAAAATGATAAGGCTTATACCGTTGCCAATACCCCTCTCGCTGATCCTTTCCCCAAGCCACATCACGAAGATGGTACCTGTGATCAGGGTTATCACGGTTTGCACGGTGAACCCCAATCCTGAATTCGGCACCACGCCGGGTACCTGCTGGTTCATCCCAATAAGGTACTGGCTGATACCCAGACCCTGAATGAAGGCCAGGAGAACCGTTCCGTATCTCGTTATCTCGGTCATCTTCTGACGGCCGGCTTCACCCTCTTTTTTCAGTTTTTCGAAGTAGGGAAGCACCGATCCCAGGAGCTGAACGATAATGGAAGCGGAGATGTAGGGCATTATTCCCAGAGCGAAGATACTTGCTCTCTGAAGAGCACCACCAACGAAAAGGTCGAACATGCCCATAACCCCGCCGCCTCCGGCGAAAGCCTCCTGAAGCGCGTGGCTGTTGATGCCCGGCACGGGTA
>CAZRCS010000259.1:0-2525 GCA_964598645.1 uncultured bacterium | reverse complement strand
AAATCACGGATAGTGAATAAGGATAGTAGCACCCCGGGGGATTTATCTTTTTCGGCGGTACCGCCAAGACAGGAGGCGGGAAGGCAAAGAGACGTGGATAAGGTAGAACACGACGAAGGATACTTTGTAGACCTGGCAGGGAGGACCTGTAAAGGATTGAAAGGAGACGGTGTAGTAGGCAACACGTCATTGATTGCTGATGGCTGGGCAGTTATAAGGGAGATTCAAGAACTGCAAAGACCGGGCGGGGTTGAAAGAAGCTTCGTCATTGCCTGCGGGCCAAGAGACGAAGAGGTGAGCACGTTCACGATAAAAGCCGAGGACGCAAGCAACAGCAAGACGCTAAAGGCGAAGCTGGTTAATGAGTTCGGACGGCACCCAGTAGGACAGCTAAACCTCGAAGTAATACAGAGATTGTCACAATACACAAGGACGATTAAGCTATTCGATAGGCCGCAGTGGTCGGATGGAAGATTAGCAGCGCCGGGGTTGATAGATAACGGGAAGTTCAACTATGAGACCGGGATAAAGATAGATCTAACACCAGCAGGAGATGTAGACGAAGGAGTTGAAGCGTTAGAGACGCTGACAAGAATATTCGACTCCGAGAACGCCGTGATATTGATAGCGGCAATGATGGGAGCGCCAGTTATCGCAAGACTGTGGCCAGGGGACAGGTTCGCAACGTTCTTGGTAGGAATGACAGGAACTCATAAAACCGCGTTCGTCCAGCTATTAATGTCAATGTGGGGAGAAGCATATTCTCATGAAATCAACATACTGAGATGGGGTCATGGAGCAACGGCAAACTCAATAGAGCATCTGGCAGCAATGACCGGCCCGTTCCCCTTCGTGATTGACAATTACAAGAACTACACCGATAAGGACGCTGCAAGGATTCAGGCGGTGGTTCATGCGTTGTGCGAAGGAGGAGAAAAGAGGAGGATGAACAAGGACAGTAGCATGAGGGAGAGTGAAGAGTACCTATGCATGCCGATAATAACAGGAGAGAACTATCCAGGCCAGGACGCAGCCAGCAGAGCAAGGACAGTAATGCTACAATGGACGAAAGCTAAAGACCTGGGGAAACTGGCAGAAGCGCAGAAGCACATAAGAGACCTCGTGCAGCTGGGGAAAGAGTGGTGCCTGTGGTTGGGATCTGATCAAGGCCAGGACCAGTTAAGGCAGCTCTCGGAGAAATTCGACATAGCGAGAGGGAAATATCTCAGAGACGCAGGAGACGCAATAAACGCAGGCAGGATAGCCACAAATGCCGCTATTATAGCATTGATATGGGAGTTGTTATACAATTTCCCGCCAATGAGAGACACGGCGGAAGAGCTTAAGGAAGTGGTCGAGGAAGCAATCAAGACGCACATAACGCAATCTAAATCAGAAGTGTCTGAAGATTTGGACGCTGAGAGATTCGTGGGTTGGTTAAAGGCAGAGATAGAGGTGGGACGATTGGCAATAAGAAACTATGGAGAAGCCACGACCCAAGTACCAAACGCGATAGTAATAGGAGAGCACCGAGACGGGGACCTACTGATAACACCAGCCGTATTCAAAAGCATACTGCTGCCAGGGTGGCAGAAATCAACAACGGGAGCGAGAGCAGACGAGAAATCAATGAAGAGGCAGCTACACTTAAGAGGATACCTGAGATACAACCCCACAAGCCAGGAATACACGTTCATGAGGAGGATAACGGGAAAGGGGCGAAAGGTGTTGGTCATGGATTGGGAGAAGCTGGCGGGAGACGATACAGGTGAATAACCAAGAGCAACGGGTTACCCGTTTCACCGGAATCGGGACGAGGAGGGCAAGAATACGGGTGAGAGACGGAGCGCAACGGGTTACCCGTTTCACTAAAACCGATATGAGGAGGTTCATGAAACGGGTGAAACGGGTGGAACGGGTAGAAAAGGGTCAAACATTTCTCGGGAAAATCCGAGGAGAACTATAACCATGATATTAGAGATCTGAGAGGAAATGATATTAAATTACCCGTTTCACCCGTTGCACCCGTTGCACTACATAACTAGATAACGATTTTACTGCAACTTTCCTGCAACGGGGAGGTATCATTACCCGTGTCATCCTCAAGCTTTGGCCCGGTATTGGCCTAGCTGTCATAGTGCTTTTCTCAGGTTCTTTACAGTTCGTTGATTCACTTATATTCATATAATGACTATTATAGAGAAAATGATAAGCGAAAGTAGAGCGATATCAAGCGCCACAAGGAGAGAAGGGGGGAGGGTATAGTTGATAAGAAATCTTCTATATATTCTAAGGAGCTCTTAGAGTCATAAACTGGAAATTATAATGGATTATAAAATGATAAGCAGCAGGCATATCAATCTATCAATCCGTGGACAATAAGGATAAATCAAGAATATGTGCGTCCTTCCTGGGAAGAAGCTGGATTCTTTTTCTGATCATGCTTCATCATTACTTTGTTCGAGGTGAACCATTACTTTACGAGTAAAGTTTCACGGCCAGCTCGTCGGGCTACGACGGAACAG
>CAZRCS010000258.1:0-2543 GCA_964598645.1 uncultured bacterium | reverse complement strand
ATCAGATTGTTCCATTCGATAATAATCTGGCAGAAAGGGATATCCGGATGATGAATGTAATTGCCACTTGATTCTTGACCAGGGGCTTATAAAGTCGCGCCACTTCGTTTTTGACCATCCTATTTAAAGGACAAGAAATCAATCCCCTCCGCATGTGAGGTGGATACTTGAGGTGAAAACGATGTCAGACATCCAGGAGATCATCGCATCCTACAATCGATGCGGTTCATACAGCCAGGTGGCAAGGGAAATGCATGTTTCCCGAAATACCATCAAAAAGTATATCCGGAGATATTATGAAGTCAGATCCGGTATCCGAGAAGAAATACTCCCTCGAAACCGGATAATTGAACAACCTCGTCGTTCAATCACCGACGAGATGATCCATTTCATTCATTCTTTGTTAGAGGAAAACGTAAACCGACCCAAAAAACAGCGAATGAATGGCCGTCAAATACATGACAAACTGATTCAAACGGGATATTCTATTGGTTATTCTTCGGTCCGGGAGATCATTGCTGACTGGAATAAATTACATGCTCACCGTGAGGTCTATATCCTCCAGGCTCCTGAACCTGGATACCGAGCTGAATTTGACTGGTGTGAAGTCAATCTCCAAATCCAAGGGATCTGGATAAAGGTTTCCATGGCAGTTATGGTTCTGACCTGGTCATTATTCCGGTTTGCCCGACTTTATTACCATGAAACTCAGCAGGAAGTAATCGACGCCCATATCCAGTTCTTTCATACTATCCAGTCCGTTCCCCGGTACATCTACTATGACAACCTAAGAGCGGTCTATGATTATCCGCGGAAAAAGTTCCAGGACTCCTATTTACAATTCGCCTCGCATTATGGGTATTCGTACGAAGTATGCAATCCCGTTTCCCCGCATGAGAAGGGTACAGATGAGGAGAGTGTCAGTTATATCCGGAGGAATACATTCGGAGATCGCACGTCATTTAATTCACTTGAAGAGGCTCAACAATGGCTCATTAGATCCCTTGAGCAGATGAATAATCTCCACGTGTATCGAAGGGAAAAGACTCCAGTGGAAGCATTGAAAGACGAACAGAATGCGATGCTTCTTCTTCCTACTCTTGAGTATTCAAACGTACTGACAAGACCTGCAAAAATATCAAAATACTCGTTTGTATCTTTTGACAGGAATTATTACTCTGTGCCTGATACCTATCGCCAAAAACGAATTCTGCTCAATATATATCAGGATCGGATTGATCTGGTTTCCGGTCCTGATCTGATTGCCACACACACGAGATTGTTTGGAAAAGGACAGTATTCTCTCAATATCTGTCACTTCCTGAAGACCTTTGAACGAAAACCGGGTTCACTCAGACATTCCAAAGTTATTCAGCAGGCACCTGAAATTCTCCAGGACCTGTATAAATCTCGCTACTTCGACAAACCTTTGGAGTTTATTGAGATACTGAATCTGTCCAAGGAGTATTCTCTTCATGAATTGATTAGTGCGATAGAAAAGTTACAACAAAGACAGATTCCACCGGAATATGCTACCATTCGGATGGTTTTACATAATACTCCTCCACCGTCTGTTGAATCATTAGAGAATTATGATATAATCGGTGTTCAGGAACCGGATCTAACGGTGTATGATTGTGTGGCGGAGTGTTCAGTATGATGAATGAACTGGAAGATATGTGCAAACAGCTCCATATTGCCGGTGTTTACCAGTCAATTCTGGATCAGTGTGAATCTAATCCGCAAATCATTTCAGTTCTGACGAAAGCCTGTCAGTTCGAACTGAATATCCGGATGACCAATAGGCAGATCCGAGCACTTAAACAAGCAGGATTCCCTACCCAGAAAAGATTCGAAGAATTGTCAATACAGGATTTACCAGATGATGGAAGGATGATCCTACCGGATCTGAAATTACTGAATTTTATACCCGAAACGAAGAATGTGGTATTTATTGGAAATTCTGGAACGGGTAAGACTCACATGGCTATTGCAACCGGAGTATTTGCATGTGAGAATAACTACAAGGTGATATTTAAAACGGCAGCAGGCCTGGTTAATGAACTTCTGGAAGCCAAAAGGTCAGGAAGATTGACGGTGCTGATGAGGCAGATCAAGAGAATCGATCTTTTGATCCTTGATGAACTTGGGTACATTACCTTTGATCTGGAAGGAGCTGAGTTATTGTTTCAGATACTCGCTGCCAGATATGAAGTACTGAGTACGGTAATTACCACAAATTTACCCTTTTCTGAATGGGTAAAAGTGTTTCATGATAAAACATTGACAGCAGCCCTTCTTGACCGGATCACTCATCGGGCAATGGTTGTCAATATGAATGGGAAGAGTTATCGGAGAAGAGCAAATAATTCCTGAATTGAGATATTCTCCTTGCGAAGGTGGGATGCTTGTCCATCCCACCGAGCCTATCCTACTCAGGGGAGGGTTGAAGGGAGGGGGTGAAGCCTCCTCCCTTCTGTGTCTTTCTTCGAAGTCATATTTTTATACATGGAAGATGACCTTGCACTTAGGGCTGGTCAAAA
>CAZRCS010000257.1:0-2545 GCA_964598645.1 uncultured bacterium | reverse complement strand
GCAACCGGGAGTAATGTGAACGGAAACAGAAGACCAGTCTATCTGAAGTCTTCCCAGCCTGGGTGCCCATCTGTCAAGAAAATCCTTAACAGGTTTCAACGCTTCCATCTCTCCATTTTCCAATCTTGCTGCGATTTCCGGCTCGGCGTATCTGAAGGGGAATAAACTGTCGAACTCACTGTCTCCAGTTGTGAACCTGTGCATACCCTCCGGGGGGTATCCAGGGGGTTCTGTTTTCAGGTAGAAAACCGATTCGTTGATGTCCACCTCCACGGCATATTCCTCCCCGGGATGTATCTCTATCTCCCGACCCCTTACGGTTTCCCGGATTTCACCCGGTCCGTTTCCATAAACCCTGTGTTCCCAATCATTAGAAAGGGCAAGAGCCTCCATGGCGTTCCGGCATGCCTTGCCATGACCTGTCCTTCCTGAGAACAAAATGCGGAACACCATAAAAACAGGTATTCCCACAGCCAGTAAAGCAAAACCGAATGGAGCAAGACTGCGCAGAGCATCCAGAAAATTCCCCTTCCCCGAGTAACTTTCGATGACGGCACCTGTCAGATACAAAAGAACCATGGTGAAGGCCAGGAACACATATGGCCGGAAACCGTTCCTTACCTTTTCAGGCAGTGCTCTTGCCTTCCAACCTGCAAGTTCTTCCTTCTCCTCCTCTTTATCTCTTACCCTTCTTTCCGCAAGAAGCTGCTTTTCCGTTTTCCCCTGGAAACAGGCAAACCACTCCTGAACCTTTTTCGCGGGATGAAGCCTTTTCCATATGGCATCGGGAATGTATACCTCTGAATCACAGTAGCTACAGGTCATGATCCTTTCGTTCCCTGCAGAGATGGACAGGGCTCCGGAGCACTGGGGACAGTTCATCACAATGGGCTTCTGCGAATCGGCCCCTGCAAAGGCTGATCCACTCTGGGGCATCTCCGATCCTGGTGGTGCTTCCCGGGATATATACCAGCGGAGCGACGGAACTTCAGAGGTCAACCAGTCCGGACCGCTGCAAAGGTGATAGATGGTTCCGCATTCGCACTGGATCATGCCCGGGGGATCAGGGATTACAAGTTGTCTTTTGCATGAAGAGCATCTGGGGGTGAGTCTCCATACACCGTATTTATAGGTTCCGCTTCCGGACATGAGGGTGCCGCCTGAGCCCTCTCCTTCGGCATACCCTTCATACTCCTCTTCAAAATCGTTCATGAAGCCGGCATAAATGTCCGCCGGAAAACGGACCTTCTCGAAACAGGAACCGCAGGTGAGTTCCCTTAAGGGACCGTTCACGGGAACAGGCTGACCGCAGCTCCCGCAGGAGGTTCTTATCTGGAAACAGCCGTACCTGTTCATGGAGTTCTCCTGTCTAGAAAAGTCCTGTAACCCTTCCTGATGAATCAACGTCCATATTCATTGCCGCAGGGTGCTTAGGCAGACCAGGCATACGCATGATCTCTCCTGTAATGGGCACCAGGAAACCTGCTCCCGCAGAAATCTCTATTTCTCGGACGGTAACCACGAAATCCTTTGGCCTTCCCAGAAGAAGCGGATTGTCAGACAGAGACTTCTGCGTTTTGGCAATACACACCGGCAATTTGTCATAACCGAGCCTTTCGATTACCTTCAGATCCGATTTGGCCAGTGAAGTGTAGTCTATGTGCTCCGCCCCGTATATCCGCTTCGCCACCGTTTCTATTTTTTTCTTCACATCCCAGTTCCAGTCGTAAAGGGGCTTGAAGCAACCGGAGCAGTCACGTGCATTCGTGCGAACCAGATTTGCAAGTTCTTCCATGCCCGCCCCCCCGTTTTCGAAGCCATCTCCCAACGCTGCTGGAATTCCCAGCTCCCGGCATCTTGAAAGAACCACCGAAAGCTCTTCATCGGTGTCTGATGCGAACCGGTTAAGGCAGACCACAGCGGGAAGACCGAACTTCGATATGTTTTCCAGGTGTTTTTCCATGTTTGGAAGACCGGCGGCAACAGCTTCGGGATCGGCGTTGCTCCTCTCTTTTCTTTTAAGACCTCCGTGCATCTTCAGAGCCCTGCAGGTAACCACAAGTACCACCAGGGAAGGACAGAGACCGCCGTACTGACACTTGATGTCGAAGAATTTTTCCGCGCCCAGATCAAAACCGAATCCAGCTTCGGTTACCGCCCAGTCGGAAAAGGCCACCGCCATTTTCGTGGCCAGGATCGAATTGCATCCGTGGGCGATGTTTGCAAAGGGGCCGCAGTGCACGAAAGCCGGATTACCCTCCAGGGTTTGCACAAGGTTGGGTCTTATGGCATCCTTAAGGAGCATCGCCATGGCTCCGGTGACCCCGATATCAGCTGCGGTAACCGGTTCTCTGTCATAGGTAAGTCCTATGAATATTCGATCCATCCTTGCCTTGAGGTCATCCATGTTCCGGGAAAGAGCAAGGATCGCCATGATCTCTGAAGCTGCGGTAATGTCGAAACCGGTCTCCCTGGGTACCCCCTGGGTTCGCCCCCCCAGCCCTATGATGGTGTCTCGCAGGGATCTGTCATTCATGTCCATGAC
>CAZRCS010000256.1:0-2576 GCA_964598645.1 uncultured bacterium | reverse complement strand
GGTACCACAGTTCAGGATGTGAACCGTCTCTTGAAGGAATACAGAACCATGAAAAAGATGATGAAACAGATGCGCAACAGTCGCGGAATGGCTGGAATGTTCAGATGATCCGCAGAGCTGCGCCGGGAACAGGAGGTAACGATTGGTCAAGATAAGGCTTAGAAGGATGGGAAGTGCAAAAACTCCCTTCTACAGAATAGTTGCTGCCGATGCCAGGAAGGCAAGAGGCGGCAGTTTCATTGAGATACTGGGATACTATGATCCCCTTCGTAAACCCCTTGAACTAAAGGTTGACGAGGAAAAGGTGTTCAAGTGGCTCGGCCACGGAGCACAGCTCACCGACACCATGAAGAGTCTTCTCCGGAAGAGCGGAACAATGGCTAAGTGGAACAGGATCCTTCATGGAGAAGAGGGCGTTGAACCTGAAACCGTGTTTATCAAGGGCGAGAACAGGAACAGCTGATACAGGGATGTATGACCCAAAACCACACAACCGGAGGACAAGATGAAAGAACTCGTTGAACACATGGCCCGCACCCTGGTCGAACACCCCGACGAGGTATCCGTCGAAGAGACGACAAGGGAAGACATGACTGTCTACGAGCTCAGGGTCGAGGAAGCGGATCTCGGCCGCGTTATCGGTAAGGAAGGCAGGATTGCCAAGGCAATGAGGATGATAATCCGTTCAGCCGCGGCGAGAAAAGGAGAAAAGGCCACTATAGAGATAGTGGACTGAAAAATCGAATGGAAAGAAAAGTAACCTACGGATACGTGGAAAGGACCCATGGACTGAAGGGCAGACTTGTTCTCAAGCTGTTCGTGATGGGTCCTGCTGTTCCCCTTGATGAGGGATCGGTTCTGTACATCGGAGAGAAGCCTTTTACGGTTACCCGTTCGAGAAAAAGAGACAACGAACGGATTACAGTGGACTGCGAAGGACTTTTTTCCAGGGAACAGGCGGATGAGCTTCGTGGAGAGACCGTTACAGTGGATCTTGATTCTGTTCTTAAAGAGGGGTTTCCCCTTCCTGTCCACGGATTCTCAGGTTTTACCGTTCTTTCCGGCGGCATGCGCTTTCAGGTGGAGGAAGTGCAGTACAACAGCACGAATCCCCAGCTTATGGTAAAGGGGGAGAAGGGTTTATTCCCGGTGCCCCTGAACCTGGCTCTGACCGGTGAGGTCGACCCTGAACAGCGTACAATTACCGTACAGCTGCCTGAGGGCCTGGAGGAATTATAGAACCGGCCCTCAGAGTTGCTGTTGCTACTGCGTTTCCGGGACTTTTCGGGGAATTCCTGCGAACAGGAGTTACCGGACGGGGAATAGAGAATGGGATAGCTTCCGTTGAGCTTTACGATATAAGGGAGCATCCTGTTGACAGAAGAGGTTCCATCGATGATTACCAGTTCGGCGGAGGTGCCGGGATGGTGATCAGACCCGAGCCACTTTTCGATACCCTTGAATCCATTCCCTGGAGGAGCGGAGCAAGGGTGGCCCTGATGACCCCTCAGGGCAGACAGCTCGATACCGCCTATGCGGGAGAGTTGGCAGGTTGCGGTAAACTTATAGTTTTCTGCGGCAGGTACGGGGGGGTAGACGAAAGGTTCCGTGCCGAAGCGGTAACCGACGAGATTTGTGTGGGAGAAGCGGTTGTATCCGGCGGAGAGATTCCCGCCATGTACATGATGGAAGCCGTTTTCAGATGGCTGCCCGGATTTCTGGGCAGACTGGAATCGGCAAAGAGCGACAGTTTCGCAACCGGCCTTTTGGACTATCCGAGGTACACCAGGCCGGCTGAATACAGAGGAATGCAGGTTCCCGAAGAACTTCTTTCGGGCAACCATGCACTTATAGCTGAATGGCGGTTCAGAGAAGCCCTGGAGAAAACAAGAAGGGTTAGACCTGATCTGCTTGAGATAAGCAACGAAGAAGAAGTGAAAAAAAGGTTCGTGGAACTCATGAGGGAAGCGGACCGGGCAAAGGAGCAGGACAATGGATGAACTGCTGAGAAGTGTCGGTCAGGTGCAGATGCGAACGGACATCCCTGACTTCAAAGCGGGTGACACCGTTAAAGTACACTATCAGGTTATCGAAGGTGACAAGGTAAGGGTTCAGATCTTCGAGGGAACCGTTCTCGGAAGAAGAGGCGGAGGTATCGATGAGACCTTTATCGTCAGGAAGATCTCAGGCGGCGTTGGTGTTGAGAGGATTTTTCCCCTTCACTCTATCCGCATAGCAAAGATCGAACTTGGCAGGCGGGGAAAAGTCCGTCGCAGCAAGCTTTTCTATCTTCGCAAGAAGACAGGTAAGGCAGCAAGGATCAAAGAGCGCAGAACCTTCGAGGGATAGGTGAACGATCTTTTTGACAGGGAACACAGACAGCGGTACGGATGTATCGCAGGTGTGGACGAAGCGGGAAGAGGGCCTCTGGCAGGCCCTCTTGTTGCATCTGCTGTGATCCTTCCCGATGACTTCAGTCATCCGCTTTTGAACGACAGCAAGAAACTCACCGATCGAAGGAGAAGGGAACTGCTTCCGCTGATCAAGGAAAAAGCGGTTGCCTTTTCCACCGGAGT
>CAZRCS010000255.1:0-2586 GCA_964598645.1 uncultured bacterium | reverse complement strand
TGCAGCTCACTCAATGAACGAGTCGATACGCCAGCTATCCCTAAAGCCAAGACAGGAAGAGACCAAGGCTAAGCACTGATTTCAGTTCTGGCAGTGAGTGTGATTATATAATGTATGAGAATATTTGATGCCATGCAGCAAGTTAATCCAAAGGAGATTCTGGACAAGATTGAAAAAGGAGACCTCGTAGAGTACAATCAGATCATTGTTAATGGATATTTGGATTTGAGTAATTTGAATCTTCAACAGAAGACGATTCCCATAACCAATGAAGATCAACGAACCTTAGGTATATCAGAAAATAAAAAAGTTATAAAATCAATAATTAAAATTACCAATTCAATAATCAAATCGATAAAATGTAATGATATTATTTTTATTAGTTCTATAGAACTTTCGGGAACCATATTTCAAGAGCCTGCTGACTTCAGTGGCACAGTTTTCTGCTGTCCAACATCATTTATGCAGTCGGTTTTCTTTCAAGCGTGCTTTCAAGGAGCGAAATTCTGCGAAGAAGCTATCTTTAAGTGCGTGGAGTTCAAAACACATGCAGATTTCCATAGAATTGTAGCCTGTAAAAATTTTGATTTTATCAATGCAAGGTTCGGAATCGAACCAAACCGATTTTCGCGTGGAGTAACATTTAATGGAGCAAAATTTTTTGGTGAGTCCAAATTTGATAATTCAATAATAAACGTATATGCGGACTTTGGAGAGGCAAGGTTTAAAAATGCAGTTCATTTTAATGGCACAATTTTTTTAAATGAAGCAAGCTTTGATAAGGCAAAATTCTATAAATACACGCCATTTTTAGGTGCAAAATTTTATAAGGCAGCCAATTTCGTTGGGTCTATCTTCGTTTATAACGTAACATTCATGGATGCGCTATTTGAAAGGAAAGTGGATTTTAGTAATGCAACATTTCAAGGCATCGTATCTTTTATGGATACTCGTTTTTTGGGAGAGTCTTTCAATTTTAGGGATTCTTCGTTCAAATTCCCCAAAGACGAAGAAGCAGCCTGCGCAAAAGCCAAAAAGATTTTTAATGATCAAGGGAAAAAAGAAGAAGCTGATTATCATTTTTTTCGAGAAATGGACGCAAGAAGAAGGCAGAAAGGTATCAGAGGTAATAGCGGACTCAGCTTATGGGATTGTTTAAAGACAGATGCTTGGTCTTTCTGGAAATTCTTCTTTTATGATGTACTTGAATTATGTTTTGTTCAGTATATTTTTGCTTATGGAGTAAATCCAAAAAGGCTCATGATCTCATGGGGGGTATTTGTTGTTTTATTCGGCCTTTTTTATTGGTATGAAAACGCGATAATTGGAGCTGCTTATTGGCCAGATTACATTAAAGTTAGTTTTGCCATTTCCATTGCCCCAGGATATATTGCTGCTATCATCAATCCAGCAAGTGATGGTTATAAGCTTATTCCCGCATTTCAAATTGCTGCAATGATACAAACTATAATCGGAACACTTTTGTGGGCAGGATTCATTGCTACGTTTGCCAGAAAATATATGAGATGATGATCAACGGCCATTCTGCCATACGGGGGTCGTATTGTCCTCTGGATCCTTGTGAACCATGGCGGCAAGACGGATAGGAGCAAGCTGAGACGATACGAGGACATGAGATCTGCAGCCTTGACCAACCATGGACAGCTTGTCAGGGAAGGCAAGATCATGGCAATAAATCGCGACAAGGCTGCAACCAAAGTTCCCCTAAAAAGGGACTTTAAATGCAAAGCCGGGGCATCCGGCAAGCTTATAGCCTCTGCTAGCTTAGCATTGTCCTGAGACATCGTAGTTCGCACCTACCGTCTCAAGCGAGAATGGGCTCAGGAGTGGGCATCAGAGGGTTTTCAAGCTTGCTCCCTTCCATTTTTGCGTTCGATTTTCGCACGACTCTAATCACGTCAAATTCAATATAATCACCTGGCTCAATCTCCATAATATCAATAATCTCCGGAGTGAGCGATATTTGGCCGCTTTTAGCGACTTTTCTTATGGCTCTCATATAACTCATTATACTTGCATCTAGTATATAAAGTTATATCCTATTTTGTTGTAATGTTTTTTAGTTGATTATACGAAGAAGTAGTTATTTATACTAGAAGGTAATAGATATTATTAGAAGTGTGATCTATGAGACGACCCAAGAAAATAAGCGAATCTGAAGCATGCGACCGAGCGATCGACCGCGTGCTAAAGGATGTGCCAGAGGCCGACAGGACGAAGCTCATCTTCGCAGTCGTCCGCAAGGCCGGAGGCGTGCAGATGACCCCCGAATTCAGGACCTGTCCCCACTGTGGCCGGAATCGGCTCCCCGCCCAGGCCCACAACGGCTCCAGAATCTGCCGGAGCTGCAGGACCTGGTTTGTACAGCAGAAGGCGGTGGCCTGATGAAAGTCAAATCCCGCAGCCAGCTCCAACAGGCCGCAACCAACATTTTCCAGGACCTGGAGAAGAACTACCAACCCTGCGAAATCGTCTTCATAATATCAGAGCTGCTTTCGGTGAACCCTTTAATGAAGCTTCCACTGAAGCAGGAGGCCCTCATCCAGCCTCTGAACAGACTGGAGG
>CAZRCS010000254.1:0-2587 GCA_964598645.1 uncultured bacterium | reverse complement strand
GTTGAACCGTTAAGAAGGGGAGTCTGCCTTCCAAGGCCTAATATTCTGTCTCTCATCTTCCACCTTGTGTTCTTAATGGGCCAGCGTTATGAATTCTGAAATGTACAACAGGAACGATTATACCAATACTTTTCATGAAACTCAATGCCCGTCTTTACTATCACCATCTGCTTAACTGTGTATTATACTCTATCTGCTGTTTCTTGAAAAGTATTAATTTCCTCATGCCTGAAACAGAAGTTCATGTGGTCATTTACCATTCCCGTTGCCTGCATGTGAGAATAGCATATCACAGGACCGAAAAACCTGAACCCCAGTTTCTTCAGGTCTTTGCTTATTCTTCTGGAAAGTTCCGTTTCAGCCGGGACTTCAGTAACACTGGAAAAGTTGTTTACTATGGGACGGTGATCGGTATATCGCCAGATGAAATTGCAGAAAGAGCCGTGTTTTGAAGCAATGTCCAGGAATACCCGTGCATTGTTCACCGCAGCTTCGATCTTCATCCTGTTCCTGATGATTCCCGGATCCTGAATGATTCCGTTTATGTCATCCTTTGAGAAGGAGGCGATCTCAACCGGGTCGAAGCTGCAGAAGACTTTTCTGTAGTTCTCCCTTTTCTTCAAAACAGTCATCCAGCTGAGACCGGCCTGTGCGCTCTCAAGGACAAGAAACTCGAACATCCTGCGATCATCGAAAACGGGAACACCCCATTCGGTGTCGTGGTACTCCTTCATTATTCCGGGTTTTTCGGCCCAGGGACAAGTGTCTGGCATCTTTCTCCTTAAGATAAAACCGTTGTGTTCAACGGGAATAAAGATAATATTCCCGGTGAGCTCCGGCTCGCTTCATTAGGCAAATGATAACAGAATGGAGGATGTATGCGAACTATGCTTTGGACGGTTGTGCTTTTTTCCTGCGCCGCGCTTGCAGTACCCCGGGGAGTCGTTACGGTTTTTCATGCCGGAAGCCTTACTGTGCCCCTGGAGCGTATAGAGGAAATGTTCGAGGAAATGTATCCTGAAGTAGACGTACAGCGGGAAGCTGGAGGCAGCGTTGCATGTGCGAGAAAGATCACGGAGCTTGGTCGTGAATGCGACGTTATGGCATCGGCTGACTACAGGGTAATAGACAACATGCTCATCGACGAGTACACAGGGTGGAACTGCGTTTTCGCCACTAACCAGATGGTTCTCTGCTATGTACCTGAAAGCCGATACGCAGATGAAGTCAATTCAGACAACTGGTACCAGATACTTGGAAGAGAAGGAGTGGAGTGGGGTCACTCCGATCCCGATGCAGACCCATGCGGATACAGAACTCTCCTTACTCTTCAGCTCACAGAGGAATACTATGATGATCCCGGTCTGTTCGATGAACTTATCCAGGGAAGAAATCCTGCGAACATCAGACCCAAGTCCGTGGAACTCATCGCTCTTCTTCAGAGCGGCCATCTGGACTATGCCTTCGAGTATCTTTCGGTGGCCGTGCAGCATGGGCTGAACTATGTAGAGCTTGCGCCTGAAGTTAACCTGGGTGATCCTGACATGGCCGAGTTCTATGCAACCGCTTCTACAGAGATTGCAGGAAGTGAACCGGGAACCTTCAGAACAATGACCGGAGCCCCCATTGCCTACGGACTGACAGTTCCGGATAATGCTCCCAACAGAGAAGCCGCAGTGGCCTTCGCAGCTTTCATTCTAAGCCCGGAAGGGGGTCTCGAAGTACTCAGCGAGATGGGCCAGCCGCCTTTCATCCCCGTGAGGGTTTCGCCGGAAACAGTCATATCGGAAATTCCCGGGGAAATAGCCGCTCTTACGGAGTAGATCTTCATGCTTAACCGGGGAATGTTTTTCTGGGTGAGTTTTGTGTCTGCTTTGGTGGTAATGGGGTTCCTGGCACTGCCGGTGATAAACATGATGGCAGCTCCTGAATCATCAGCACTGAGAGAAACCATAGCGGACAAACAGGTTATGGATTCCATTCTTCTCAGTCTGTACACAGCTGGATTTGCCGCTGTTATCTGCCTTCTCGCCGGAACTCCATTCGCATACCTTCTTGCCAGAAAAACATTTCCCGGAAAAAGCCTCCTGATGAGCATTGTTGATATCCCCATAGTAATTCCGCACCCTGTCGTTGGAATTGCCATACTCGGCGTAACCGGCAGAAATCACTGGTTTGGAAGGATACTCATCGATCTTGGAGTTCGGGTGATGGGAAGCAGGAACGGAATTGTCGCTGTGATGGTTTTCGTTGCCATTCCATTTTTCATCAATGCTGCAAGGGAAGGATTCGCTTCTGTATCTCCAAGGCTGGAAAACGTATCCATGAGTCTCGGCGCTTCCAGGTTTGCCACCTTTAGAAAAATAACCCTTCCTCTTGCCTGGAGAAGTATTCTCGCGGGATTCATCATGAGCACAGCCAGGGCACTCAGCGAATTCGGAGCGGTGGTGGTCGTGGCCTACCACCCGATGATAGCGCCTGTGCTGATGTTCGAGAGATATGAAGCCTATGGCCTTCGGTACAGTCAGCCTGTGGCATTCATTCTTGTGGTGGTAAGTCTCATTGTTTTCGTAGCTCTCCGTCTGGC
>CAZRCS010000253.1:0-2596 GCA_964598645.1 uncultured bacterium | reverse complement strand
CTGTTCCATTTGAACCCGAGCCATTCTATATCGAACTTCATGCCTTCTACGAACTCGGTTTCTTCCTTCACGGGATTGGTGTCATCGAACCTCAGATTGCACCGCCCATGGTATTCCTCTGCTATTCCGAAGTTGGTGCAGATGGATTTTGCGTGTCCTATGTGCAGGTAACCGTTGGGCTCAGGCGGGAACCTGGTGACGATCTCATGGTGTTTCCCTGCCGCCAGGTCGTTTTCTATTATTTCTCTGATGAAATCTGTGCTTCTCTTCTCTTCCATATCCTTAAACCCTCCTGAATGACATTTGTTTAATAATAACTAAAACCGGCTATGGTCATCCATCATGCGCTGGACCATATCCAGGAAGGTTATCCAGGCACCTCTGAAATGGTGCAGAGGTCTTGAGTCAGGGGTTCTGAGTTCCAGTGTCATTCCCTTGGTGTTCAGCCTCACATCTGTGAAAATGGTTGTGAAGTGAACGAGGAATTCACTGAAATCGGGACTTGGTGTAATGCTTCCAAAGGGAACTCCGGTGTCGAGATCCAAGGCGTTAAGGGCAAACTCGATGAGTTTCTTGAGAAGCTCTTCCGAAGACGATATGTTTTCAGCACCTGAGCATGTAAGACCGCATCTTGAGGGATCGGTTCTGTTCCATATGTCCCTTCTCTGAGTTCCCATTGCATAGCCTTCATCTCTGGAAAGGGCACACATGAATTCCCATAGCCTTAAAAGTTCTTCGGTTCCGCACAAAGCAACATGGAAGTGTATGGCGGCTGTACCCTTCATCATGTCCCTTCCCCTGTCACTGGTGCGGCCAAGAAGTTCATGCAGATTCTTGTAACGCTGGGCTTCCAGGAGCATTGGTGCTGAGTCCCTTCCGGGGATGTAATCAACAGCAAGGTAATTAATTCCTGTATTTATTCGGATGAAATCCACTGCCTCCCGTATCTGCCCTGATAGAAGGTCGAAGGTTGTCAGGTCATCAGGTTTCAATGGCGGGCTGCTGAACTCTATCTGTCCACCTGGCTCGAAGGTTATGTACATTCCTGTATCGTTTATCGTTAAGCCGTCTCTTTCCCTGAATCCCAATTGGGGAAGGCAGCTTCGAACATTTTTCAGATCAGACTTCGACAGTGGTTTTTCACCGAGTAATTCATACTCGAATCCGAAGGTTCTGGTGCTTCTACTGGAAACTCTTTCTTCAATGAGTTTCCTGAATTCGTTTTCGTATCTCAAGGTTTTTCCTTAATGAATTCGCCGTACCACAGGGTGAAAACCACAATGGCGAAAACCCGGTCTCCGGCTGAAATAAGGGTTTCTGGACCTACTCCCCTGCCTGTGACTTTTCCTGCATAATCCCGGACCATGTCCCCGTTCAGTATTCCCTGTGAATCTACTTCTCTGCCAAGGAGAATGTCTGTTATCTGCTCCGGAAGGGTTGAAGGGTCTGAAAACCAGTCAGCAATGGGCATTGTGAAAGGTTTCTTTTCACGGGTCGTAACTTCCGGGGGAAGTATGCCTTTGTGCCTGAAGGATTCCCGGCAGATGTATTTTTCTCTTCCTGCAGGGAGGTTAACTCTCAGATCAAGGGGAAGAGATGCAGAAAACTCCGCCAGTCGGTAATCCAGGAAGGGTGTTCGCGTTTCCAGCGAATGCCTCATACTGAGTTTGTCCAGCCGCAGGTTAACATAACTGGGAAGTCTTGTGAGGGTTTCGATTACCTGCATGGCCGATATTGGATTCAGGGTTGCGGGAATGTTTCCCAGCCTGGGGTCCCATGAACTGTGCCCCTCGATGCTTGCCGAACCAAGAAGGTTTCTTAACTCATTATCTGAAAACAGCCTCTCACCTGAAATATGCCTTGTGATGTGATCTTCTCTGTAGACTCCTGTACGGTCCATGATTTCCGGATAAAGATCAGACAGGGTTCCCTTCTCCTCTGAAGAAGCGTGGGGATATCTGAGAGCTGCCGCTTCCACCAGGAATTTTCGGTAGCCGGCGAATATTTCGTCGGCCCCTTCTCCTGTAAGAACCACTTTAAGTTTTTCCGAAGCGAGACGGCATACCTGGTCGGTTGGTACAACAGTGCCAAGGGATATGGGTTCCTCCACAGATCTGATTATCTCAGGCAGCAGGTCAAGCCTTCCAGGCAGGCATGTATCCCGTATTATCTCTGACTGCCCGAATCTGTCCGGCATCAGTGAAAGCAGTCTGTCCACATCCTTCGTTTCGTCGTATTTCCCCTCCAGGAAACCGATGGTGAATAGTTTCAGGTCCGGTTTGTGAAGGGCAGCGGCACTTGCCACTGCAGATGAATCGATACCCCCGGAGATAAGGCTTCCCACCTCCACGTCGCTTCTCATCCTTATGCGTACGGAATCCTCGAAAAGTCGTGTGAATTCTTCTTCTGCTTCCGGCTGTGAAAGACTGCCCTGGGGTTCCGGGAACTTCCATTCCCAGTAAAATGATGTTTTAAAGTCCCCGTTTTCAGTGTTCAGTACCAGTATGGATCCCGGAAGAAGCTTTCTTATACCCTTGAACATGGTTCTTTCTCCCGGTATGTATCTATAGGTGAACCATGTGGGAAGAAGATCCTC
>CAZRCS010000252.1:0-2640 GCA_964598645.1 uncultured bacterium | reverse complement strand
AGAAGAAAATGTCTGGCAGGAGACCAGGCTCTGGGGTTCGCCTGATATCCCGTGGGATCACCTGTTTCATGGAAAAGCCCGGCATCGTATATGTTCACTATGTTCCTTCGGTTGAATAGGTTGAATATGGTGAAGTTAATGGACACCAGGCCGATATCTGTGGGTATCGTTTTTGCAGCGGTCAGTTCTGTCTGCATTGTGAATGGCTGCCTGAGGGCATTTATCTCTGCAGGTAGGTCACCCTGGGCTGGAGCAGTATAGGGCATACCGCTGCCATAACTCGTGCTGATTTCCAGTGAGGAGTTATCAATAGGATGGTGACCCGAAAGGGAAAAACCCTCTCCCTGAAAAAGTTCGTACTTCACTGAAACACCAGCCTGGTGAGTCTGATCCCAGTCAAGATAGTTATCTTCACGGAATTCAGCTTCCAAGGTACTCTGTGACAGATTGTACTGGTCCAGCATTGTTGAGTACTTTCCCCTGGCAGTTGAGAAGATGTAATAGAGCTGTCCGCTGAGGTTCGATCCCTGCCTGCGGTGCACCGAAGCCTCTATACCATTTGCCGTACCCTGACTCCCCTCGTTGCTGAAAATGAGATAGTCTCCCTGTTCATGATCTTCGGTACTGATAAGACCATACATCTCCTTGTTGTAGAAAGAGATGGACAGATCGGTATATCTGTCCAGTTCATGTCTTATACCGATTTCATAGAGGCTTGTCAGTTCGGGGTCCAAACCGGGATTACCGGCAACTACCATGTCAGCTCCGGAACTGAACGTAGTGCTCAGGTAATAACAATTCATGGGCGCCAGCTGTAAATAGTGGCCATAAGTCGTGAAGAATAGTGAACGCTCTCCGAAGGGAACGGAAAAACTTACCCTGGGGCTTGCATGATAACTTCCTTCAACCCTTGAGCCGGTTCCGGTTTCCGGAGAGAAAACAGAAGTATTCGCATTGAAGTAATCACCCCTAAGGCCCAGGGTAGCAATACCACCACCTGAAAACCTGTAACTGATCTGGCTGTAAGCGTTTGCTGAGTGGGGATATTCATTCCAGAGGGACAGGTAGGAATTACCGGGACTTATAAAATAAACGTTGTAAAGATAGAGATCGTAATACTTTCCCCCTATGCCGGCTTTCAGTCTGAGCCTGGGATTAACGTTCCAGTCCAGGGCGCAATCGGCACTGTAAACCTCAGCCTTTGAATCGAACCAGACATTCTGATGCACTCCAGTACGGAAAAAGCCCAGACTGTCCTGCAACAGGTCGGGAGGATCATACTGAGTGAGCCAGTAAAGGTACCCTGAATTTTCTCCTGTGTAACCGCCCTCGGGGTCGTATATTCTGTTCCAGTTGAGAAATCTCATCAGCCCGAGTGAAAACTGCAGATGGGCCCTGTCACCCAGAAGAGTTCCTGCATTGAGAACCGCCCCCTGGGTTTCGCTGAACATTGCCGGAAGTGCATAGTCAATGTCGCCCGGAGGTGACGCAATTCCCTGGCTGCAGCTTCTTTCGCTGTATTCAGACCAGGCCCATTGATTCCAGCCGTTTTCCCTGTAGGACTCCAGTAAGCTCAGGGATAAAGCAGTACCAGGCGATGGTCTGAATACTAGTTTCAGAATTCCTGAAGCATCATTGAGCCAGTTGTAGGACCAGTTCCCCCGGGTATCGGTTCCGTCACCGCTGAAATTCATCTGGCCTGTGAGACTGAAGGTGATTTTGTCCGTTGAAGCCATGCCCAGCTCCGGCAGAAGTATGCTTGAAACAGGCTCTCCTCCTGAAAGGGAGAACTCAAACCCCTGGAGGTTGGTTCTGCAGACATCCCGGTCAAGGCTTTCGCTGAATACCTGCACCTCTGAGGGTAGGGTCATGGAAGTAACGTCACCAAGCTTCCCGGTAACTGAAGCGGAAAAGTCTTCATTACCTTCAGCAGCAGTAAGATCAACCACTCCGGACATGCTGTTTCCGTACTCGATTCCCATACCTCCGGTGATCAGTGTTGCACTGGACAGTGAGCCCAGGGGCAGGTCGAAACCCAAACGGTTGTCCATTGGTGACCGAAGCGAAACTCCATCCAGAACGTAGTCCAGTTCATCGGCCCTGCCTCCTCTTACATGCAGATCACCGTTGCTCTTCATTACTCCGGGCTGTTCTGAAACCATATCGATAATGCCATTGGTATTCATTACCCTCATTTGGGACAGATCCAGGGCAAAAACCGTGGACGGTACGTCCCGAAGAATATGGGCGCGGGTTTCCACCACCCTTATCACCGTGGAACCGCTGACGTCTTCACTGAGTTCAAAATCTATTCTGCTGACATTACCGTCCTCCACATGAATGCCCTGAACCGTTTCAGTATCTCTCCCAACCATTCTGGCGGTAATCGAATAGATACCTTGCTGGACACCGGAGATCACGAACTCTCCATTGCCATCGGTCATGGCTCCGAAGGGAGTTCCGTCTATCATCACCGTGGCTCCAACGAGAGCGGAACCATCCGGCTGGGACACGATGCCGGTAATGACTCCCTGGCAGAATGCATTCAGAAACAGACCTGATCCTAGAACTGCTAAGATGAATATTCTCATTATGCCTTCCTGCCAGAAGTGAATCTCATTAAATTATTCAATTCCTGAA
>CAZRCS010000251.1:0-2656 GCA_964598645.1 uncultured bacterium | reverse complement strand
TTTATTCTGCTTACGCTTTCTCAGATGAATTCGGCGGTGCTTCCTGCAGGTTCGTCGTGTTGAATTAAACCCAGTAGTCCCTCTCCAGGGCACGGTACTGAACCGCCTCGGCAATGTGAACGGCTGTTATCTCCTTTGATTCCTCCAGGTCTGCAATGGTTCGCGCCACTCTAAGGGTTCTGTAGTAACCCCTGGCAGATAGTCCGAACCTTGCTGCGGCGGCATCGAGGAGTTTTCTGCCCTGGCTTTCCAACCTGCAGTGGGTTCTTGTGAGGGTGCTTGTCATTCCCGAGTTGCTGTGAACTCCCCTGGTGTTCCTGAACCTGTCTGTCTGGATCTTTCTTGCTGCCACGACCCTTTTTCTTATCTCTCTGCTGGTTTCGCCGGAGTCGGTCTGCTCGCCCAGGTCCTCCCTGGGTACCGGAAGAACTTCAAGATGAATATCGATTCTGTCAAGCAACGGGCCCGATATCTTTCCAAGATACCTTTGAACCTGAGTTGCAGTGCAGTTGCAGGATTTGGCCGGGTGGGTGAGATAACCGCAGGGACAGGGGTTCATGGCTGCCACAAGCATGAACCTGGCGGGAAGCTCAACAGTTGCCGATGACCTTGAGATAACCACCCGCCCGCTTTCCATGGGCTGGCGCATTACTTCAAGTGCACCCCTTCTGAATTCAGGCAGTTCGTCGAGAAAGAGGACTCCGTTGTGGGCAAGACTCACCTCACCGGGCCTTGGATTGGTTCCCCCGCCGGCGAGCCCCGGAGTTGAAACCGTGTGGTGGGGAGCCCTGAAGGGCCTTGAGATAACAAGTGACTGACCCTCGGGAAGAAGACCTGCCACACTGTGCACCTTGGTGGTTTCAATGGCCTCCTCCCGGGACATGGGGGGCATGATGCCGGGAAGCCTTGCCGCAAGCATTGTCTTGCCCGACCCGGGGGGACCGATCATCAAAACGTTGTGCCCTCCTGCTGCAGCGATTTCCAGAGCCCTTTTTGCCTGCTGCTGGCCCCTTACCTCGGAGAAGTCGGGAAAGGTTTCTTCACTGTCCGCGGCATATCCCGAGGCATCCGCCTTTTCAAGAGTGTTCAGCCCCTGAAGAAAAAGAGATACCTGTTCGAGATTATCTGCGGGAAACACAGGAACAGGCGATGCGATAACCGCTTCCCCTGAATTAGCCGATGGTACTATGAACCCCTCGAGGTTTTCCCCGTTAAGGCCTGCCGCCATTGGAAGCACCCCTTTAACAGGCCTGAGGGAGCCGTCCAGGGCAAGTTCTGCAAGATAGGCGTACTTACCCGCCCGAGAAGTCGGGATGTAACCTGAGGCAGCCAGAAGGCCCACAGCAATGGGCAGGTCGAAGGCGGCGCCCTCCTTCTTCCTGCCGGCGGGAGCCAGATTCACCGTCATTCTTTTCGACGGGAGGGAAAACCCGGTGTTGCCTATGGCTGACTGAACGCGTTCCCTGGATTCCTTCACCGCATTGTCCGGAAGACCGACAATTGTGAAGGAAGGCAGACCCTTAACGAGGTCTACCTCCACTTCAACCTGAAATGCGTCTATACCAACAAGACCGATGCTTCTTGTGAAAGCGAGCATTGTTACCTCCCATACAGGAAGTAACCGACACTTCCGCGCTGTTTTCTAGTTCTTCACCTTCACCTTGAAGATCATGTCTCCCTGGCGGATGGAATCCACAACATCCTGACCCTGGGTTACTTTGCCGAAAACTGTGTGCTTGCCGTTAAGGTGAGGCTGGGGTTCATGGGTAATGAAGAACTGGCTTCCATTGGTTCCGGGACCTGCGTTGGCCATGGAGATCACACCGGTCTCATGGGTAAGGGGATTCCCCTTGAATTCATCCTGGAATCTGTAGCCGGGGCCTCCCATGCCTGTGCCCGTGGGGTCTCCGCCCTGTATCATGAAGTTTGCTATCACCCTGTGGAAGGAGACTCCGTCGTAGTATCCGTCTTCAGCCAGGGAGATGAAATTGTTCACTGTGATCGGGGCGTACTCCGGGTAAAGCTCAAGATGAATGGTTCCCCGTTCTGTTTCCATCTCCACTTTGTAATCCTTCGTGGTATCGATCTTCATTTCCGGGGGTGCGCTGTACTGCTTGGCCACTTAGGTTTCCTCCTGTAGTTTTTCAGTTGATGATGTTAACGAGTCTGCCTGGAACTATTATAACCCGTCTGGGAGGCGCTCCCTGCAGATACTCCTGAATCTTTTCCCTTGAGAGTGCTATCTTCTCTATTTCTTCCTTCGTGGCTCCGGAAGGAACCTGTATTCTGTCCCGTATCTTTCCCTTTACCTGAACAGCGATCTCTACTGAATCCAGCACCAGGTCCTCTTCATTCCACACGGGCCAGCTTCCCTGGTGGATCGTCTCCTGCCCGTCTCCAAAACCAAGACGATGCCAGAGCTCCTCGGTTATGAAAGGAGCTGCCGGGGCAAGAACCTTGAGGAACTCCCTCTGTGCTTTTCTCCAATCTGCTGCAGCCGCTGGAGCCTTGTCCCTGTTAGCAGAAATGAAATTGAGGAATTCCATCATGGCGGCCACCGCTGTGTTGAACTGGAAGCCGTCCATGTCTTCGGTTACCTTCTTCAGCATTCTTGCCAGTTCATAACGCAGTTCCCGCTTGAAACTGTTGTCGGGAG
>CAZRCS010000250.1:0-2656 GCA_964598645.1 uncultured bacterium | reverse complement strand
CCAAGCCCAGGCCAATAGGATCTCTTCCCCAGAGATAGAAGTGCCGAAGTGAAACGGCGGCGACGCACCCCGCTGCAAGCAGACGGGGCATCCGAGGCGTCGCCGCATAAAGATTGTACTACTCAGATCTGATTCAATCCCTAAGTTGGACACGGATGCCCTTTATCCCCGATGCAAGCATCGGGGTATTGCTTTAAAATAATATTATCTTTTCTCGACAGTATATTAGTGAGGAGCTTAGAGCCCAGGCTTTCCAGAGGTAGGGGAGGAGCACCTCATTCAAAGGGGCGGATTCAGGCCCTTCCTGGAGGACTGAGCAGAAATGTTAGGCTCTTCCTCCATTGTTATTTTAGATGCTTTACTTTCACTCCGTGCAATAGCTTTATTTGTTTTTAAAGAATACTATCATAGTATATGGATCTTAAAATTTGTAAAAGGTGTAGCTACAGATGGCATTCAAGGGTTGATAGGCCTAAGCGTTGCCCAGGTTGCAAATCTCAGTATTGGAATATAGAGAGAATCAGGATTAGGAGAAAGGATCTAGAGGAATAAGAATGGAAGGAGCTTATGACCGTATCTATTCCCATATGAATAGTAGTAGTGAGTCTTTCCAAGCGGCCCAGAAGCGGATTTTAAGATTAATTAAATATAAAGCAGAAATAAATAAGCTTAATATAAAATATTTATATAGGACTAATAACTTTTCCAGGAATACAAGTATAGCAGTGCGCCAAACCCTTTGCCCAAAATGCCCAGAGGATCAGGAACTCTGTGAGCATGATCGGGATCGCAGTAGGCGTTATCATTGTAAAGTTCTCTCGCGAACAATGGGGGAGAATGTTAAGCTTTACCTTCCTTCCCAGAACGACCTGGCAGCTAGGATAGAGCGGATTAAACGCGAGCTAAGACAAACAGCAGCGAGGAACCGTGGGATTACTCAGAACCAACTCCTAAATCTTGTGCGCGGCGATAGAAAACTTAAACGCGATTGCTTGAAAGAGCTTGTTGATTGCGGTTCGCTTCGATGCTCAGAGAGGATAGAGCGTAATCAGTTAGTTAAGAGGTATTCAATTGTCTATGATTGAATCCTCACAAGGTCTCTTCCACCTGGTTTCATTTTTGCCTATGTTATCTATGAGAGAGGTTTTCCCTCTCCTAAACGGTTCGGGCCGATATACCCGCGACATTTTGTATACCGTATCGATTTTCGAGGTGAATTTACTTTGAGGTATATTGAACTCCTTAAACAAATACCTCCGGGTAAAGAAGAATTACCTGAGGTATTACTGAAGAAATTAGATAGTGCTGCTTTTAGCCTTATAAATAATCAGGCTGGGCAATACGATCCTACCGATGAAGAACGGGAAGCATGCAACGCCGACAATCCGGATGATTTTCCTGAAATAAGTGACTGGCACGGGAAATGGGGGTTGCTTGATAGGTGGCCTCTCAAGTTAGGGGATCTAATACTTTACAAAAGCGATGAATCTGGGGTTTGGTATTTGGAGATCAACTCAGGTTCTAGCTGTAATCTGGTTTTAGAAAGCGGATCTAAACACGAGATGTTAACGGAAATGGAAAGCCTAGACGAATACCGCGAGGCTAAAGGTGAAGAGGCTTTTGAAGCTGAGATTATGAGACTTGTAGATCATTATCAGAGGGTAAAATATGACAGGTATGGGGAGTACAGATCTTAAGCGACATCTGGCCGGAATTGGCTTAACGGCAATGCAGGCAATCAGGGCTAAATGTGCTGATTGCACTGGGAACTATGCAGATGGTAGAGTATCATGTGAACTTCCAGAATGCCCTCTCTTCCCCTTCCATCCCTACAATGCTTCTAGACGCATTTCTAGGCGTGCAAAAACTCAGTTAGAGGTAATTAGACCTCAAAGAGAGGGGAACGCTGAGGGAGTGGCTGTAGAGAGTATACTGGAGTGCTAGGAGAGGTATAAATGAGCCATTCTATTACAGAAGCTCCTCCTGAGGAGATAGCAACAGAGCTTTACCAAATTGGATCTAGATTGAGGGTTCTCTCAGAGCTTTCTAGAATCCAAGCCTTCAAAGCCCAGGGCCAGAACAGAGCAGAGCTCTTCAATGGTTGCAATCTCCTGCTGGAAGCTTCCAAGATTTGCGAAGACTTAAGCAAAGGATTTTTAGAGATAGCGTAATTCTTTAATTTGAACTGGATTTTTGTCTGTCTAAAGCAATAGTGTACGGTTTTTAAAAAAAGTGATTGCCATGACTATGATTACGTTAAGAGATAAATATATTCTGCTCCAGGCAGAAAACGCGAGGCTAAAGAGGCAATTAAGCAACGCGGTAAACAGTATTTATTATTGGAAAGAGAATGCCCTTTTCTTCCAGGGAGAGCGGGATTATTACAAAGAGCAGGGGGAATAATTACGCTCTGTGAAGCCCATAAATCGAGGCTCTCTTTCCATTATGCGATAGATCCGGAGCGGCCAGAAATCCAGGATCTGGAGAAAAAGGGCCTCCTTAAGACCGTTAGCTCCCAGGAGATAGATGATCTCTCAGGCTGGAAAGTTGATGGGCCAGGCCTTTATATTGAGTACCCTGGGAATGGGGCCTTCGTTATCAGGCCAGATACTCCTCTCCCTGATGGACCTAAGTATATCCATCCTAAAGGAGAGCC
>CAZRCS010000249.1:0-2659 GCA_964598645.1 uncultured bacterium | reverse complement strand
GAACCTCCGTCAATAGTATACTCATAGGTGCCATAGCCTCCTATCGGGTTAGATAGTATTATTATACCATCATTGGCCCCGTTGCAGGTAACATTGCTACTGTTTATCACAGCCGATAATTCTCCCGGTTCAGAGATTCTCAGAAGACTGTTAAGTGTCAGTTCACATCCCGGGTTGGCTGCATCACGCATCCTTACGTTATAGTAACCGGGTGTCAGACCAATAAAGTTACCCGATACCTGCCATGTTGATCCGCCATCGACTGTGTACTCATAGCTGCCATAGCCACCTGTCGGACTGCTGATAGTTATTGTACCATCATCAGCTCCGTAGCAGGTAATATCTGTGCTTGCAAGGTCGGCTGCCAGAACATCCGGTTGTGTTATCTCAAGTGTTCCGTCAAGCGTTATCTCACAGGCTGTAAAGGCTGCATCCCTTATCCGTACATCATAGAAGCCGGGAGCCAGGCCGGTGAAGCTGTCAGAGGATTGCCATGTTGCTCCTCCGTTAATACTATAAGCATAGGTGCCATAACCACCAGTTGCTCCGCTGAGTGTTATCGTTCCGTTATTAGAACCAAAGCAGGTAACATCGGTGCTCGCAACATTGGCAAACAGTACTGCCGGTTCAGTTATCTCATAAGAAGAATCAAGAATAATTTCACATCCAATATGGGCAGCATCCCTTATACGAAGATCGTAGAAATCAGGTAAGAGTCCTGAGAAAGTCGTTGAGCTCTGCCATGTTGTGCCTCCATCAATTGTAAACTCATAGGTTCCATATCCACCACTTGCAGAGTTAAAGACGATAGAGCCATTATCTGCTCCAAAGCATGTTATATCATTACTTGTGATAACTGCAGTAAGAGCTGAAGGTTCTGTAATCGATACCGACGAATTAAGAACAACCTCACATGCTGTATTGGCAGCATCTCTTATCCTGACATCATATGATCCGGGTAGTAGTGCAGTGTAATTGCCTGTTCCCTGCCACGATCCTCCTCCATCAATTGAGTACTCATAGGTACCATAACCACCTGATGGAGCTGTAATATCAATTATACCATCATTAGCTCCGTTACAGGTAACATTAGTTGGTGTTATTATGGCATTAAGCTGTGCCGGCTGTGTTATTACAAGTGCGGGGTCAAGTGTGATCACACATCCTGTAAAGGCTGCATCACGAATCCTGACATTATAGCTTCCCGGGGCAAGACCTGCAAAGCTACCCGATGCCTGCCACGATCCGCCTCCGTTAATACTATACTCATATGTTCCATATCCTCCCGCCGGATTACTTATATCAATGGTTCCGTCGGCCGAGCTGTAACAGCTTATATTTGTTGATGCAAGATCTGCACTAAGTATTACAGGTTCTGTAATCTCAAGAGAGCCGTCGAGTACTATCTCACATGCTGTATTGGCGGCATCCCTTATCCTTACATCATAGAAATCGGGGCTAAGGTTGCTAAAGCTGCCTGTTCCGCTCCATGTTGTTCCGCCATCAACAGTAAACTGGTAGGTCCCATAACCACCCGTCGGGTTACTCAGTGTTATTGTACCATCATTGGCACCATTACAAGTAACCTCGGTTGAAGATATTGTTGCATCCAGTATGTCCGGTTCAGTAAGTTCAAATGTTGCATCAAGGCTTATCTCACATCCTGTAAAGGCAGCATCCCTTATACGCACATCATAAAGTCCGGGCGCCAGTCCGGTAAAGTCACCTGTTCCCTGCCAGCTTGTACCACCATCAATAGTATACTCGTAGGTTCCGTAACCTCCGTTAGGATTAGTAATATTTATTTCTCCGTCGCTTGTTCCATTGCAGCTTATATCTGTTCCTGCAAGAGTAGCCGTTAATACCGATGGTTCTGTTATCTGTAATAAGGCATTCAGAGTAATCTCACATCCTGTAAAGGCTGCATCACGAATCCTTACGTTGTAGAATCCCGGTTCCAGTCCTGCAAAATTACCTGACACCTGCCAGTTTAATCCACCGTCAATTGTATACTCATAAGTTCCGTATCCTCCTGTCGGATTTGTAAGAGTTATTGTTCCGTCGTCAGCTCCATTACAGGTAAGATCTGTACTTGCCAGATCGGCTGCCAGAACATCAGGTTGTGTAATTTCATAAGAACCATCCAGAACAATCACACAGCCCGTGTTTACAGCATCCCTTATCCTGATATCATAAAATCCCTGTGAAAGGCCTGTATAAGATCCTGATGACTGCCATGATAAACCAGCATTAATACTGTATTCATATGTACCATATCCTCCTGTTGCACCTGATATTGTAATTGTGCCATCATTCGCACTGAAGCATGTAACATCAGTACTTGCAATATTTGCAGACAGCTCTGCAGGTTCAGTTATCTCGTAGTTAGCATCAAGGGTTATTTCACATGAAGTATATGCCGCATCCCTGATACGTATATCATAGAAGCCTGGCAATAATCCATTAAATATTGGTGATGACTGCCATAATGATCCTCCATCCACGCTGTACTCATAAGTACCATATCCTCCTGCAGATGAATTAAGTGTAATATTCCCATCGCTGGCATTAAAGCAGCTTACGTCTGTACTGGTAATTACTGCTGTTAGTACATCAGGTTCGGTAATAACAACATCGGCAAGGCTGATCACACAAGCAG
>CAZRCS010000248.1:0-2669 GCA_964598645.1 uncultured bacterium | reverse complement strand
GTTCCGGTTGACTGCTGAAGTCTGTTTCGAAGAGCACGACCTCACCGGCAGCCGTAGATGCAATTAACAAAGCAACAAAGTATTTAATGAGTTTCATGACACATCTCCTCGGATTCATTCAATGTTAATTTATTATTAAAACATCAATGAGTCAATCGGATGATGTCGACTGGTGTGGGACAAAGAAAACCGTTACTATGTTTGTCTATATTCCAGTTCATCAATCGAAGGGGTCGTATGTTTTTTCTTTTTCCAGCAGCAGTAATTCTGCTCATAGCTGTTTTTCTGATTCCCCTTCGGAAAAGGGCACCGTCTCTCCGGCGCAGAGGAAGCAGGTTCGATGAAAGGGATATCTCCTTCGCCAGGCACAACCTCAAGGAAGGTACCCCTGAGTACAGGGACTACTATTCCCGGAAACCGGACATTGAGGATCCCGACAGAATGACAAGGGCTCTTCCCGGGCTGTTATCGCCTGTAAGCAAGTACTACGAACCCCTTAACAGTGCAGCCGCCGATGCATCTTTCTTCATTGTGGAAAACCTTCGAGATGCAGCCGAGGGAGAACCGGGGGAAAGAAGGGAGGATCTTTCCGATTCCCTGGTTCTTAAGTATCTCATGAAATGGATCGAGCATTCCGGAGCTGACTGTGTAGCTGCCGGGCAAATCTCCACTGCCTGCTGGTACTCCCATGTTGGCAGGGGAACCGGTGCGTACGGTGAAGAGATCACGCCTGAGCATAAAAGCGCCATTGTTATCGGTTATCGAATGGGCCCCGAGCTTACCTTTTCTGCTCCTGAAAGCTCCGAGGTGGTTGAAGCGGCTCTGAGGTATTCCTATTGCGCTGTTACAGCAGTTCAGGCGGCGCAGTTCCTGAGAAACCTGGGATACCATGCCAGAGCACATATCGACGGCAACTACAGGGTAATTGCGGCAGAGGCTGCAAGGCAGGCAGGACTGGGAAGTTTCGGATGGAGCGGTCTGCTGCTGCACCGGAAGTACGGTCCTGCTGTTCGCTACTCGGTTGTAACCACCGATCTATCCGTTCCGGCCTGGTCAGGGAAGGAGGAACCAATTCTTGACTTCTGCAGGGTCTGTAAAAAGTGCGTAAGAAACTGTCCCAGCCGCTCCATAAACAAAGTGGAACCTGGTTCTGTGGATGCCGACAGATGTTTCGCCTACTGGAATGCCGTGGGCACAGACTGCGGTGTCTGCATGGCCGTCTGTCCGATGGGACACCCCTGGGGTATATTGAAAAAGCTGGCTGTGAAGTCGCTGTTTGCGGCCCGGCTGCTTGTTTTACTGGATAACATCATTTACGGCGGAAAGCATGAATCAAAGGAGGGAACTGAGAAATGGAAGGAATAAAGGTCATTTCATCCCATGATGAGCTGGCAGCTTTTCTGGGCAAAGAGGTGGGCAGGTCCGGCTGGAGAAAAATTCCCCAGGAAATGATCAGCGCATTCGCCGATGCCACAGATGACCATCAGTGGATACATATAGATGCGGAAAGGGCTTCCAGGGAAACACCCTACGGGTCTACCATCGCCCATGGCTTCCTTACGGTTTCCCTGCTGCCGTCACTCCTCGACGAGATAATAGAGATACGAAACTCGAAGATGACCGTTAACTACGCAGTTGAGAATCTCAGGTTCGGAACAGCGGTAAAGGTGGACAGCGAGGTCCGACTGATTCTCACAGTGGAAGACATCAGGGATCTTCGGGGAATAACAAGGGTTGGCTTCGGTGTTACACTGGAAATAGAAAATGAGACTAAACCCGCCTACAAGGGCAAAGTCATTCTTCTGTATCATTTCCAACAGTGAATACCTGTACCCGGTGCACTGCTGAGAAGAATGAACCGGATCCCGGGCACGTTAAGAGAAAGCTTTCGCCCTTTGGCAGATTGTTCAGGTTCTTCGGCTGGTGGTTCGGATTTGCCGGACTTTACTCCATGTTTTCGGTATGTCCCTTTTGCGGTCAGCAGAGCTGCCCTGTTGGGCTGGCTTCAGCCGGTGCTGTCGGAGCATTCTTTGCTTTGTGTATTCAGGACTGGAAAATCCTTTTCCGGTTTCTGGGAAACAAGTTGCGGAAAATCTGAATCCCTAGCTGTTTAGACTGGCGGCTATCCCTCTGAACGTGCTTTCCAGGTTCATTGAGGGACTCCAACCGGTTAGCTCCTTCACCTCGTGCTGAAGTATTACCCAGGATGGTGCAGTAAGCTCTCGTGCTTTGTCTCTTGTTACCATGGGACAGGCACCTGTGAAGGTGGCTACCACCTCGGAGAAGAAGCCTGCTGTGTGAACCAGAGGTGAAGGAATCCTCAGCCTGATAATCTTTCTTGCAAATGCTGTTTCCAGGGCCTGATGGTAATGCTTCCAGGTAACAAGTTCCGGCCATGACGGCTGGAGGGTTTTGCCGACTGTTTCCGGAAGATCCATTACCAGGATCATGAAATTCACCAGGTCAGAGACAGATATTATCGGGAAACCGCCGTGTTCACCTCCTGTTGAGACGGTTAAGCCTCTGGCGGCCCACAGGAAGACTTTTTCCGTTGCTTTGTCTCCCGGTCCGAATACCGCAGGAGGTCTTATGACTATGTACCTTTTCATTCCGGTGACAGCCTGCTCCGCAAGAACCTTGCTTCTGCCGTAGGGTGTAACCGGGCCCGT
>CAZRCS010000247.1:0-2684 GCA_964598645.1 uncultured bacterium | reverse complement strand
GAATGCAAGGTACTCTAAACCTCTTTCTGCCGTCTGGTTCATGCTGCTTTCTTATACCGTGAATGTCGCACTCGAAACCCGGGAAACAGGCTTCGAACTCTTCCAGGGCCTTAAGATAATCAAGGATTACTCCGTTCCGGTCGGAGAATTTTTCCCCGGGCATTATAAGGGGAATACCCGGAGGGTAGGGAACCACCATAACGCAGGGAATCCTTCCTTCTACTTCGTTAAGGGGAACCCAGTCTATTTTGTCTGCGGTTACGTAAGAATAAGCTTCAGCAGGTGTCATCACCTGCTCGGGGAGTTCTTCGAAGGAACGAAGCATCCCTTCCACGAGACCGCTTCTGACTATGTGTGAGTGCATCTCATCACAGAGGTCCTTTATACCCCTCTCAAGGTAAACCTCGGGGTATTCCTCGGGAAGCGAGGGGATCACCACCTCTATATCCAGGTTGTCATCGTACTGTTTTTTGAATGTGAAAAGCTCCGCAAGAAGAGTTCCGGATTTGCCCCGGGAGGTTCCAAGGGAAAAAAGGCAAAGCCAGGAATAATAACCGGTTTTCTCCACCACGATTCCCCTGTCCCGAAGGAAAGCGGTTACCACCGAAGCGGGAATTCCCGATTCCTGGGTATTCCCTCTGAAGTCTATTCCGGGGGTTGCAATTGTAACCTTCTGGGGATCAAGCATGATCTGGTCTCTGTTTATGCCATCGAAAAGGTGCCACTTCTGCCCGGGTTTAAGCATCCAGCAGTTTCTGTTGTTTATCAGGTACTCGTTGTCCAGGCTGTCCAGGGGAACCTTTTTCCCCTTCACCTCGGTTTTGTCCGGCTGCCAGACGCTGAACCACCATCTTTTTTCAGGTTCAGGAGTGGTTTTTGCTATTTCCCTGCCTATCTGAACCATTTTCTTCCTGAACACCACCGGCTCCTCGATGGTCTCGTTCATCAGGGTTCGGCCTCCTGAACCCTTCATCATTCTGGTGCTTACATCCAGGGTTGCAATGATTGAGTACTGCGGGGATGTAGAACTGTACATCATGAATGCCTCATTGAAGAGATCCCTGTCCACTTCCTGCGAACTGCCGTTCCTTATGTGTATCATGGAAGCCTGGGACAGTGCCGCAAGAAGTTTATGGGTAGACTGGGTGGCAAACACGGGAGGATACTCTCCGGATCCGGCGGTGGGAGTCATTGCATAATAACCCTCATACAGGGGATGAAAAGCCGCGTATGCGAACCAGGCTTCATCAAAGTGCAGGTTGTCAACCTGGGGTCCCAGTTTGTCCATGATCCTGTTTACGTTGTAGCACAGGCCGTCGTAGGTGGAGTTGGTAAGAACAGCCATTTTCACCCTGGCTTTTTTGTTATGGATAAGGGGTGATTCGGCGATTTTCCTGCGTATTGCCGCCGGTTCCATCTCCTTCATGTTCACAGGGCCTATGGTTCCGTAGGGGTTTCTCGAAGGCTTCATGTAAATGGGAACTGCACAGGTGTCTATCATGGCGTGATTAATGCTTTTATGGCAGTTTCTGTCTAAAAGGGCCACATCACCCTTGCCTACCCGCGCCCGCCAGACTATCTGGTTTGCCGCTGAATTTCCCCCGGTGACGAAGAAGGTTTCATCGGCACCGAAAACCCTGGATGCTTCCCTCTCGCTGTCGCCCACAACACCGCTGTGATCAAGGAGTGAACCAAGATCGGCAACGGATACCGAGAGATCAGAGCGGAACAGGTTCTCTCCGAAAAACTTATGACAGGCAATTCCAGCAGGATGCCTGAGAAAGGCAAGCCCTCCCATATGACCAGGGGTATGCCATGAATACCTGTACTCCTCGGCGTACTTCACAAGTCCCTTGAAAAACGGGGGCATTATGCCTTCGATGTATTTCTCCAGCTCACGGTCTATTCTCCCGGCTATGAAGGCAGGTGTATCTTCATCCAGCCAGATGTAACCATCTATTTCCTTGAGTACCTCGGCGGAAATGTCGATGATCGACGATTTGTCCGTCATTACCAGAATGGGCACTTCGGAGTTTCTCTTCCGGACAAGACCGATAAGGTCACCGGGGCTTACGCCGTCCACGGTGTCATTGTCCCAGTTGATCACCATACAGCCCAGATCAGGTCTTGCTGCTATGATCTTCACCGCATCGTCGCAGGCCGGGGATAGTATCACTGCGCAGTCGAGCCTTGTTTCGAGTTTTTCCTTGACCGCCTTTATACGAATACCCGCAGAGTTATCCTTCTCCAGCCTGTAATCCACAAGAAGAACAGGCCAGTCTTCTTTCTCAATGAGTTCCAACAGAAAACTCCCTTTTTAAAATGGAGTACACATCGTGATCCACGTACCTGTCGTATAGCCATTCCTCCTCGCGGAGGGTACCCTCATAAACCATTCCAAACCTTTTCGCAACGGCAATGCTCCTCAGGTTACCCGAGGCGCATCTTATCTCCATCCGGTTCAGGTTCAACTCATTGAAGCCTTCATGCAGAAGTCTTGCAACAGCCGCTGTGGCAATCCCCTTCCCGGTAAAATGCTCTCCGATCCAGTATCCCAGTTCAGCGTTCCTGTTCGGCCAGTCTATGGGGTGAAACCCCGCCATGCCGGCCATTACTCCATTAAAAAACAAAACATAGTGGGAACCACGGCCCTGGTCTCTCTGTTCCATTGTCCGGGAGAGGAA
>CAZRCS010000246.1:0-2696 GCA_964598645.1 uncultured bacterium | reverse complement strand
TCAGTTCTGTCTTACGTTAATCACTGGAGGACTCCATGTCTGTTGTTCTGAACGGTAAAAGCCTGACCATAGAGAAAGTCGTTTCGGTTGCCCGCGGTGGTGAAAAGGTAGAGATTGCCCCCGATGCTGTGGAGAGAATACTCCGTTGTCGGAAAATGGTGGAAGGTAAAATAGCTGCAGGTGAGACCATGTACGGCATCAACACTGGAATTGGGGAGTTCTCCGAGACAAGACTTACCGATGACGAAGTTCTTTCTTTCCAGAAGTATCTCATCTACAACCACTCTGCTGGAATAGGAAAGCCTGCTCCTGTAGAACATGTTCGCGGTGCGATGCTGGGCAGGGCAAATGTTCATTGCAACGGTCATTCAGCGGTGCGTATAGAAATGACCCGAATGCTTGTGAACATGCTGAATGCAGGGGTAACCCCAGTGGTCTGTGAGAAGGGTTCGGTGGGAGCATGCGGAGATCTGGCTCCCATGAGCATGATTGCTCTGGTCGTAATGGGCGAGGGAGAAGCCTTTTACAGAGGCGAACGTTACCCTGGAATCCAGGCCCTTCACCTTGCAGGGCTTGAACCCCTTGAGCTTCATGCCAGGGACGGGCTGGCTCTCATTAACGGCTCAAATCTGCTCACGGCTATTTCGGCTCTCAATATCTATGACATGAACCGGTGGCTGAAGCAGGCCGAGATAACTGCTGCAATGAGCCTTGAAGCCCTCTATGCAAACATGAAGCCCTACGAGGACAAAGTTCACACCGTTCGCGGATTTCGCGGTTCCCTTCGCAGTGCCAGAGCCATAAGAAAATGCATCGAAGGAAGTGACCTTACAACCGGAAAGACTCCCCAGAAGGTTCAGGATGCCTATTCCATGCGTTCTACCCCGCAGGTTATCGGTGCCGCCCACGATGCTGTGGCTTACGCACGTTCACAGGTTGAAACGGAGCTGAACGGTGTTGGTGATAACCCTCTGTTCTTCCCTGAAGAAGACCTGGTGCTTACCGGAGCAAATTTCCAGGGAACCCCGGTTTCACTGCCCATGGAAATGGCAGGAGCCTCGATAACCATGGTTTCGGTCCTTAGTGAAAGACGGCTGAACAGGCTCTTAAATCCTGCTCTGTCAGTAGGTCTTCCTCCGTTCCTTGCTGAAAAACCGGGGCTTTACAGCGGTCATATGCTAAGCCAGTATACAGCCGGAATGCTGATCGCCGAACAGAGAATTCTCTCCGCTCCGGCAGCTGTTGCCTCTATTCCCGCGGCAGCCGATCAGGAAGATTTCGTCAGTATGGGCATGAATACAGCTTTGAAGAACTGTCAGATACTGGAGAATGCCTGCGGTGTTCTTGGAATAGAAATGATAGCTGCTGCCCAGGCCCTGGATTTCAGGGATCACAAGTGCGGGAAGGGTGTGCAGAAGGCAAGGGAAGCTGTCCGCAGACATGTGGATCACCTTGGAGAAGACAGACCTCTGTATCCAGATCACAATCAAATGGCCGAGGTGGTGAGAACCGGTGAGATTCTCGAAGCGGTCGAGGGGGAAATCGGTTCCCTGGAAAGTGAAAATTAAAATGAGAATACTTCTTGCAACGGTGGCTCTGGCTTTCTCAACCGTTCTGGCAGTACCTGAAGGAATACCCATACAGTACATGGACAGCCGGGGACGGGTTCCAGCTTCCAGCCGGGCTTCATTGGAAGGACAGAGGGGAGTCTATTCTTCTCTGGTAATGCATGCCCCTCTTTCAGGAACGGACGGGAATCAGGTAGTTCTTCTTGTTGACCAGCAGGTTTATTCCGGAATCTCATCTGCTCTTTCCGTTTATCAGACTGACCTTGAGGGTGAGGGTTGGAGTGTTTCAGTGTGGCAGATTTCAGGCGGAACGGCCTCTGACATCCGCTCTGACCTTCAAAGTCTCTATGCCTCAGGTGACTTAGCCGGAGCCGTTGCAATTGGTGACATTCCCACCGGCTGGATAGAGAACGGGTACGGTGAGTATCCCATTGACCTCTACCTTATGGACATGAATGGAAGCTGGAGCGATCCCGATGGAGATGGTCTTTTTAATTCATATAGTGGTGCTGAACCGGAAATATGGCTGGGAAGGCTTACTCCAACGTTTCTTACCTTCGGCTCTCAGGTAGAACTTCTCAACTCTTACTTCGCAAAGAATCATGCATACAGAACCGGTGTTCTTTCTCTTCCTGACAGGGCCCTTGCCTACGAGGAAGCTTTCACAGGTCTCACAGGTTCACTGGATAACCTGTATGACGATGTCACCAGGCGGGATGATCCTGTGGGAACAAATGCCGATGATTTCAGGCAGGAGCTTATGTTCGGCTACGAATGGGTACATCTCATTTCTCATTCCAGCCCCTGGGGAAGCAGCTTTCACACTGGAGCTCCGCCTTCAGGAGCAGGCACCTTCAACAATTTCGAGGTTCCCCCGCTGGATCCCCACGCTTTTTTCTACGTTCTCAACTGCTGCAGTAACGGAAGATGGACCGAGGTGGACAACCTTGCCAACAGCTATATCTGGTGCGACTCCTATGGGCTGGCTGTTCTTGCCCAGGCCAAGGTGGACTACACGAATAACTTCACCGAGTACTACCAGCAGCTTGTGGCGGGGAAGGCCCTCGGCGAGGCTTTCATGGTCTGGCTCGGGGAAAATCTGTACTATGAAGATGGAGCTGTATTGCT
>CAZRCS010000245.1:0-2700 GCA_964598645.1 uncultured bacterium | reverse complement strand
AAAAGCGGGCCATAAGGCCCGCCTGTCCCTATTCCGTCATCTGGGTAAGCTGCATCATTCGGTAGTTCTCGAAGTTCGTGGTATCCGTTCCCATTGCCATTGCCTGTTCAAGATAATCCAGGCTCTGTGCATTCTCGCCCCTTGCAAAGCTTATCCGTGACAGTCCGTAAAGAGCTTCAGCCCTAACCATGTCGTTCTGGTCTGCAATGTCCAGAATTTCCTGATAAGATGAAACAGCATTTGCCAGATCCTGTTCACTACCGCGGTTCTCCAGTACAATTCCCATGTGAAGAAGTGCAGGAATCTTTACATCTTCCCGGGGATTAGTCGCAAGCACAGTGGATAAAGTTGTAATTGCAACGTCGTAGTTTCCCCTTATGATGTCTATCTTGGCTGCAAGTACAGCCGATTTCTTTGCCCAATCATTCTGGGGATAGTTGTTCCATGTCTGCATTGCCATGCTGTAGGCTGCGTCCATTCCCTGGAAAGCCTGTTCAAGCTGATTCATGGATGCAGCGGACTCGGCTTGAGAGAATATCTGCCCTGCTGTAATAAACCCTGCCATGGCCTGCTCCGAGGAGGAGTTTCTCTTGGATATCATGAACTGACCAACGAGGATTATCAGTATTATCCCGAGGAGAGCCCCGATTACCTCTTTCTGATGGGTCTGAATGAAGATCAGGCCTGCTTCGAGTTTCTCACCGACTGGATCACGTTTTATTTCCTTTTTTGTCAGTTTTTTTCTAGTCTTGTGTGCCATTTTACACATCCTCCATCTTTTGTACTACATTTATATAGAATTCTTCAGCATTTTCTTTCAATTGCAAAAGCGTGCCGGAATTTTCTATTACGAAGTTCGACCTCAGGCATTTTTCGCTTATATCAAGCTGACTGGCCCACCTGCCTGAAGCTGCTTCGGTATCAAGACCATCCCGTTCTATAAGCCTTTCCACGCATCTGCTTCTCTGGTCCTTTACGGTAACTGTAAAATCCATTTTTGAATCAAGATCAAGCTCGAATATCAGTGCTGCGTCAAGAACGAATATACCCTGTTTCCCCCTTAGATAGTCCGCCGAGTATGCTGCCCAGCGTTGAAGCCTTTTATGGAGAACGCCGTTTATCAATTGGAGAAGTCGGGGTTCAGTAAAGGCTCTGGTCCTTAACTCTCCCCTTATGGAATCCACTGACATGGACGAAAGATCTGAAATTGAAAGAACCTCCCCCAATTCCTTCCTGACTGAAATTTTTCCCAGGAAACCGTGGCCCACCCTGTCCAGTGAACAGACCGAAGCGCCCATTTCTCGCCACACTCCGGCAACCGTTGTAGATCCGCTTCCGCTGCAACCGGTAAGCCCCCATATCATCAGCGCTGACCCCACACTATGTTCTCCGCGGAAAGCACTACTTCAGCCAGGTCGCCTTCGGCAGAACCCGATGGGGCGTAAACGGGAATGTAGTTATCCGTGAATCCTATGTTCCTGCCTTTAACTTCTCTGCCTTCCACAAGAATGGTCTGTCTGGTCCCGATCATTCCCCTCCTGAACTCCCTGCGGGAAACCGTGGATATCTTCCTGAGATGAACTGCTCTTTCGGTAATTGTTTCCGTGTGCACAGGCACCATTTCCGCCGCGGGTGTTCCCGGTCTGGGAGAGAAAGGGAACACGTGCAGGTAATCAACTCTTGAATCCCTGGCCAGTTCAAGACTCTCAGTGAAATCTTCCTCGGTCTCCCCTGGGAAACCGGCTATTATGTCACTTCCAATGCAGGCGCCGGGGAAAAGCTCTCCGATGGCTGCAAGAAGCTCTTTTTCCTGAGATCTGCCGTAGTTCCTGCCCATTCTTTTCAGAATGCGATCGGATCCGCTCTGAAAGGGGATGTGAAAGTGTCTGCATACCCCGGGAAGAGCCATCTTTTCCAGTGCACCCACAGTAAGGTAGAGGGGCTCAACAGACCCTGTTCTAAGCCGGAATCCTCCGATTTCCAGCAGATCCTTCATAAGCTCCGGAAGCCCGTAGTCTTTGTAAAGATTTCTTCCGTAATCAGCTATATCAACCCCGGTAAGACATATCTCTCTGTAACCGGTCCGGGAAAGTTTCCTGGCCTGATTCAGAACAAGTTCTCTGGGCTGACTCCTGGAGTCACCCCTTGCCAGTGGGACTATGCAGTAGGAACACCTGTTCCCGCACCCATCCTGTATCTTCAGAAATGCCCTTGTCCTAGTGGTTTCCACAGGTGCAAAACATGGAAAAAGGCCTGAATTTACTTCTTCCCGTTTACCTGCAAGCATAGATGCTATTCCAGACTTATCAGTGTTTGGAACCACAGTGATCCGTGGGCTCTTCAGCTCCGTAAAGTCCTGGGGAGATACCTCTGCAACACAACCGGTAACGATTATATGCACCTCCGGATTACGTGACAGGAAGCTCCTTACGGCTTTTCTCGACCTGGCCTGACTTCTTCCTGTTACCGCACAGGTGTTAACTATGATAATATCGGCATTCCCCGGTTCTTCCGCCCTTGTTCCCTGAAGTAACTGGATTACTTCTTCCACCAGAGCATCGGTTTCGTATGAATTAAGCCTGCAGCCAAGGGTGTAGCCGTATACTGAGGGATTTATGAATTTTTTCATTTCTTAGAAGGGGGCCGGAGTCTTCCCCGGCCCCCTTTTCCCTGCTACTTTTCCTCTTCAGGTTCCTCTTC
>CAZRCS010000244.1:0-2709 GCA_964598645.1 uncultured bacterium | reverse complement strand
CGGAAGAAGCCTGGTTCATCCAGTACAGGGTCTTTCTCTCTTCAGACGATCCGGACACATCGCCTTATCTGTATTACATAGAGATCGAGGGGTGGAATCCCGGAGGAACCGCGGAGAGCGCTTCTCTGCCCGTTCACTCAGCACGCCTGTTCATCTGTGAAAACCCTTCAGCTGGAAATCCTGCGATCTCTGTAATGCCCCTGGAAAACTCCAATGAAGTTCTTCTGGTCTTCGATATCACCGGTAGAGAGATCTACAGGGAGGATGTTTCCCCCTCTTCCGAAACGGTTGAAATAGAAATGCCTGATCTGCCCTCTGGAACTTATACAGCTGTTCTCAGGTCAATAATGGGCGAGGATTCAAGGAGATTCTGCATCATCAGATGACATTAATGGTTTCCTGATCGTCGGGGGTAATTACCATAGACATGCGCTGGGATGCACTGGTGATGGAGATAGCATAATCCCAATTGGTTGCATAGGCTTTAAAACTCCCCAGTTTCTTGTTCCTGAATCCCCCTGTGTAACCGAACAGTCCACCGTTACCCGCTGTTTTTATGAGGCTCTTCTTTATTTCCGGTTCCCTGGCAAATACCGCATCCGGAGGCAGTACTATCTTCGTGTCCCAAAACGGTCGGTGAACGGTAAGGACGTTATTCATCAAGGTGTAGCCCTTTACTGAAAAGAGCCAGGTTACAAGAAGAACCAGCGGGATGAGGATGGCTCCGTAGACAGGCATCTCCGGTATAAGTGGAAACGCAGCCGCCATGAAAACGATCAGTACGGTTACCCATTTGGCGGTTCTGTCCAGGGGTGCAGCTGTAAAATTACCTGAAATCATAGTGTTTCCTTATGGGCTCTGTTATTCTCCACCTGCATTTCATTCCCCTGGGGAAGGTTACCAGATCACCCTGTTTGATCGTTACAGAAGGGCCTTTTTCCGGAGTAATCACAGCTTCTCCTTCAAGAATGAAACAGGTTTCTTCCATGTCGTACTCCCATGGAAACTCCGAAATCTCCTTCTCCCAGATGGGCCAGCTGTTTACACCTACTTCGGCCAGCCTTTTCCCGTCAGGTCTTTCAACACGAATCACGGTGCCCTCCCTTCGGCTCTTTGAAGTATTATACCAACCTGCAGAGAATCATGGAAAGGTGGTATTATGAAGGTTAGAACAAGACTTGCTCCCTCTCCCACAGGAGATCCACATGTGGGTACGGCTTATCAGGCCCTGTTTGGATACGTCTGGGCAAAGGTAAACGGAGGAGAGTTCGTTCTTCGTATAGAAGATACAGACAGAGAGAGGTCCACAGAGGCTTCCGAGAAGGCTATTCTAGAGAGCCTCAAGTGGATTGGACTGCAGTGGGATGAAGGACCTGACGTTGGAGGCCCCCATGGCCCATACAGGCAGAGCGACAGATTGGATATTTACCGTTCCCATATCCAAACGCTGGTCGACAAGGGGCATGCCTACCCCTGCTTCTGTTCCAAAGAACGGCTGGATGAGGTAAGAGCGAAACTTGTTGAGGAAAAAGCTGCCAGCAGGGGCTACGACCGTCATTGCCGGGAGATCGACCCTGTCGAAGCAAAAAGAAGGATAGCCGCCGGCGAAGAGTACGTTGTCAGGATGAAAGTGCCCCTTGAAGGGGAATGCTCCTTTACAGACCTTCTTCGAGGGGAGATAAGGAAGGACTGGGCCTCCATAGACGACCAGGTGATAATGAAGGCGGATGGATTTCCCACATACCATCTGGCTGTGGTGGTGGATGATCACCTCATGGAGATCTCCCACATAATAAGGGGAGAAGAGTGGATCAACTCGGTTCCCAAACATGTGCTTCTCTATGAGTTCTTCGGCTGGGAACCCCCTGTGTTCTGTCACCTTCCCCTTCTCCGAAACCCAGACAAATCAAAATTGTCAAAAAGAAAAAATCCCACTTCCATCAACTACTACAGACGGGCAGGCTATCTTCCCGAGGCCATGCTCAACTACCTTGGAATGATGGGCTGGCATATGCCGGATGATACTGAGAAGTTTTCCATCTCTGATATGATAGAGAACTTCAAACTTGAAGACATTACCCTGGGCGGACCTGTTTTCGACCGTGCAAAACTAAGATGGCTGAACGGGAAATACATGCGGGAGAACAATACCCCGGAGGAGCTTTCAAAGAAACTTCAGCAGTGGGCTCTGAACCCCGAGTACGTCAGAAAAGTGACTGAAGTGGTTGCCTCCAGGCTTGAAACCCTTTCAGACTGGGGCTATTTCACCGCAATGTTCTTCAGCGATTCCGTTCCCGTAACGGAAGAGCTGCTGCAGATAAAGGACAAAACCCCCGATGAGGTTCTCGAGATTCTTCAGGTAACCCTTTGGGATCTGGAGGGTGTAAGAGACTGGACCAAAGAAGCCATATCTGAATCTCTCACGGGTACGTGTTCTCAGTTCGAGATGAAAATGAAGCATTTCACCTCGCCCCTTTACGGAGCCATCTGCGGCAGCAAAGTAGCGCCGCCACTCTTCGACTCCATGGAGGTTCTGGGAAGCGACCTTTCGCGAACAAGAATATCAGCTGCAATCGAAGTTCTGGGAGGGCTTTCCGGGAAGAAGCTGAAGAAGCTGGAAAAGAAATACAGGGCTTGACAAAACGGCCTCCCACGCGAATATTCCGCCCTCGGCGCAATGCTCCCATCGTCTAGCGGCTAGGACGCTGG
>CAZRCS010000243.1:0-2710 GCA_964598645.1 uncultured bacterium | reverse complement strand
GGGGCGCCCCCTGGTCGGGCATTCCTGGGAGGGATTCGTCATTGAGCAAATCATCGCTCAATTGCCGCCGCGCTGGGAAGCCTATTTTTTCAGAACCGCGGCCGGCGCCGAGATCGATTTGATCCTTGCCCACTCCGGCAGGGAACCGGTCGCCGTGGAGATCAAGTATTCAGCCACCCCGGAGGTGAGCAGAGGTTTTCGCGGCGCCTGCCTTGATCTGCAATGCAGCAAGGCATATGTCGTATACCCGGGCAGCGAAGCCTATCCTCTTGGAAAAACCATCACGGCCCTGCCTCTGCTACAGATCCGGCGCATCGTCAACGATCTTCCCGATTGATTCAGAAGGGAGGAACGCCCATCTAAGATGGGAACAATGCTTTTATTTTCTGGTTTTTTCTCTTTCATTTTTAGCCATGGCCCCCAGTGAACCGTCCATCATCTTCATTAATGCAAATAACATAGGGGATCATAGGCCCAACAATCAATATCCCCATAGCCAATCCCATTCTCACATAGAAGCCCCCATCTGGAATGACAGATGGCCACATAATACCCGATACACGCCCCATAGATCCGTACCGGGAACATGCATTGCATCCCCCGTTTGGCGCAAGTATTATCACAATGATTCTTCGCGTAATTGAAACAGGAAGCACCATAGCAATCGGAGGGATTGCGGGAAAACAGGGACAGAGACAAGCCGAAGGCCAGAATGACCACGAGACAGAAAGTGATTACAGCCACTTTTTTATTCATGTTTTTCCTCCTGATAGACACTGATCGTCAGATTTTTAAATTGATTCCGGGTTACGGCATAAAACCGATCATGCTTCTTGCACCTCACCTGCACGAATGAACCCCGGGGATTCGGCATACAGAATACCTTGATCAGATTACCGGCCTCATCGAATTGATAAAGAAAGTTTTTATCGCCTCCTTGAAAATTTCCGTAGCTGAGAAAGAACCGTTCCGAATGATCCCCATCCGGTAGTAAGCCCCGGAAAAACAGTGCGAATCCGTTGCGAATTCCGGAGATTTCACGGGCTTTCTTCTGATAGTCTTCCAGTGCGTTTTTCGGCCACAACCTGGCGGCAGACTGAAGCTTCCCATGGTGGAATCTCCAGAATTGTCCGCTAGCCGGGGAATAAACCAGTAGCTGATCCTGCTGATTCAGCGTAAAAAAAAGATTGATCTCACTCACCGCACCATACCATCCATTGCCCACCATGCCGGGGAACTGTTTTGATTCCATCCTGAATTTCTCAAACAACCCAACCAGAATTTTCGACCGCGCCAGGTATCCACGAAGGAAATCTCCATTGGAATCCAGGCAATCGATCACGTTCGGATTGTCGGGATTGTTGTCGCTGTGGAGATAGATATGACCCTCGCGATCCAGCGCCACCGACATATTCTGCAACCCTCTTGGTTTATAGGGAATTTCCCTTTTCAGTTCACCATTGGTAGTGAAACAGATCACTTTACGATTCATACTGTCCGGAAGGTAAATCTCCTGGCCTCGAAGGAACAATCGGGAATACATGGGGCCGTTCCCTCCGATCTCTCCCGGCCCCTGACCGCGTTGAAGAAAAGCCCGGACCAGTTTTAGTTCGGGATCGAAGTGAAATATCCTTACCTGGTATGCGTCGTACACAAAAATGTGCCCCCGGCTGTCCACCACCAGTGAAAAGGGCGTAACCAGAAACTCCTCCGAGTCCTCGGACTCTTGCAGTTCCCTGACCTTGACAAGGTTCTGATACTCAGTTTCCACGCAGGTGGGTTTCGGATCCTTAATGATTTTCACTGTATCACCAGCCCACAGGGCTACCGACAACGCCAATAATAAAAAAATGATGCGCCTCATTATCCCCCCAGTTCACTTAGCTTTTTGATGATCCCCCGCATATCCTCTCTCTTCAAATCCCCCAACCGAATCCACTGAACCCGGTTGCCTTGAATGATACATGTCTGGGGCATATTGAGCCGTACCGGCCACTCTTGGATAAACTCCTCTGAGTCTAAAGGGGCGATTAGGGCAAAGGGCATGCGCCCGGTTTCCGCGATCTCCAGCATTTTTGTCCGGCTCTGTATAACACCCAGGACCCGGGCCTTTCCGCGGGCCAATTCATTTAATTTGCTCCAGAAAGCGATATTTTTCGTGCAGGTATAACAGGGGCGCTCAAACAGGAAGAGCAACAACGGGTTGCTTCCTTGCCCTCGAAGGTCAATGGGGCGGTCCTCTCCATTCGCAAAGGGAATATCCGGTAGCCGCTCACCCGGAATCGGATGGGGCACAAAAGAGCGGACATATCGGTACTGGCAAAACAAATATCCACCAAAAATCGCCAAGCCAATACTCAAAACAATGGCCGCAACAAAAACCATTCTCTTCATCTCTTCACCCCATTAACAGGAAGCGCCTGCTTTTTTTACACGCATAAATTATTCCAATACCGGAAAAGATAATTCAGATGGGTAAGTAATTCTTCTCCCCAAAAGACTTTACTCCCCCATAGCACCTATACAAATTGCTTAAAGCACATCTACTTATGAATTCACGGCAATAGGTTGGCTACGGAGTGCGTTTGAAATAATCCCCCCTGATCCTGAAAAATCTGATTTTATCTGGCCACAGCCAAACCAATGGTGACGCCTATTAGAAGGGTTGTGTCAAGCGGGCTTCACCCTACAAGAAAAACCTCACCAGCTC
>CAZRCS010000242.1:0-2712 GCA_964598645.1 uncultured bacterium | reverse complement strand
GGGGTGATATCCCCGCCGGCAAAAATGTTCGAGGAGCCGGTGTACTGGTATTCGTTCACAATTATCCGGTCCCACTTGAACTCCATATCCTTCTCCAGATCTTCAGGAATGAAGCTAAGGTCGGATGTCTGGCCTATGGCGCTGAAGATGGTGTCTGCTTCTATTACGTGCTCAACATCATCCTTCGGCACTGGAACGGGTCTGCCCCCTTTGGGGTTTGGCTCCATCTTCGCTTCCAGGTAGTAGTACTTCAGACCCTTTTCCGATTTCTCTATTCTCTTAGGAATGGTCTGAACCCTGAAGTCGATTTTCTCCTCGATAGCCTCGTGGATCTCCTCGTCGTCTGCAGGCATATCCTCTACACGTCTTCTGTAACTGAGAATGACTTCTGCGCCTAGCCTTCTGCAGGTTCTGGCGGTGTCCATGGCAACGTTTCCGCCACCTATTACAAGAACGGTTTTACCCATGTCTTCCCTGGCTTTCTCAGGGTTTTCCATGAGGAAGTCGAAGGCGGGTCTTACACCTTCGGTGTCTTCACCCTCTATTCTTGCGTCTGAAGGTTTCTGAAGACCTGCTGCAATGTACACCGCATGGTATTCCTCTGAAAGCTTCGCAAGGAGTTTCTCAGTAATGTTCTCGCCGTAGTGCATGATAACACCGGCGCTTTCGAAGACCTCCATCTGCTTGCTCAGTTCCTCTTCAGGAAGACGGTACTGGGGAATGGCCTTCCAGGCTACTCCTCCCCCCTGTTCCATCCTGTCGAACACATGGGCTTCATATCCCTTTCTGGAAAGGTAGTAGGCGGCTGTGAGACCCGAAGGCCCCGCACCTATTACGGCAACTTTCCTTCCGTTCTGCTCCCCGGGCTGCGCGTCAGACTGAAGAACATCCGCGAGGGACTCGAACTGCTCGCAGGCAAACCGCTTAAGCCACCTGATAGCGATGGATTCCCCCTGGTAGCCCATGGCGCATACGGTTTCACACTGCCTGGTGCATACCTTTCCGCACATCTGTGGAAGGGGGTTGTTGTCGTAGAAGAGTTTCACCGCGTCGGTGAACCTTCCCTCTGCAATTGCCTTCAGGTAGTCGGGAATGTGCATGTGCGCGGGGCATGCTGTTATGCAAAGTCCGCATTCGATGCACCTGGCGGCTTCCTCCATTGCCTGGGCAACCGTGTAGCCCTTCACCACTTCATCGAAGCTGTTAACCCTGGCATCCGGTTCTTCTATGGCCATTGGCTCCCTGGGAGAGCCAGCCCACTGGAGGGTTTCGTTCTCCTGTCTGTAGCCCTTTTCGTCTTTGTCCCAGCCCTTCTGCTGGACACCGGGGGTGTAGACGCAGGTATCCGCCTTTTCAGTAACCCAGCTGTAGCGGTTGCTCATTTTCAGAGATCCGGTGGAGCAGACATCGATACAGAGAGCGCACCAGCAGCACCTGCCGTAGTCAACCCGGGGTCTGAGGCCGGAATCCCCTGTTTCCGGGTCTGTCTGTGCATCTTTGACCATATCGATGGCCTTGTTCTCGCAGATAACCTCGCACCTGCCGCAGCCTATGCACTTGTCGGTGTCGTTTATGTGGAAACCGCGGTACCTGTCAGAACCGGGATTCGGCTGTTTGGGGTAGGGAATCGTATCGGTTTTCTTAGCTGCCCTGGACCAGGCCAGGAATGGAGAGATCACATCGGTGAATTTCATGGCGCTACCTCTCTATTTCCGGTGGACAGGTGGTGAGACTCACCATGATGTTGGAAACATCGGCGATATTGGCACCCACCAGCATTCTTTCAAGAAGAGGTACCGCATGCACATATGAAGGCCCCCTGACATGTACCCTTCTTGGCCTTGTTGAGCCATCGCTTACCACATAATAGCCATACTCGCCACGGGAGGATTCAACCCTGGCGTAGTATTCTCCCTCTGGAACCTTCCATTCAGTAAGATTGGGCAGTTTCTCCGCAACCTTCCCCGAAGGCATTCCCTGAAGTATCTGCTTTATCAGGTTTATGCTCAGGTCTATTTCACGTCTTCTAACCAGTGCCCTGGCATATATGTCATTCCCGTTTTCCGTAACCACGTCGAAACTGAGTTTTTCGTACACCTCGTAGGGTGCATCCTTCCTCACATCCCTTTCGCCTCCGCTGCCCCTGGCCACAGGACCCACCAGGCCGTAGGGTTCTATCCACTGAGGGTCAACGACTCCTATGTTCCTTGTCCTCAGTTTGAACACTGAATTGTTGAGAATGAGCCTGTCGAATTCCGGAAGCCTTTCCTCTATGGTTCCAAGCACATCCATGACCCTCTTCTCGAAACCCGGGGGAAGATCCCTTCTTACACCGCCGGGCTGTATGTAGATGTGGTAGATCCTGGCTCCGGTAAGCTCTTCGAAGAGATCCAGAACGAAATCACGAAGGGTTATTCCCCACATGGCTCCGGTTCCAAGGCCAAGTGTTCCAGCCTGTCCTCCGAAGGCCATGAGGTTCACCGCAAGTCTTGCCATTTCCAGAACAAGTGTCCTTATCCACTTTGCTCTCTCGGGAACCTCTATGCCGGTGAGCTCCTCAATTGCCATGGCGTAGCACTGCTCGTTTATGTCCGGTTCCGGAACGCATATACGGCAGACAAGGGGAAAGTTCTGTATCCAGAGCCTCTTCTCCATAAGCTTCTCGAAGCCCCGATGCAGGTAACCCACATGGGTTATTGCCTTTGTGATCTG
>CAZRCS010000241.1:0-2724 GCA_964598645.1 uncultured bacterium | reverse complement strand
GTAAATCTTTGATTTTCCATATCTCTGACATTTCCACAACGAAGGGGCGGTTGAAAAGTGGAAAAGGTCCGATGGTACATCAGCTACGCCTCCCTGATCCTTTTGTTATATTCTTTGAGTCGATAGCTATGGCCATCGATATTGAAGAGTTGTGACTTATGGAAAAGCCTGTCCAATATTGCTGTGGTAGCCATCTGATCCCCGGCGAACACATCGACCCATTCCTTTACCGATCTATTGCTGGTGATGATGGTGCTGCCTTTTAAGTATCTCGCTGTCACCAACTGGAAAAACAGGTGTGTTTCGTTGCGATCCAGGGTCTGGTATCCCAGTTCATCAACAATGACCAGAGCGTTCTTGACATAAGCTCGCCCCCGCTGTTTGGCCACCGGAAGGTCGCTTCTTTTTTTAAGCTGAAACAGAAGTTCCTCCAGAGTATAGTAAATCACACTGTGGCCCATATGGATGGCGCGAACGCCGAGGCCCACGGCGATATGCGTCTTGCCGACACCGGGTGGGCCAAAGAACAGAATGTTCTCATGGTGCCGGATAAAGTCACAGCAGGCAAGGTTATCGATCCTTGCTTTATCCAGCGAAGGCTGATAAAGAAAATCAAAATTATCCAGATGCATCCCTTTGGGTAATCCCGATATTTTAAGAGAGGCGGAGATACGACTTTCTTCCCTGGACTGAATCTCAAAGCTTAGTATTTTATCAAAGAACTCGAGAGGGTTTTCTTTTTGCTGACTACTTTCTCTATAGAAATCGGGCAGCCCTGGTGCGGTATGGTTCATCTTCAGGCGTTCCATCTTTTTTTGAATCACATCAAGGTTCATTGCATTCCTCCCTGGGAAACGATCTGGTGGTAGTAGTCGACTTGGCGGGCGGCGACTTCAAGCCCCCACGCCCTGACTGTTTTGCTAAGGTAGATGTCCGGATCGGACAATGCCTTCTCTGAAAGCATCAGCATGCCCTTGGCTTGCGGTAAATAGGGGAAACGGCCGATCTCTTCTCCCTGGTAATAGATCTCGATCTCGGTACCCGTGTTGACGCAAAGTACTTTACAGCGTGCGTATCGACGCTCGAGCTGGTAGGTGTTTCCAACAAAGGGTACACTGCAATCCGGACGGACGTCGGCATAAGCCTCGCAGACAGGCAAGAGGGGGAAATCTTGAGGCAGAGGCTTGAGATGGCTTTGTTCGAAAGCAAAGGTATCGCACACGATCATGCCGGTGCTGCTGCTCCGCCAGGTCTTTTCTAAGCGGGCCAGTTCGTTATCGCAATAGGTCTGTAGGTCCCGCATGTCGGAAAAGATCCTGTGCCTGAAATCAATGGATCCAAAAAAGTCTCTGATCCTCTTTTCCACTTGTCCCTTGTCAGTGGGTGTGCCCGGGCGTGCCGGGAAAACAGAAACCCCCAAACGCTTGAGGTAAGACTCATAGCGAAAGTTGAGCTTCGAGTTTTGTCCTTTCCACTGTATCACCGCTGACTTGAGGCAATCCGGTCGGATGATCTCCGGCAGACCACCAAGCTTGCGAAAGGCTTGCTGATGACCGCTGATAAAGCTCTCGAGATCTTTGGAAACAAAGAAAACAACAGCTATTTTGCCACTGAAACCCAAGCTGAAAACCAAAGCATGAACCTTTACCCAATGATCAGCCTGGCTCATCTGAACAGACACGTCTTCCTTCCAGTCGACAAACAGCATGGATCCGGGCGGCGTCTGGACGCGAACCCATGTGGGCTTCTTATGAAACTCGGGAAAATGCTTGGCCATGAAACGGCGAAGGGCATCATAACTGAGTTCCAGACCGAACTCGGAGCGTAAAACATGGTGAAGCAGCTTAGTGGTAGGGCGTCTGGAATCTTCCAGATAGTTGCCCATCCATCGGCTGATAAACGGCTTGAATCCATCGAGCGCTGACGCCTTGAAAAGACGCTTGTCCACAGTTGCGGAAACCCTCTTCCTCTGATGATACCTGACAGTACCTTCAGTGATCTTCATGCGACGGGCGATCTCGCGGTTGGAGTATTTTACTTCACGCATCTTCATGATAAAATCAACCTGGGCCGTCGACAGGCGCGCATTAGTACGGGGCATCCATTATTCCTCCTTTTTCTTGCTAGGTTAAAGGGGAAGGATGCCCTTTTTTTTATCAATCTACAAACCCAAAACCAGGACCCTAATATAAATGCACTGCGTAAAAATACACGCCGATCCGCGCGTAGATTATCACGCCGATTCACAGTGATCTGCTGCGACATGTGGAGCCCCTATCTGAACGGGATCAACAAGGACCTGACTCCGGCACAACATTCAATGTTGGCAAGTCTACAAAATCTTGATCTTAAAACCGTTCGTGCTTATCAACTCCAGTTATCCCTCGCCAGGTTCTGGACCATTAAAGATCCAGATTTGGCTGAACGGTATCTTAAACGCTGGTACTTCTGGGCAACACACAGCCGACTCGACCCCATCATCAAAGTCGCGAAAACCATCAAGCGTTACTGGGACGGAGTGATTGCGTACCATGTATACCCGGTCACCAACGGAGTAGTCGAAGGGCTCAACTCCAAAATAAAAACCGCCATGAAAAGAGCTTATGGATTCAAAGACTCACGCTACCTGAAAACCATCGTATATCTGGTCGTTGGCAAACTTAAATTCGATTACCCACACTAAATGGAAGAGAACCATAATAATTACATAATTATTTCATATAA
>CAZRCS010000240.1:0-2760 GCA_964598645.1 uncultured bacterium | reverse complement strand
GGTGGTGAATGCCGTCATCATAACCGGTTTAAGTCTGGTGCGGCCCGCCTGGATTATTGCTTCTTCGATACCCATTCCCTGATTCCGTCTCAGACCGTTGGCGAAATCAACGAGAACGATCCCATTGTTCACCACTATTCCTATGAGCATCAGAATACCCACAAGAGCAGTCATGCCCATGGTAGTGCCGGTGAAAAACAGCATCCAGACCACTCCGATCAGGGCCAATGGGATCTCGAAGATAAGAATGAACGGTTCCATGAGAGATTCGAACTGCGATGCCATGACCATGTAAACCAGGATAATTGCCACGAGAATTGCGAGGCCCATGCTTCCAAATGACTCCCTCTGATCTTCCACGTCACCGGTGATCTCCCACCTTGCGCCTTCCAGATCGGTGGTATCCATCATGGCCTCGACATCTGAAGCCACATCTCCCAGGGGTCTGCCGTCCAGTCTGCAGAAAACGCTTACCACTCTGCTTCTGTCCAGCCTTCCTATCTCGTTGGGAGCCAGAACAGACTGGAATTCTCCCCAGTAATCCAGAGGTGCACCCAGCGCAGGAAGTGCTGCCACGGTTTCCCGGGAAGCGCGGAATCTCTCTGCGTACCTGACATTAACATCGATGTCTCTGCCTCTGTCATTGAGAACTGTAGCGTTAAGGCCGAGCATTCCCAGGGTTATCTCCGAAGACAGTTCTGCTCTGGAAACTCCACGCATTGAAAGGACACCATCGTCCGGGATGTATTCTATCTGGGTGAACCAGTCAGACAGGGAATGAACAGCTCCGCTGGTACCGGGAATCGATTCCAGATTGTTCCTGACCATATCGCCCATGTCTCTGAGTTTCTGCAGATCGGTTCCATAGATGTTTATCTGAATAGGATACTCGTTACCTATGGGGGCCCCTGACCGGATACTGTAGCTTATTCCCGGAACATCCTCCAGATGTTCTCTGAAAATGTTCACGTACTGATCCACAGGTATCTGAATCTCCTCTTCAGGCGCAAGATAGAAGGACATGTTAATCCTGCATGAGGCATCCGAGCCGAACATGGCACCAAGCCCCTCTGCCCTGCCGGCATCCACTGTAACATGCTGCAGATCAGCTGGCTGAATGAGCCTTGAAAGTGAATCGCCCAGCAAAGTGGCCACACTGTCCGTATAGGCCAGGTTGGTTCCCTGGGGAAGACTTACCGTTACATCGATGATCCCCTCCTTGATATCAGGAAGGAATGAAGTTGGCAGATACCTGAACAGAAGCATGGAAACAGCAAAAAGCACAATAACCGGGATAATGGCTTTCCAGCGCCTTTCAACGGACTTCCTCAGAAATCTCTCATACGCATAGTTAACTGAAGAGAGGAACCTCTCTATCCTCGAAGAAAGGGAATTCCTTCCATGAACCCGGATCAGGTTCTTCGATCTGGATGCCAGGAGCGGAACAAGGGTCATTGCCATAAAAAGCGATATTATCAAAGCTGAAGCAATAGTGATGCTTAGATCCCTGAATATCTGACCTGTCATTCCCTTTACGAAAAGCATGGGAACGAAAACGGCCACCGTAGTCAGTGTTGATGCGGCAACGGCCATGCCCATCTGTGATGCGCCGCCGATGGCAGCTTGTTCCTGTGATTCTCCCTCTGTTCTTTTTCTGTGAATGTTTTCAAGGATCACCACGGAATTGTCCACTATCATTCCAATTGAAATACTGAGACCGGCAAGACTCATTATGTTGAGATTAACTCCCAGCAGGTACATTGCGGCGAAGGTAGTTATGAATGAAAGAGGCATTGTAATGCTGACTATTCCTGCGTTCACCACGGAACCCAGGAAGAACATGAGAACCATAGCAGCAAGAATAATGGCCTGAACGCCTGTGAACATCAGGCTCCGGGTGGAATCGAGAACGAAATCCTTCTGGGAATATATTATCTCTATATCCATAGTTCCTGAGTAGTCTGCCGCGGTCTCAGTTATCTGTTCCTCCAGGAGTCTGCAGGTGTTCACTGTGTTAGCATCACCGCTTTTCCTCAGGATCAGCAGAACGGAATTCTCGCCATCCAGCCTGGTGGTTATACTCTGATCCCTGTTTCCGTCGCTGACTTCAGCGACATCTCTTATCCTCACAGGATTGCCGCCATGGAATCCGATAACAACCTGCTCGATTTCTTCCAGTGAAGTGAAACCGGATTTGACGCTGACGAATATTTCCATTCCTTCAGAGTCTATGTCGCCACCTGGACTATTGCCGTTCACTGCGGCCAGAGCGCCGTAGACAGCTGATATTCTTATGCCGCGAAGATGAAGCAGAACAGGGTTCACCGAGACGTTTATCTGCCTGACCTCTCCCCCTGAGACGTCGCAGGAGGATACTCCGGGCACTCTGCTGAGAACAGGTTCGATTTCATCCTCAACCAGCTGCCGCAGTTCTCCGCTGTTAAGCTCGGAGCTGCTGGCTGAGGCAATCACAAGAGGTTTCATGCTGGATTCCATAGCCCTTATCAGAGGGTCTGTGGCCTGTTCCGGAAGGCTCCCTGAAATCCTGTCAACGGCTTCCCTTATGTCTGATTCAACCTCATCTATATCCGCTGAGTTCGATATTTTTACGAATATTCCACTTGTTGAATTACCCGAGGTGGATTCTACTGAAGTAACCCCATCAACTCCTGTTACGGCATCTTCGATCACCTTTGTAACAAGTGTTTCAACTTCCTCCGGGGCACCACCCGGAAGAACGGTAAGAATCATTATCTCACC
>CAZRCS010000239.1:0-2765 GCA_964598645.1 uncultured bacterium | reverse complement strand
GAGAGTGGTGAATCTTCTCCCGGGTAGATCAGAAATTCAAGGGGAGTTTCCGAGGTTGCCCAGACGTCTCCTCCATTTTCTACTATCACCGTCCGGGAGTGTTTGAGAAGCTCTTCCCCCACAGCCTGTGCTATGGCACCAGCCACTGCCGCCATGGGACCTGTGTTCCATAGCTTTCCCGCCTCTTCCATTTCCTTTACAAGGGGATCTTCACTTCCGGTTTCAAGGGGTGTAAGTGATCTTAGGAACCTGGGATTAAGGGCAATGTGTTCACAGAGCCGCCGCCTGACATCCCTTAATTTGGCAAGGGCAGGAAGCCTGAGTTCTCTCTCCGCGTATATCTGCAGGTCGCTCTCTCCGGCAACCACTCTGAATGTCTTCAGGTTGCCGGACTGAGTCCAGTTTCTATAAAATCTTTCGGTGTACATGATCTCTTCTCCGCTTATGGGTCTGTTTCCATTGTATGCTGCCTCTGGAAAGGCCCTGCGGCGGAACGGGAAGGGAGGTTATGCTCCCCGGGATTCCCGGTCCCCGCAGGGCCCGGGCATCATCATGCACATTGTGTGAAAGGATAAGGAGAGACCCCTGGGTGCATATTCCGACACTGGAGTTTCAGTTCTGTTCCTCAAGATGCTCTCCTTATAAAAAAACCGCCCTGCATCAGCAGAACGGGGGCAGGTATTTTCGGGTGCGCCCGCACATCGGCTTAAAGCCAGCCACCGTGGACCTGCGTCTCGGTTGGCGTCCCCCTTCGGGGTTACTCCTGATGCTGGTGCGAATAATAAATCAGCTGTCCGTTTCTGTCAATGAACTGTTTCTCCTGCTTCTATTCGATTATTTTCGCAAGCTGCATAATTAACTACTTTCAGCAAAGGAATGTGTCTGTTTTGAGAATCGCAGATCTATACAAATGGGAAAAGCCTGTTTTATCTCTGGAGGTGTTTCCTCCCAAACCCGGTAACAGTTTGAAAACGGTTTTCAGAACCCTGTCAGGGCTTCAGGACATCAGCCCTTCATTTGTAAGTGTTACCTATGCATCCCAGGGTGATACGGTGGAAAGAACCGTTGAGATAGCCTCCAGGGTAAGAGACGAGTACGGCTGCGAATCCCTTGCCCACGTAACCTGCATAGGACAGACGACTTCCGAGGTGTCTGAACTTTTGAACAAACTTGAAAAGCGTGGAATTACCAATGTCCTGGCCCTTAGAGGGGACATTCCAGAGGGTGAAAAACCCCTTTGTCTCGATTACTGCTATGCCAGTGAACTGGTAACACACATCCGGCAGCGTGGAGGGTTCTGCATCGGAGCCGCCGCATACCCTGAAGGTCACTTCGAGTCTCCGCGGATCAGCTCTGACCTTGGCCATTTAAAAAAGAAGGTGGACGCCGGTGCCGAGTTTCTTATAAGCCAGCTCTTCTTCGACAACAGAATTTTCTACGACTTCCTTGAACGGGTGGATTCCCTGGGTATAAAAGTGCCGGTGATCCCGGGAATAATGCCCATACTGAACTACAACCAGATCAAGCGTATTCTGATGATGTGCAGGGTTTCGGTACCTGCAGGGCTTTTGAGCCTGTTCGACAGGTATTCGAGCGACCCGGATGCCCTTGCCCGTGCCGGGGTTGAGTATGCCACGAAGCAGGTGGCGGACCTCGTGGATAACGGTGTTGCAGGAATTCACCTCTACACCATGAACAGGGTGAATCAGATAAGGACCATCGTTCACGATTCGGGACTCAGGGAGCTTGAGTGAGAAGGGTTTCCCCTTCCCTGCCTCTGCCCCTTCCTTCTGTGGAACAGGTGCTCTGGCGTTCCGGCTGTCCTCCGGATAAAGCCGGAGATGATATCACCGAATCAGCAGTGAATGCCATTCGTGCCCTTTCTTCCCTGGAATCCCAATGGTGCGGTTCCGTTTACTTCGAACCAAACGAGTTGCCTGGAGCCCTTTGCAGCATCTTTCCAGGCAAACCTGTTTCAGTAATGGCGGTTACCCTGGGAAAAGGGATAAATTCACTGCTCTCGGACTCCGGTGAACTTCAGGGTTTCATGAACGATTCCGCTGCCTCCGTTGCGGTTGAATCCTACATGAAGAAGCTGCAGCTTTTCCTCTCTGAAACCCTTGAAATGACCCCAACGAAAAGGATTGCACCGGGGTACGGAGAAATCCCTCTTTCCGTTCAGAGGGAGATAATCGGTATGTTTCCCGATTCAGGAATAGATTGCACCGAAGAGTATATGCTGTCACCGGTGAAGAGCATGACGGGAGTGGTTGGATGGATTCAGCAGGAAAACTGAGGGAACTGCTCGGAAGCAGAATAGCCTACCTTGACGGTGCCATGGGCACGATGCTCATGAAAAACGGTATGCCTGCAGGGGTGTCTTCCGAAATGTGGGCTTATCAGCACAGGCCTGTGCTTCGTTCGATCCATGAGGCATACATCCATGCTGGAAGCGACATAGTGCTGGCCTGCACCTTCGGGGGCAGCAGGTTCCATCTGGGGGAGGAATGCGCCTCGGTAAATTCTGCCCTTGCTGAAACGGTCATTCAGGCCGCAGACGGCAGGGCCATACCCGCTGCCAGCATAGGCCCTTCCGGGAAACTGATCTACCCGGTTGGGGACACTTCCTGGACCGATGTCTATGAAGGATTCCTGGTTCAGGCCAGGGCACTGGTTTCCGCGGGAATATCGGTGTTCTTCCTTGAAACTTTTACAGATCCAAGACAGCTGAAAGCCGCAATACTTGCAGTTCGCGACAGCTGCCC
>CAZRCS010000238.1:0-2774 GCA_964598645.1 uncultured bacterium | reverse complement strand
GAGGTTATGCACAGGGTGTTTAAAGAAAGGTGATTGAATGATGAAAGATCTCGTACCCGGATGGGTAGCCACGGTTACCGGAACGCTGCTGATTGCCGCAGCACTGGTGCTGGCCCTTCCTCCGGCAGCTTCCGCTCAGATAGAGGAAACCCCTGCGGAACGTGCTTCATCCCTTGAACTTTTCTTTGATGTTTACGGCCTTGCCAGATCGTCCTATGTGGATACTCTCGAAAGCCGCGTACTCATAGAGGACGCCCTTCAGGGAATGCTTCAGTCACTCGACCCGAACAGCGTTCTCCTGACTCCCGAGGAGTTCGAAAACCTGCAGATACAGCTGGAGGGATCCTTCGAGGGCGTTGGGATAACACTCGGGCAGAGGGATGGATGGCTCACGGTGATTTCCCCCATCGAAGGTACCCCCGCTTACAGGGCGGGGATGAAGGCCGGCGACAGGATTGTGATGATAGACAGCCTCTCAACCGAAGGCATTACCACCACAGAGGCAGTCAGCCACATAAGAGGCCCCGGCGGAACCATAGTGGAACTCACAGTGGAAAGACCAGGGATGGATGATTCAATTCTTTTTCCCATAGAGAGGGATGTAATCGATTTCCCTTCTGTTTCAGCTTATTTCATGCTTGAACCTGGAACGGGGTACATCAGGCTCTCCAGATTCAGTGAGGAATCTGCCAATGAAGTACTCAGTGCCGTTAACGAGCTTGATGAACAGGGTGCTGACAAAATGATACTGGATCTCAGGGGGAATTCAGGCGGTCTGATGCTTCCCTCCATCGACGTGGCTGACATATTCCTTCCTGCTGGAGCTGTGGTGGTTACCACCAGGGGTCAGGCAGTGGGAGAATTCACATACAGAACCAGAAGGGGCGTCCTTTACGATGGCAGGCTGGTTCTTCTCGTTGATGGCGGCAGTGCAAGTTCCTCGGAAATTCTGGCTGGAGCCCTTCAGGATCAGGGAGTTGCAACCCTCATAGGAAGCAGAACCTTCGGCAAGGGCTCAGTTCAATCGCTTTCGGACCTGGGAGAGTATCCGGGAATCGGGCACTATGGAGTAAAACTCACCACAGCAAGATACTACACTCCAAACGGAAACAGCATTGACAGAACCCTCCGTGAAGATTTCCTCGAGGATGGAGCTGAAGAGACCTGGGGGATAACCCCGGATATCGAAGTAGAAACTGATTCTTTCAGCATAGCTCTCGTTGCTGAACTGGAACTGGACGGTCACTTCTTCTCGTTTGCTGTGGATTATACCCTGGAGAACGACATACCCCTGGATTTCTGGCCGGACTCTGCAGTTTTCAGTCAGTTCGAAGACTATCTTGCGGAAGAGGGTATAGAATACACCCCTGAGGAATTTGCAGAAAGCCATTACTACATCGAAAGGGCCCTCCTCAGGGAGATTGCCCTGAGGGAATGGCCTATGAGCAGGTACTACGAAGTAACCGCTCCCCATGATCAGGTGATACTCAAGGCACTGGAATTTCTTTCGGAGGTATAGACATGACCATCAGGTTCGGCACTTCCGGGTGGAGGGGCGTTATCTCCCGTGAATTCACCTGGGACAAAGCCATGGCAGTGGTGGACTCCATTTCTGCAAGACTTTTAGAAACGGGACATGATTCAGTTGCTGTGGGAGGAGACTGCAGGTTTCTTTCCCCGGAGCTTGCCCGGGCAACCGCAGAGCGTATGGCCTCATACGGCTTTACCGTTTATCTCTCTCCGGTTCCCGTACCCACTCCTGTTCTTTCCCATGGATGCCGCAGGAAAAAACTTGGCGGGGTAATCAACTTCACTGCAAGCCACAATCCGCCTCTGTACAATGGTATCAAGTTCAGTCCATGGCATGGAGGCCCCGCTTCAGGTGAGGACACCTCCCGTATAGAAGAGCTGGTCGAGGCAGGTACCATACCTCCTGAAAAGCACGGGGGTATGCTGAAAGAATATGATTTCATCACGCCTTACCTGTCAGACCTGAATAATTTCATCAATCCCGATGCTTTCCGAAACTGTGATTCTCTGAGAGTGGTTTACGACGCATTCAGCGGGGCGGGCAGCGGCGTACTGGACAGAAAACTGATCGAACTGGGTGGAGCGGTAAGAATTCTCAATGGAGTAAGAGATCCTCTTTTCGCAGGACGGGATCACCCGGAGCCAAATGAGCAAGGTTTATCACAGCTCTCTGAAAGCGTCACGCGAAGCGGAGCATCACTGGGAATAGCTACCGATGGTGATGCTGACAGATTTGGCATAACCGACGAAAATGGAGTCTATGTAACCCCCCATGACTTCATGGCTCTTCTTGTGGAGTATCTTGCAGATTCAGGAGCCTCAGGAAGGGTGGTGCGTTCAATCACCACCGGAAGTATCATCGACCGGGTTGCGGCATCCCGGGGCCTGGAAGTCGATGTTACACCCGTTGGGTTCAAGTACCTTGGTGCAGAGATAATAAAGGGCGGAGTACTCCTTGCAGGTGAGGAGAGCGGCGGACTTTCCCTGGGGACCCATGTTCCGGAGAAGGACGGAGTTCTTGCCTGTCTTCTCGCGTGTGAGATCGTATGTCACTACGGGAAGGGATTGGGAGAGCTGCTTTCCGATATGTGGAGCAGGCATGGAAGGTTATGGAATACAAGACTTGATCTTCCCCTGAATCCCGCCATGAGAAAATACATCACCGATAACGTTTTCAATAGCGACATGGCTGAAGCAGCCGGTCTGCCGGTTCAGAGGGTAGACAGAACCGACGGAGTTCAACT
>CAZRCS010000237.1:0-2776 GCA_964598645.1 uncultured bacterium | reverse complement strand
CCGTGCAGTCCTTTGGAGGGGTGAGCGGTATCAAGGCCTACGACTGCTGGATAAGGGGGATTGAAGCAGGGCATGGAACCGGCCACGGGAACTGGTGGAACGGAACTGTCTGGTCCGAATGCAGGAAGATGGCCTCCGGATACTTCAGGGAGATCGCTTCCGGTTTTCCCGGAATCGAAGGACCGGCCCTGGAGCTAAGTGAAGTTTTCGGGGAAATTGCCTCAAGGCTTTCCGGAGTATCAGAAAAGGAGCTTGAGCAGCACAGGAAATCTGAACTGCTCAGAGAGGCAAAATCCCTGGAGGAGGGAACGGTCCCTCTTATTGAAGAACTGGCGGAAACAATTGAAACTTAGGGAGATTATGGGATGAAAGCGCTGCTCATCAACGGAAGTCCCCGCAGGAATGGAAACACTGACATGATGCTGGATGCCCTTCGTGAACACCTGGAGCATGGCGGGGTGGATGTGGAGAGGTATCAGCTGGGAGGGGTTGCCGTAAGGGGCTGCGCCGCCTGCGGTCTTTGCGGAAAGAGACAGGACGGGAAATGCGCCATCGATGATGATGTGATCAATGAGGTCATACAGAAAATAATGGAATCCAATGCGGTGGTGATTGGCTCACCCACATACTTCGGCAACGTAACAACCGAGATAAAGGCACTTATTGACAGAGCCGGCCTTGTGGGAATGGTCAACCGAAGAATGTTCAGAAGGAAGATAGGTGCGGCGGTTGTGGCGGTGCGCCGCGCGGGATCCGTTGAAGCGTTCCATGCCATAAACAACTTTTTTCACCTGAATCAGTTCATTATTCCAGGAAGCGGTTACTGGACGGTTGGATACGGTCTTCGGCCCGGTGAGGTAGCAGGCGATGCCGAAGCCATGTCAACAATCGGAGCCCTCGCAGCCAACATGATCTGGCTTGGTGACAAGATACTGCAGGAAGAGGAGAACTGATTTGCGTTACAGAAAATTCGGCAGACTGGACTGGGAGGCATCTGTCCTGGGTTTTGGAATAATGCGGATGCCTGTTCTTGAGAAGGACTATGGCAGAATCGATGAAGAAAATGCCAAAAAAATGGTGCGTAGTGCAATAGACAGTGGTGTGAATTACCTTGATACCGCCTGGAATTACCATAGGGACAACAGTGAGGGTTTCGTGGGGCGGGTTCTGGCAGACGGTTACAGGGAGAAGGTTCGCATAGCCACGAAAATGCCATGCTGGCTGGTCGAGAAACCTGATGATCTGGATCGCCTGTTCGATACCCAGATGGAAAGGCTTCAGGTGGACCATGTTGACTTCTACCTTCTTCATGCGCTGCAGAGGGACTGGTGGGACAAGATGAAATCAATGGGCTATCTGGACTGGGCAGAGAAAAAGATCTCCGAAGGGGTTATAGGTCACCTGGGATTTTCGTTTCATGACCGGTTCCCTCTGTTCAAGAGGATCATCGATGACTACGACAGCTGGACCATGACCATGGTTCAGCACAACTATATGGATGCGGAAAAAGAGGCGGGAACGGCTGGTATTAAATACGCACATGACAGAGGTCTCGCTGTGATCGCCATGGAACCCCTGAGGGGAGGGCAGCTGGCAAAGGAACCACCCGCTGAGATAGGAAAACTCTTTCACAATGAAGATAGGGATAGAACCCCTGCTGAATGGGGCCTGAGGTGGCTCTGGGACCAGGAGGAGATTTCCCTTGTTCTAAGCGGCATGAGTTCTTCTGCACAGGTGGAGGAGAACATCAGAATAGCTTCGGAGACTTATCCCGGATGTCTCGACTCCTCTGAGCGGGAAACGATACGGAAGGTGAAAAGCGCCTATGAAGCCAGGGCCGGGATAGGCTGTACGGACTGCAGGTATTGCATGCCCTGTCCTTCGGGAGTGGCAATTCCCTTCGTCTTCGAGTACTACAACATCGCAAAAATGTACGATGATCTCCCAAACGCAAGGGGGCACTATGCATTTCTCGACGAAGAGAACAGAGCAGACAGATGCACAGCCTGTGGAAAGTGCATTGAACACTGCCCCCAACATCTGGAAATAGTGGATCTGCTGAAGATCTGTCATGGACTGTTGAAAAAGGATGATCAATAGTACAATCAAATATCATAATCAGTTGTTACAATATGTCAACCTGGAATTGACAATATTGCAAAGCTTTTTATACTCTCACTGCAAAACCCCTCTTGAAAGGAGAGTTCAATGAGATTCGCATTTGTCATCACCTCCGCATTTCTTTTTGCATTCGCAGCCTATGCGGATGACATTAGCGTGGAGGAAACGGTTACAGCAGTTATCGCACAGGGAGATCCTGTCCATGTGGACAACATCAACGGTGATATCCGTGTAGAGAGTGCTGATTCTCCTGAAATAGTTGTTACCTACACTATAACCTGCGAAACACAGGAGGAGATGGATGCCATCGATGTTGAATATTCTACTGATAACGGGGTTAGTTTCTCAGTTGATTACGATGATGACTGGCACGGCCACAACAACGGCAAAGTCGACTTCCTGATACTGGCTCCATCAGGAACGGAACTTGAATATGAACTGGATAACGTAAACGGTGAGATATTTCTTGCAGACCTCTCCGGATCGGCTGATATCGATCTTGTTAACGGCAATGTGGAAGTCGGGGATTTTAGCGGAGAGCTTTACGTTGACGTTGTGAACGGTGATGTCAAACTGGAAGAATCCAGCGGGTTGAAGTCTCTGGATATCGTGAACGGGAGTGCCGTTCTCGCCATTGGGGATCTTCTTGACGACC
>CAZRCS010000236.1:0-2791 GCA_964598645.1 uncultured bacterium | reverse complement strand
CTGGACGCGGTTGCCGCTGTGAACTGGACAACCGGTATTCAGCCAGAGGTGAACACATCTGCCCGCCTCAGTGTAACATCGCCTTTCAGTTCATTCTTTACCATACAGGCAGGTGAATCCGGAACCCTCAGATGTTACGCAGCAGATGGCAGACTTGCAGGGGAATGGCTGGTGGGAACGGACCCTCGGATCGTTCGGGCAGAGGGCATACCCCCTGGGGTGGTGTTCTTCACTCTGAACAGGTCATCCTGCTCCGCGGTCAAGCTTATCAACTGAACAAAGGCCGGGGGCTCAGGCCCCCGGTATCCCCGCCGCCTGAATCCCGATGGCATTCCGTTAAGTCTCTGTCCGGAGGTTCACTGGTAAAGAGCTTTTATGGCACCCCAGCTTAACGGACTGAGTTCCTGGATGTTACCATGCAGCACAAGTTCCAGGTCACACATCTGCCAGTACAGAACCGCATGTCCAAAACTTCCATAGGCCATCACATCGCAACCGAAGTAGAATGAAAGTGAATCTCCAGGTTCAACATCCACCGATTCCACGATAGGCTCTGTGTCTGATCCATAAGTATCGTACCAGATTCGGCTCCAGAGGGTAACAGGTTCATCTTCATTCAGGTTAACTTTAAGAACTGCATTGGCAGCTCCATCCGACCCTCCCCCTGAAATGTACTGGGGGACGAAAAGAGTGAGAGAATCGGTGCCGTCGGGGATGTACAGCATTTCAGTGTATATGCTGTGGTTGCCGCGGTCGCCGCCAATGGCTTCAAGAGCAACATGAGCTCCGGTTGAATCGAACTCCCAGCCTCCTGTGCTGCTCCAGCCGCCTGGTAAAGTGGTAAGATCGTAGCTCCATACGGTCTGGTCGCCGTATGCCGTGAAAAGGAGAATGGCTACACATGCAATTGACAGTTTCATTGTAACCTCCCCTGAATAATAACGAAAATTCTGATCCATAGACAGTTGTTGCTCATGGACAATACAGCGCTGATTCCCCATAATAACATCGTGTTCTTCAGGTTATTCAGGAGGCTGATTATGTTTCCAACCATATTCGCCTTATTGTTTCTATTTGCTCTCCCGGCTCAGGGCATTACTGAAACCCAGACCGCATGGTCGAATCCTGGGGTTTACGGTCCTGTGGATACTTGGGGAAGCAATTACCACTTCTCCGGCAACCTGTCCGCATCATCCCATCTCATTCTTTCTTTTGGCTCGATAAACTCCATTGATCCGGAACTCACCAACCCTGATGAAGTTCAGGTTGGAGACATTAACGGAGACGGGTTGATGGATGCAGTGGGTTCAGGAACAGGATGCCTGAACTGGTATGAGAGTGTTGATGGAACAGGCAATAACTGGATCAAGTTTACCATCCTACTGGGCACCTATGAAGTTCATGACATAAAAATAGCTGACATCAACACAGACGGCTTCCCTGACCTGGTGGTCTGCACGTCGGATGGGGATGTGATCTGGCTTGAGAACACTGACGGAACGGGTCTGGAATGGGAAGAGAACCTGATAGTTTCTGTCTCAAGCATGGATATTGTTTCATCTGAAGTAGCAGACCTGAACGCCGATGACTATCCTGATGTGATATTCGCCACGCAATACAGCGGAATCAGCTGGATGGAAAATCTGGATGGAGCCGGGCTTTCCTGGCAGGAGCACCCTGTTCAGAACAGCAGCGCGGTTGACTGCGACATGCTGGTAATTGATCTTGATTTAGATGGGTTCGCAGATATCATCTCCGGATATCGTACTGCTTTTTGCGTGTACTGCTATAGAAACCTTGATAGCACGGGCCTCAATTGGGAAAAGGTAGAAATAGTCGACCTCTACCCGCCTTCATACATTCACTTCGGATTCGTTAATGAAGACGAATATCCTGACATATTTTCTGTGAGCAATACTACCTTTTTCACCCCGGGAGTGAGCTGGTTCGAGAATCCCGGAACCATCACACCTGACTGGCAGGAGCATGTAATCAAAAACGATTTTGAAAATGGTACTTTGGTCCATGGCTGCGACCTTAACGGTAATGGCTTCTCAGACTTGGTAACAGCAACTAGCGGAACAATTTACTACTTCATGAATCTCGCAGGGGGAGGAGCATGGCAGCAGCACGTTCTTCTTGGCGGCTGCTCATCAGGTTTCATCACCTCAGGGAACATGAACTCAGATGACAACACCGACATTGTCTTCTCGAACAAAACCGAAGATGAGCTGATCTGGGCAGATATCAGTGGTTATTCTCAAAACGGTTATCTCCAGTCTTCTGTTCTTCAGGTTGCAGGACCAGCCAACTGGGACTCTATCAGCTGGACTGCCACAGTGCCGGATTCCACGTCGCTGGGATTTCAGCTGAGAACCTCCAGTAATTTCCCGGTTATGGGTTTATGGACCGATACACTCTATGAGCCATGCTCACTGGAAGATCTTTTAGAACCAGAAGACAATTTTATACAGTACAGGGCGATCCTGAGCACATCTGACTCTAACGCCTCACCCTGTCTTTACGACATCAGCATTTTCCGGGACCCTTTAGAGGGCATGGAAGAAGCTCCAAATGAAAATCCCCTTCTTTCCCTGCAACCGAATCCGTTCAATACTGGACTTGATGCGGAGATAACTCTTGATCAGTCCTCAGAGATCTCATTAGGTGTTTTCGACCTGAGCGGAAGACTGATTACCATGGTATACAATGACACTTTGTATCAAGGCCGCCACTCTTTTCACTGGAATGTTCCTGCCGAGCTCCCCAGTGGCTGTTACATTGTGAGACT
>CAZRCS010000235.1:0-2801 GCA_964598645.1 uncultured bacterium | reverse complement strand
CATTTCGCGACGATCCCCGTTCGAAATGGGGGTTCCCCCTCATTCATCAATGATTGATCGCCACCCCCGCATCGAATGACGTTGGGGCCCCGCGCGTTTACCCCCGAAAGGGGGCCGTGCCCCTACAATACCCCGTCCCCGGGCGAACACGCAGGTTCGCCCCTACGTCAACCGTCTGTAAGGTCTTTCCACCCCTCTTCTTCCCCGCCGCTGCGACGATCCCCCCTCGAAACGGGTGTTCCCCCTACGCTTCACCTATCCTGATTCAGGTCATCATGCCGTCCTCACCAGCCCTGTGTAGTTTAATCAGCATAATAATTATGCCAAATACACTACATGTCCCGGGCGCAACTGAAAAATTTCCATTTTCTATACAAATGTGGTCAAATGTATTAGAAATGGAAAACATAATGGAAAGGGACCTGAAACAAGAAGTGCTTGAACTGGCGAAAAAGCAGGGACTGGTCCGTCCCGTGGATGTGGAAGAGATCGGTGCATATCGGCAGATCCTTTCCATCCTTTCCAGGGCCGGCGAGCTGGAAAGGGTGGCTCCCGGCCTTTACAGGCACCCGGAAGCCCGGCTCAGTGAACACGAGAACCTGGTTGTGGTTGCAAAGCGGGTCCCTGATGCGGTAATCTGCCTGCTTTCGGCTCTTAGTTTTCATGAAATCACAACCCAACTGCCCCATGAAGTATGGATCGCAAGACCGCGCGGCAAATGGATGCCCATAATGGAATACCCGCCTATGAACCTTACTGTCATGGATGAGCGGTTTCATGCCTATGGTGTGGAGAGACATATTATTCAGGGAGTTTCGGTCAAAATATTCAGCGTGGCCAGGACTGTATGCGACTGCTTTAAATACCGGAATAAAGTGGGTGTGGATGTGGCGATTGAAGCACTGCGGGAGGCGTGGCGGTCACGCAGGGTCACAATGGATGACCTGCGGATAGCGGCGGAGGAGCTGCTTGTATACAAAGTAATGCGGCCGTACCTGGAGGCGATGGTTTGACGATGACTCAGAAAAAAGATCCGGGGCGTTCCGTACATCAACGCCTGCTCAACCTGGCCCGGAAAAGGGGGGATGATTTCAACCTGATCCTGACCCGCTACGGCATGGAGCGGTTGTTGTATCGTTTGTCCCTGGCCGACAAAAAGGGGCGGTTTGTATTGAAGGGCGCAAGTATGTTCCTGGTATGGCACAAAACCCTGCACCGGGTCACCCGGGATGCGGACCTGCTCGGTTTGGGCGAACCGGATATGGAGGAACTCAATCGGTTTTTCCGAAAACTCTGTGGAATGTCGCTACCGCACGATGACGGTGTCCTCTTTGTGGAGGATTCCGTGAACGTGCGTGAAATCCGCGAAGCCAACCTCTATGATGGGGTAAGGGTCAAGCTGGTGGGCATGCTGGATACGGCCCGGATCCCGCTTCAAGTGGATATCGGGTTCGGAGACAGCGTCGTGCCGGAACCTGAAGGGATTGAATACCCGGTGCTGCTTGACGGCCCAGCCCCCAGATTGAAGGGGTATGCTCCATCCACCATGGTGGCGGAGAAATTTGAAGCCATGATCCAGTTGGGTATGGCCAACAGCCGCATGAAGGATTTTTACGATATCGTCGTGCTGTCCCGGTTGTTTCGTTTTAAGGGTGAAGTGCTGGCAGGGGCCCTTGAAAGCACGTTCAAACGTCGCCAAACGCCCATTCCCGTAGAGGTTCCAACGGCGTTGAGTGAAGCCTTTTATGCGGACCCGCAAAAAAAGGTTCAATGGCGGGCATTTATGCGCAAAGTCAAACCCGCTTACGATCCGGGCGACCTGGCAGGTGCTGTCGGTGAGATTCGTACCTTCATCCTGCCGGTGGTTTTTTTATTGAAAAAGGGAGGACCAGCCCCCGGAACATGGATTCCGGAAAAGGGCTGGTCATACTGAAACTTGGGAACGGTTCTTCAGGTTGTCTTACACTACCCGAAATGCGGGTTCCCCCATCCATGATTGATTGCCGGAAGCAAGGGCAATTCATGAATTGCCCCTACCTTGCCTTCAGCGACTTCCCGTCGCCTTCCTTGCCGCTACACCTGTCTGTGACATGGAAAGTTGAAGAGTTGAAAAGTTAAAAAGTAGGGGCGACCGGCTGGTCGCCCAGAAGTTGAAAAGGGAAGCAGTAAAAGAAGAGATAGAGGTATCTAGCCTCGACTTCTCTACCTCCCAACCGGATTTTCTCTCCACGTTTGAGGAGACCTGCATGATGGGAACCCATTTTCGACATGCTTATTCTTCAGGGATCAACTTTATTTCATATTTGTAACAATTTCGTTTTGAGTATCTTCAATTGCCCCCATGATAATTGACAAGGTCTTCACGAGCTGACTCTTACGCATCATCAATATTTGCAAGCGTAGAATTTTTTCCTGGTCGCTGTTATTTATTTTTATAAAGAGTTCATTTTGAAGTCTCTGGATGTTTATCCGGTGAAATTCTAACCTCTCCGCTATACGTAGTGCTTTTATTCTTGTTTGTTCCATTTTATTCAATTCATTCTCAATTTGATTGGCCACATTACTTGTCATTTCGTTTTTTTGAAAAACTTTTATTAACTGAAGCGCATTTCTATGTAATTCACTTAATTTAGCATTGGAAGTCTGCTCTGGGTTTGGAGCAGCTTTAGTGACACCGCTTAAAAAAATACTCAATACTGGAAAAAGAAACAATATACTGATCATGCTTACTTTTAGTTTTGCGTTCATGTCACCATCCTCTGATATTTAAATACTCCAAGATTGTAATATATCTCAAAAAA
>CAZRCS010000234.1:0-2803 GCA_964598645.1 uncultured bacterium | reverse complement strand
AGTTCAAAGCGTGATATCCGGTGTTTAAACTTCTATATGAATATTGCGATAGGTGGTTCTGTCTCACCTTTGGGTGTTCCCAAAAAGGTGTTTCATCTATGGTGGCAGTCGCTAACACACCTAGCCAAGTCGTGTTACTGGCGGAGGCGGTTAAAAGTCAAGAATTTGTTGATGTTATTTTGAATTACATTTCTTGTGGACAAATAGATCCCTTTATAGCATTCCATAAAAAATAAAAACCGATACACAGTGAAACAGCGAAAAGTATATCCATAGCCAAGCTGGGAACCCAACTAATAACACTGCCCTTAGACATTATTATCGTGAATCCGAGGACATATAATGTTAAACTCCAAATTAGAAAATTATTCGATTGTTCAATTCTGCTATGTAGTCGATTTAATAAAATATCGAATGAGGATGATAATGATTGAAGGGTATCTTTATAACATTGTATTTTTTTGTCATCTAATGTTCTTATATTAAGATCTAAGAATACTTTTGAATATTCAACTTCACCTCTCGCTCTATAAAAATCTTCCATTGCGGTTTTGGGGCGAGCTTTTGCAGAAATAGCTTTATATTCAACAAATTTTAACAAAAATAAATCCAAAATTTTTTGAGTTGCCTCATTTTCGTCTCGTGCTTTAATCGGAGGCAATAATAAATCAGTTGAATGATGAACGTGCTTATGGAAGATATCTCGAATTAATTTATGCATTTGCATGGCATAGACGAATTCATCCCCGCCGTTATTGTTTTCAATTTCGTACGATACGGTGCCACTGGAACGAATCTTCGCGTGGCCTTTGAATATGATCGTATTATTGATAGGACTCTTGATCAATAAATCAATATCAAACCCATCTGTATTTTTATGAGGAACTAATTCGATTTTATGTTTCTTGTTTAGAACTCGCTCCAAATACAAATCGGATAACAATGCTGAACCAAAATAGACTCCGTTCAATTCAGAATATATTTCAAGTAACACATTATTCAGAGTACCTGAATTGGCTTGGTCAAATGGTATAGGAAATGTACAAAAATCGTTTTCTTCTTTTAGATAAAAATCTCGCGTCAGCCGAGGAATCCAACCCCAATACGTCATATGGAGTAACCTAGCAATATCATAACATACATAAATCTATCTATAAACTCAAATATATAAAATTAATTATTTGAGATGATACTTTTTAGTGGGTCTCCCTCGGGCATCTATGCCATAATTTAGTCTGCCTACCAAGAGGCTCGCCTTTGGATCCTTTTTATATAAGTTGTGGGTAGCCACCATACTATATATAATACTAACCGCAATAATCAATACAGGTATGATGAACAAGATGGGCCATAAGCTGTTATCGAAATACAGTAATCCCATTACTAAAGCAAAAACGGCTCCCCAAATCAGCAACTTCTCGTAGCCCATACAGATCATCTCCTCCACGCAATACCTTAACATAAAGGTCACAAACATATATAAACTGAGAGGTTCTCGTAAATTAGTCATTCAAAACATCTGCATAGATTGTTTTAAAGCTTTTAATATCCTCATTTTGAACAAATATATCCATAAAGTAAAACATAAAAAACGATTTTTAAAATTTTGAATTGAATTATTCTCATCTAATACTGCGGCCCTCCAAGCTCCTCTTCAGCAATCCCATCCATTTATTTTCTCCATCGACTCCAATTCCCGCAGCTTCCGCAGGCGTTTTGCCTCCCAAGGCGGAATGAGGGCGGATGAAGTTATAGTAGATCTTGTTTCCTGGGAATATTGGGGTCTCCATCGTCTTTATTCCTCGCATAACCTTTTCTCGCTCTCTGAATGTCCCATGCATTCTCTCGATGGAGTTGTTTAATCCGCTCTGCAAAGCCACGTCTGCAATATGTTTGGTCGTCTGGTGATGATCGTAGAACTCTGAGATAAATGCGCCTTTATATCCCGGCAGACCATCTGTAACTATCAATCCTGGTTTCTTATCTGTAACTTTCCTCGCTTGCTGGAAAGTCTTCTTGGCGTTATCTCGCTCGCGGGTTTCCGCAATCATACTAACAAGTTGGAATCTGGTTTTCTTATCCATCATGTTCCAGAGCCATTTCCATTCTCCCTTAACCTTAATCTTCATCTCGTCGCCGTGCCAGATCTTGCCGACCTCTGGTTCCAGAGTTTCGATATATGCTCCCATAACCTCAGTGTACTCGCAGATCCAGCGGTAAACCGAAGCGTGCCCAACCTCAATCTCATGACATTGTTTTAGATGATCTGAGATCTTGCGCAAGGAGATGCCTTTGAAGTACAAATCGAGGGTGGTAGTTATGATCTTTGGGTTATACCACATACCCTCAAATCCCACGTTTGGTACAAACTTTCGCGCACAATCCTTACACTTGCAAACCTGCTTCTCGTTAGCCTTACCGTACTTGATTATATGAGCCGACCCGCAGAACGTGCAGGTTAGTTCCTCTGAGATAACAGCTATCTGTTCTGGTTGCGCGACAATCTTCGCCTCGTGATATTCCTGCAAATGCGCGGTTAATCTCTGCCAGAGGGTTACTGCGTTGATGTTAACAGACGACATGGCGGTACTGGTGATCAGGGCAGGAGCATCGCCAGTTATGGGCGTAGCCAGAAACAGTGTAGGTAGCCGTTCCGCTAGAGGATGGACTCTCGAAGGTGTTCTTTGATATCTGTTTTGGAGTTATGCCGTCCTCTATCATCTGGTGGCCTCGGTGAGACAGAGCCCTATAGGTGAGCAACTCATTCGAGCTGCGAGCTTATGGCAATATAACCGACATGAGA
>CAZRCS010000233.1:0-2805 GCA_964598645.1 uncultured bacterium | reverse complement strand
TCTCCTATGGCGAAGTGGGGACCCATCTTCTCGAGAATGAGAATGGGCAGGAGGCCCATGATGTTGTGCTTCAGTGCCATTTCGTAGACCAGAGTGTTGGTTCCTATAGCGAATTCGCCCAGTGGAAGGGTCTTGTGGGGGAAAATAAGATTCTCGTGTATGTAGTCCTTCCCCTTCTGAGGGTCATCGAAGTTCTCACAGGACCAGTCATCCACGTAGCCGTCTTTGAAACTCAGCCTGATGTTGTCGTACTTCAACCCGTTCAGGAATGATTCCTCAACATGCAGAAGCCCGTTGGTACCTTGCAGTTTAGGCGAAGTGAACACCTCCCCGAGGGGAACGTTCACCGAGGCAAGGCAGTTGATGAAGGCTGTTTCAGTGTTGCAGTCCTCAACGGGGCAAAGTGAAACCACAAGATCGGTTTCGTTGGTTCCGCTGCCCTTGATCTTCGCACAGGAAGCTCCGTCCATGGCATCGATTATCGCCTGTTGAACCGGTCTGTATACCTTGTTCGAAAGGGTGTTCACCCTTACGGTATCCTTGAAGATCTCCTGGAAGTCCCCTTCTATCTCAGGGGAGGGGAAGGCTATTATCTCGAAGCTTGCCTCGTCCCTTGGCATGTACCTGTTCCTTAAGATCATGTTCTTCTGCATAAGCTGGTTGTAAAGGGCGGAAGCCTCATCATCGGCTTTGCAGGCTTCAGGCTTTGGAACCGGACTGAAGGGTTTTTCCCCGAATACCTCAAGGAAAGCGATTCCTGCGTAGGCAGACATGTGGTCCTTGATCTTCTCGTAGGCTCTTTCGGTGGCTTCGAGGGTTTTGTCCACCCTCTCCTGATTGAAATAAAGGGCATAGTCGAATCGGTGGTCGTAGTTTGCCTGTCTGTTGAGTTTAGTCCCTTCGACACCCATCACATAAAGCCTCAGGCCATGCTTTTCGAAGCCTTCTTTCAGCAGGGGTACTATTCTCTCATACCCGGCCTGTATGATCACTCCGATGGTGCTTTTCTTCCCCAGGTCCTTCGAGCCTTCCCTGAAACCTTCTATGAAAGCTTCCACCATTGTATCAGAAAGCAGTTCAAGGTCTTCCCGGGGCATGGAGAAAACGAATTCCGCGGTCTTTATGTCGTTATCCGTTATCCGCTTACCATAGCGGTACAGGTAGGATAGATCCTCTTGACCTGCTGACATGGCGATATGGGTCCAGGGAGCGGCATCCGGGTCGAAGTTTTCTCTCTGGTTCTTCTCGATTACTGCAGGGTTAAGCACCCTGAAGGCTTTAGTGAGGGCATCACAGAAATCTTCTTCGCCGGCTTCCGCCGCGGCAAGCCAGATATCGGCATGCTCTTCCAGCCTGGCAGAGTTCAGGCAAAAGGCCGAACTGAAAAGGGTGAATATCCTGTATGCAAGCACCGAAGCGAATCTGCCTGTTTCTTCTCCGAATACCTCAACCGCCTTAGCGGGATTCGAAAAGCCGTTTTCGTAGGCTTCTTCAATAAGCGGAGCCTGACAAAGTTCGTTGATCTCCCTCACTCTATCGCCTGCAGGGTGTCCCTTAAGCTCTTCTGCTATACCCAGCGTGAATAGAAGCCTCTCTCCTGTTTCAAGAAGAAGGCTGTCGAAGGGGGTTCCTCCGGCAATACTTCCCAGTGCGTCTCTGATCTGTTTTTCCTTATACAGCATCTGTTTCCTCCAATTCCATCCCCCGGATCACCCTTGCGTAGTCAGGGTTCCGCGCAAGAAGCTCCCCATGGGATCCTGTGTCTGCCAGTTTTCCTTTATGTATGAAAAGAACTCTGTTACTCTGTTTTACAGTTGCCTCCCGGTGTGTAACCACCAGGGTCAGGGGATGTGAGTCCCCGGATCTCAGGTTTTCCCAGAAGGCATCTTCCTTCACGGCATCCAGTGCGGCTGTGCAGTCGTCGAGAAGGAGCAGGGAAGGGTTCCCGGCAATTGCCCGGGCAATTGCTATCCGCTGCCTCTGTCCTCCTGAAGCACCCACGCCCCGCTGACCAAGGACCTTCTCCATGTCAAGCTCATCTCGTCCTATGCCGGCAACTGCCAGGGCATTGTCTATGTCTTCCTGTGAAACATAATCCCTTCCGAAGCGTACATTCTCATCGATGGACTCGCCCAGGAGCACAGAGTCCTGGGGGACGTAGCCAACGGTTTCACTTATGTCCAGCAGGGCTGCATCGGTGCCGTTCACCTCGATGGTACCCTTCTCCGGTGGAAGAAGACCGGCAAGCATCTTGAGAAGCGTGGTTTTCCCGGAACCCACCTCGCCCACGACGGCAACTGTCTCCGGAGCCTCCAGTGAAAGGTTCAGATCCGCAAGACCGCTTGAACCGCCGTATGAGAATCCCGCGTTCCTGGCGGTGATTGTTTTCACCCTTCCCACTGAGCAGTCCCGGATTCTCATGTGAGGTTCCGGAAAGTCCATGATCTCCCTTTCGCGGTCTATGGACACGAAGGCCTGCCTTGAGGCTACGAAGAGGTTGGGAATGTCCATCATGGGAGCAAGAAGCATGTCCAGATAAACGTAGAACGCATAGAAATCGCCTATTCCGATTTTATCGTTTATCACCATGAGGCCCCCTGCAAGCATCACGGTAACCTTTCCCACCTGTCCTATTACGCTGTAGAGACCGTGAATGATCATCTCCAGCTTCACCAGTGAGTAGTCTATGTCGAACCTCTGGTTGAGGAGTCTGTGGAGTCTCTCGGCCAGGGGTTTTTCCGCCCGGTAGGCCTTGACTATGGCTATGCCGTCGAAGGTGCTGTCCAGAAGATCGTTGGTATGGCT
>CAZRCS010000232.1:0-2951 GCA_964598645.1 uncultured bacterium | reverse complement strand
ACACCCCCAGGGATCTTATACTGGCAGCGGGAGCCCTTCCCGTTTGCCTCTGCGGCTCAAGCGGAAGAACCATACCCTCGGCGGAATCAATCCTTCCCTCGAATCTTTGCCCGTTGATCAAGTCCAGTTTCGGATACATCCTTACTGGAAGATGCCCTTTCTTCACAGTGGCAGACCTTGTGATAGCTGAAACCACCTGCGACGGCAAGAAGAAGATGTACGAACTGATAGCAGACAGGAAACCGCAGCACATACTGGAACTGACCCAGAAAGCAGACGAGAATGAAGCCTGGCTCCACTGGTTAAGTGAAGTTAAGAAACTCAGGGAGTACCTCGAGGAATTTTACGGAACCTGTATCACCGACGAAAAGCTGCGAGTGGCAATAAAGCAGATGAATGCTGAGAGAGAACTGCTTCGCCAGGCGATGTACCTCGGTGCATGTGACCCCCCCATCGTATCCGGTCTTGAACTGGCGCGGCTCAGGTACAGGGTTAGCGGCCTCGAATCTCACCGGAGGATGCTCCGGGAATTCATTTCCATGGCGAAGGAAAGAACTCCAGAGAAAACAGTAAAACCAAGGATAATAGTATCCGGCTGCCCTATGTCCGAAGGCACCCTGAAAGTTGTGGAACTCATCGAGGAAGCCGGTGGAGCAGTGGTCGCCCAGGAAACATGCAGTGGACTTAAACCACTCTTGCCGGTTGAGGAAACCGGTGATCCGCTTGAGGCAATCGCAAGGAAACACTTCAGGATCCCATGCTCATGCATGACCCCCAACACAGGAAGACTGGAGCTGATCGAAAAGCTTTCCAGAGAATTCAATGCCCAGGGAGTGGTCGACCTGATCTGGCAGGCATGCCATACCTACAATGTTGAGTCCCATTCCTTCGGCGGGTATGTTCGGGAAAATCTGGGACTCTCCTACCTGAAAGTTGAAACCGACTACAGCCAGAGTGACAGGGAAAGACTCTTGATAAGAATTCAAACCATGCTGGAGATGATGTGATGTTCTGCGGAGTTGATATAGGTTCAAGGAGTATAGAGGTGGTTCTTTTCGACGGGGCTCAGATCGTGGAAGCCGGAACAACCGATACGGGAAGCAGACCCAGGGAAAATGCCGATGCTCTTCTGGAAAGGGTTCTTGCCGGCGCCGGGTTAAGCAGAAACAGCATTGAAAAAACCGTTGCAACGGGCTATGGCAGAAATTACTTTCCCGGGGCGGACAGAACAATGTCAGAGATCCTCTGCCATGCTGCCGGTGTGGCATATCTTTTCCCGGATGCAAGAACGGTGATAGACATAGGCGGTCAGGATTCTAAGCTCATTTCTCTTGACAGTCAGGGGAAACCGGTGGACTTCTCAATGAATGACAGGTGCGCGGCGGGTACCGGCAAGTTCATTGAAATGACAAGTGCTTCCCTGGGGGTTCCACTTAACGAAATGTACGACCTTGTGAAGGATCATCCCGACTCCGTGGAAATAAGTACGATGTGTGCAGTTTTCGCAGAGAGTGAGATCATAGGCCTGGTTCAGAGCGGTACTCCTGTTCCAACCATTCTAAGGGGTGTGTTCAATTCAGTGGCCAGGCGAACCCTGGGGCTTGCTGCCCGTGGAGGCATAGAACACCGACTTGTATTCACCGGCGGGGTTGCCATGAACAGAGCGGTTGCCCGGGCGGTTTCCGCTGAAGCGGGAATGGAAGTGTCCGTTCCCGAAGACCCCAGAATGACAGGAGCCCTGGGTGCTGCTATAACGGCATCCTCCTTCAGCAGGTAGTTTGACCTTCAGTCTGTTATCAAGTATTCTTTTCATCATACCCCGGAGGCTTTAGTGAGATCGATGAAAGTACTGATAATAGACGACGATCCCGCTTCTCTTGCCCTTGCCAAACAGTGGCTGAAACGGGACGGTCATAATCTTGTAACCGCCGAAAACGGGGAAGACGGCATGAGAAAAGCAGTTGTGGAGAATCCCGATCTGATCCTCCTCGACGTACAGATGCCCGGGAAGAACGGTTTCCAGGTCTGCCAGGCACTTAAGTCCGATTCCAGGTTGCGTAATATTCCTGTGATATTCCTTTCAGCAGCTGACGATCCCAGGGAGAAGGTCAAGGGACTTGATCTCGGGGCAGTTGACTACGTGACCAAACCCTTCGATAAATTCGAACTCCCAGCCAGGGTCAGAGCAGCTCTGCGAACGAAAAGGCTTCAGGATCTTTTAATGGTCTACAGCGAAATAGACTCTCTCACAGAGATATACAACCGCCGGGTTTTGATGGAGCGCCTGGAGCAGGAATGGGAAAGAACAAGGCGTTATTCCACCATACTGTCATTCATCATGGCTGATATAGATCATTTCAAGAAGGTGAACGACACATATGGACACCCCAAGGGAGACGAGGTTCTTGAGCGTATTGCCGGTATTCTCAGAATGTCCGTGAGAGGAGCTGATATCGTAGGCAGGTACGGTGGAGAGGAATTCGCCGTACTCATGGTAAACGCAGACGCGGAGAATGCATCGAATGCAGCTGAAAGATATCGGGAGATGATACAGAATCAGCAGTTTCTCTCCAGAAAGGGTGAATTCAGTGTTACCGCCAGTTTCGGAATTGCCGACTCAAGGGGTAAAAAATCGGTGAACCAGCTTATCACAGCCGCAGACAGAGCTCTTTACAAGGCCAAGAATTCCGGCCGTAACAAAGTCTGCAAGGAAAACTGACAATAACTCTATGCCTTGGTATCCCAGGGAGAGGACTAGACCTCTCAGCGGCAATGCCGATAAATTTTCCGGTGGAATATATCCAACTTCTATGAAGTATCACCGCTGTAACACCAAAACAAAGGAGCAGCGATGAAAGTTCTGATATTAATGGCGGCAATGGCGGTGACGGCTTCAGCAACACCCTCCTTCGAGAGGGCTGTAAGCAATGTGGCTGAAATGGTCTGGAACG
>CAZRCS010000231.1:0-2954 GCA_964598645.1 uncultured bacterium | reverse complement strand
ACTCGGAGACAGAGATGAAAAACTACACTTCAGACAAATTGAGAAACGTGGTCGTGATGGGGCACGGTTCTGTTGGAAAAACCAGCTTCTGCGATGCCATGTTATTCACCGGTGGGGGTTGCGAAAGACTCGGCGCGGTGGATGATGGAACAAGCGTGTTCGACTATACCTCTGAGAGCCGAGAGAAAAAACACAGTTTCGGTTCCTCCATGGCCAACTGCGACTGGAATGGTCACAAGATCAACATCATCGACACTCCGGGACTTGCCGACTTCTACGGCGAGACGATTGGAGCCATTTCAGCGGCTGAACTGGGAATTCTTCTCATCGACGGAACCGACGGCGTTGAGGTAGGCAGCTTCAAAACCTGGAAATTTACTGAAGATGCTGAAGTCCCGGCTTTCATATTCGTTAACAGGGTGGACCGTGAAAATGCTAATTTTGATAGGGTCCTCGAGGAAGCCCGTGAGATGTTCAACAAGCACGTGGTTCCCATTACCTTCCCGGTAATGAGCGGAGACAAATTCGTCTGCATCGCAAATGCTATAACCGGAAAAGCAGTTGATCCCTCTGGAAAAGAAATACCACTTCCTGATTCAGCAAAGGATCTCTGCGAAGACTACAGGATGCAGCTGGTCGAGGAAGCAGCCGAGGCAAGCGAAGAGCTCATGGAGAGCTTTTTTGCGAACGAAACCCTCACCAATGAAGAACTCTCGAAGGGTATAAAGCTTGCGGTTAAAAACAGGGGCCTTTTTCCGCTCTTCAGCGGAGCTTCCATCCCTCCTGTCGGGCAGAAATTCGTCCTTGATTCGATAGTGGAATACGCGCCTTCACCGCTTGATGCTCCTCCTGCCCTTACTACTGATGAAGAGGAAGTTTCCCATGACCCCAAAGGCGGTTTTGTTGCCAGAGCATTCAGCACCAAGCTGGACAAACACGTTGGTGACATGGTCTATATAAAGGTGATAAGGGGAGAGATCGCCGGTTCCCACGAAGTGATAAACACATCCAGGAATCAGTCCGAACGACTCGGCAACTACTACTACATGAGCGGTTCTATCAGAACCGACGCGGAAAAGATGATCACCGGAGACATCATGGCCGTTGCCAAACTCAAGGGAACTATTACCAATGACGTTCTCTGCGATAAGGGTTCACAGGTCACCCTTACCCCCATCAAGTTCCCAAACCCCGTGTATCGTGCGGCAATCAACCCGAAAAAGCGCGGTGATGAAGACAAGATGGGTGTCGGCCTCCACAAACTTGGCGCCATGGACCCCACCTTCATCACAAGGAATGAAGCCAGCATCGGACAGACGACCGTCAGCGGAATGGGTGAACTTCACCTCCAGACCATGCTCACCAGACTGAAGGACATGAACGGTGTTGAAACAGAACTTTTCAAGCCGAGAATAGCCTATCAGGAAACCATCACCAAAACAGCAGCCGGTGCCTACAAACACAAGAAGCAGTCCGGCGGCAGGGGCCAGTACGGCCACGTGCTCATGAGAGTAGAACCCATGCCCAGGGGCGAGGGCTTTGTCTTCGCCAGCGAGGTATCCGGAGGAAACGTTCCCACCAAATACATACCCGCAGTTGAAAAGGGAGTGGTCGAGGCAATGCAGGAGGGTCCAATCTCCGGCAGCGAGGTAATCGACGTGAAAGCAGTCGTCACAGACGGCTCTTCCCACTCTGTGGACTCCTCTGATATGGCCTTCAAGCTTGCCGCAAGCAAGTGCTTCCAGGATTTGATGATGCAGGCAGGGCCCGTTCTGCTTGAACCCATCATGTCCCTTGAGATAACTGTCCCCGACGAATTCATGGGTGACGTGATGGGAGACGTGAACACAAGACGAGGCAAGATACAGGGCATGGAAGCCCAGGGCGGATTCCAGGTTATAAAAGCCGCCGTTCCAGAGGCTGAACTCTACCAGTACACCAGTTCTCTCAGATCTCTCACCCAGGCAAGGGGAAGCTTCACCCAGGTTTTCTCCCACTATGAGGCAGCTCCAAGGGAAGTTCAGCAGAAGGTCATGGAAGAGTATCAGAAGAAGGAAGAGGAATAAAAACATGAAAAACGCCATGGCGGTTCTTATTGCAGCAGTATTCATTCTTGGAACCGCCGTGGCCTCTCCCCTGGGAGAAGGCGGTGGAACCAGCTCGGATGAAAGTGAAAGCCATCTCGCGGAAATTCTCATGATTACTGTGGTAGCTGGTTTTGCAGCCCTTCTAGTGGGAGACATACTCTCTGACAACGCCATAGACTCCCAGGATGCCCTGGCAGGAATTACTGATTCCTCAGCAGTAATAGAAGAAACAGGAGTAGACTGGAATCAGCTGAACGACGATTCAGCCGTAGAAAACATCCCCGTACTTGCAGTGGCTGTTTTCCAGACCGATTCAGGGAGAGATCTTGCAAAGTACTTAACGGCCCTGCTTGCTCCAGGGGATCAGAGAGACTACACCATTCAGGGAACCCCGGTTGCACTTGGCAGCATGAGTTCAGCTGAAGCAGCCGCCACAGGATTCTCCTTTATGAACTGTGATCTGTTCATAACAGGAGACGGCGAGGGCCTTCAGCTCTTCCAGCGGGGGATCACAGACCCCGTATGGGTTTACAACGCCGCGTCCATGGACTCAAATGCAGTGCTTGAAGCCTCCGCCGGACTCCTGGAGTTTCTCTCCATAGACTAAACATTTCGCACTTCCTTTCAAAGCACATATTGTATATATATACGAAATGAAAGTGTTTTCCCTTTAACCTGGAGGAAGTATGAAGATCACTGCTATACTGGCAGTGCTTTTGCTGTCAGTTTCACTTGCCGGCGAATTCACTGTGAATGTTCCGATCACAACCGACGTTCAGCTAAGCGACATGGGAGGCTATACAGCCGTTACCATGCCCGGTGTTCAGCAGCTGAACACCATAGGGGCACCGGCCCTTCCTGTGATGA
>CAZRCS010000230.1:0-2957 GCA_964598645.1 uncultured bacterium | reverse complement strand
TATAGCACATTTGTATCTAGAAAGATCACATCTGGGCCTCTTCTTCAAACTCTTCAAACTCTTCTACAGAACCTTCGCCAAATGCCCCGAGAAAATCGGAGATATTGAATCTCTTTATCGTGAGCTTCAGCCTCTCTCCCTCCTTAAAATCTACCTCGTGGAGCGGCTTTAGGACGCCACGTTCATAGATGCATTCGATGGTCTTGGATGTGCTCATAATTTGCCCATGGATCTATTTAGCTTGCCGGCTTAAATACTCTTCCCGCTCAAGGCCAGCTGGGGCAAAGGGCCGGGGGAAGGCAGAGGCGAGGATGGCCGGAGAGCAGAGAACGCTGGAGGCGTACTCGTGAGGAGAGTGCAACTCCTTTCCTGCCTCCAAGGCATTATCGCAAAGCGCGAGGAGAGTTCGGAGAGTGGCTTAAGCAGGAAGTAGCCAAAGCAGCCGAGGACCATGGATGCGAATTGACTTGAGGTATATCAGAGCCAGCCAATTTGCAGAAGATTCGGTACACTGCCTTATATCCTGAACCAGCCGTCCAGGCTTGAATGGCAAGCAAAATAATTTCGGGACTCTACAGAAGTTAAACACTTGCAAAAAGTTTTATATATTATGAAGTGATAAACAATGACGGTTGTAAAAAATCTTTGATGCTGGATGGAGGGATTGAGTAGCCCTGCAAATGAAAACGCTTGCATAGGCCCTATCTAGGCCTTTATTTTTGTATCGCTGCAGTGAGTCAAACACTCCCTGCCCAGAGGATAAGGCTAGATGTCAGAAGATCTCTAAGTTTAAATTTGATCTAAGTCATTGACACGAGATAGACACACAATGCATTGCTGAAGTCGGTTTCATCGAAGCATAGTGATCTCATCGCTCTTCGTCACATCGAGCAGATCGAGGTTATCAGTGAGTGGCTCTTGTCTCTGGGCATGAGGGATCCAAAGAATCAGTGACAACAGCAAAAATGGATTAGAGGATATCAGATGAGAGAGATATTATATGGCATATGATATTAAAAGTCATTCAAGAGCTATTAACAGAATAGTCTCCGACCGTTCAGAACGACGAGGAACAGTTTTCCTGAATTTCGCAAACGAAGATCACTACCGTTGCATTAGCGAGATGTTCGGTGGCGAAGACTACTTTAAGAAGGAATTTCCCCGTCATTATTTGCTTGCGCAGAAGACCAGGCAGGATCATGCAGCAAACAAGGCGGTAACAGCCGAATCCGACCAGCAGGGATTTAGAGACTATACAGAAGTGCTTGATGTTTCTTACAAAAAAACCGATAGGCAGCTTTATTCCTGTGGCTACGCGAACCTGGTTGGAAAGGCAGATAAGATATATCAAATCCTTTATGTCTTTAGAAATGATGAGCTCATTGACAATAATGAGTCTTTCAGCTTTGAAAGCAATTATAACTTCATAGATAAGACTACAATTGACATCGACCCTCTAGGCGGCCAGAAGGATGAGCTAACGATTATAATCAATACTACATGGATACCAGAAAGAAAAGATGTTCTCTTTTCAGCCATCAGCTATGATACCAGAGATTCACTCAAATCAACGCTGGACGAGGTAGTCAAGGATATTGAGGTCGTAGACCCGAGACATAAGGCATCAATTCCAGATGAAGACATTCTAGTGGCCTATGGCCGGAGTGCACCAAATCTTGATTATAGCTATCCCGAGCACCGTATAGAGCAAAATCAGAGTGTCTATCTTGAGAATCGCGGAAAAGTGACACTAAATGATGGCGTTAAATTCATGGGAGGCGAAATGAAGAAGACGCTTGTTGTGCTGAATCATACTGATAAAGGCTCTATCTTGTATTCGCCGCCTATCCCGGAGAATGCAATAAGCAGGATAGACGATACACATTTCGAATGGAATATCGATGAAGACTGGGATAATCAAATTCCAGAAAGCGTCATTGCTGGCACCAGGAGTTACAAATATGGATTACATTTATTTTTTTACGCGCTAGGACCGGGCGATGATATCCCAAAACTGTTTCAGATTCTTGTATCCAGCCTTGAGAAGCCCCCGAATCCCCATTACAAGCATATATCATGCATAAAACTTCAGTGGGGATGTTTGGCTGAAGACAGCCTTGTTAGGATGGTTGATGGCAGCACGAAAACAATTCGAGCTATTGCCATTGGAGACAGGGTTATGGGTTTGGGGGGCAAGTCACTGAGCGTGACAAATGTCTGGACCGGTATGGAAAAAGAGATCCTGCGAATTATAATGGAAAAAGGGAATGAAATAAGTGCTACCGAAAAGCATCCCTTTATGACAAGGGAGGGAATGAAACCTATTATTAGCCTGAGTATCGGCGATGAGCTGCTTATGGAAGATGGCAATTACTCCGCCATAGATCAATGTTATCCGGAGCCATACGGGCGCACTGTCTACAATCTGGATGTTGAAGGCGGCGGTCCATTCATCTGTAATGGCTTTGTTGTAGGCGACAACACGATCCAGAATTCATGTCAGATTCCGGCGAATGAGGCCGAAACGGATCCAGCTATCTTGATTGAAGCTGAAAAACTGAAATCGATATACAGCAGGATAAAATGAACAGGGAGGAAACCACAATGCCGGACTATAATGTAAACCGTAATTCCATGAATGCTTTAAAGACCACGAGCAGTAGTTATATGCAGCATAACGCGATTCCGAGCCTGTTCTTCAATGGAGAAAATAATTTTTCAGTTGAGGTATTCTTCTATCTTAAAAGCAAAGAGCCTAGGTCAATCCTATATGGACAGCAGGGAAAATTTGAACTTGGAGTTGACAATGGTCAGATATTTCTGAATGCACCGGGATTCTGCAATTTTATTGTGCCTGAAGATATAGTAACGCTCCTATCCGGAAACTTTTATTTTATTGCGCTCACCTACTGTACTTTCCAACTTTTCGCTTTATTTATAATATACACTGATTATTT
>CAZRCS010000229.1:0-2971 GCA_964598645.1 uncultured bacterium | reverse complement strand
GAAACAGTCATTCTTCTTTTGAACTTCATTATACACCACCTCCCAGTCTTTCCTGAATTGTGATACCTGTTCGGCTGACACCATTGCGCCTGATAACATCAAGCGCGGCTATCATGCCGTCATAATCACAATCGGGGAAGAACTTGAGGATAACCACAAGCTCGCTCTCTCTTACGGCCGAAGCGATATCGCCCTGCCTTGCATCTGCAAGCACGAGAGTATCGCCGAAGGCCACTTCTCCAAAGATCGGATCCATGATAACCGGAACGGCTGATCCCATCGTTTCCCGGATAAGACCCGTACGAACGACGGCTGTAAGATTCTCGGCCTGGACCGCTGAGCTCAGCGAAGAATAGGTGCCTGACGGCACTCCCTTTGCCACTTCGAGGTTTGAAAGAAGACGGCTGCCAGTTGCTTCCATCGTCTCAGTCCTGTCGGCGGCAAGGGTCATTATTCCCTGCTGAAGGGTCGGGTCTTCAAGGCTTACATCTTCACCGGCTCTGGCCCTCTGCAGCGGTCCCCCGGGGGGAGCCTGATCTATGAGAGCCACATAGCTCCCCAGACCCCACTGCTTAATGGTCATGACCAGCCTGTTGGTTTCATCGATCACCACCTCTTCGGTCTGTTCATCGGGCTTCTTGGGCAGCTGATAGCTGATGCCCCTCTGAACTTCGAAGGTGGTAGTCACCAGGAAGAAGATCAGCAGCAGGAATGCAATATCGGACATTGAAGCGTCTGGAATAGCTCCCGATGCCCGTGGTTTATCCTTGCGCATTCTTGCTCCTTATCACAACTGCTTCAGATGTTCCATGTCGGCCAGCTGGTCAACGAGGAACATGCTTGCCTCTTCCATGTCTGTAACGAAGCGACCGATCTTGGCAATGTAGTAGTTATTCGCCATCTGTATGGGAATAGCTATCACAAGGCCTGTTGCGGTGGTGATAAGGGCCTCCTGAATACCTCCGGCCACAAGGCTGGCGTCGACATTCTTTGCAGCCGCTATCTCACCGAACGCGCGGATCATACCTGAGACGGTTCCCAGGAAACCGAGCATGGGTGCAATACTTGAAACCGAGGCAAGAACAACGAGCCCCTTCTCAAGATGTGCCATCTCGATGGAACCAGCGCTCTCGATTGCTTTTTCAACGTCGGTAAGGCCCTTGTCCCTTCTCAGAAGACCTGCTCTGAGAATTGCTGACACGGGACCCTTGGTTCTGTCGCAGAGGCTCTCAGCACCGCTGAGATCACCCTTGCGTATGTATCCGCCCAGCTGTTCCAGGAACTTGTTCACATCAAGCTTTGCCTTGCTGAAAACAATGAGCCTTTCGACGGCTACGGCGATACCGATAAGAAGTGAAAGAAGCAGAGGCCACATGAAACTTCCACCTGCTATGAACAGGTCTTTGAGGTCCATGCTTGCACTCTGTGCTCGCTCTACTTCCTCGGCCTCAGGGGTTTCAGTGTCCCCTGCGGCTTCCGGTTCGGAAACAGGTTCCTCGACTGGAGCAACCTCTTCCGAAGTAGCGTCTGTCACCTCACCGGTGGTCTCTGTTGCTTCCGGCTCTTCTCCCTGAGCCATGGCAAGAGGAGCCATGATCAGCAGAAGCACCAGCAGTAATCTATGCATATTGGTAACTCTCCTCGTTTATTCTACGGCTATGCAGCCAATTCAGTTTCTACCACTCGAAGTCTATACCGAAACGAATGGCACGTCTGTTTCCATAGGCGTCAGGTCTGCCGGAGGGACCCCTGGGGTCGTGGTCCGGTGTACCATTGCCATCCTGATCTGCATCGTACCAACCGGTATCATCGGAATTGATGTTGTCCACGTTAGCACGATTGAAGAGGTTCAAAACCCAGACATAGACATTCAGAGAGGTATCGCCGATCCACCACATCTTGTTGAGTTTAGCGTTGGTATTCGTGGTGAAAGGCATACGGCCGCTGTTGATCTGAGGATCTGCTGTACCCTGAGCACTTGTGGTGTATGGAAGACCGCTTCCGTAGCTCCACTGAAGTGAAAGTCCGAGACCCTGAAGGTAACGGGTTCCACCCCATGCAGGTCCTTCGCCCCTGGGAATGCGGAAGTCGAAGTTGGCATTGACCATATGGGTCTGATCCCAGTCGAGATAGCTCTCACGCTTGGGAAGAACCCATCCGGCCCATACGTAGTCGTAGTTCTGCCTTGCACTTGAGCTCTTGCCCTTGGCTATGGAGTAAGTGTAGTTGGCATTGAAACTGATGAAGTTGGAAGGACGCCTCATAAGGTTGAATTCGGCACCGCGTACGTTACCGTAGTCACCGTTGATGTAGAGGTCATAGGCGTCAACTGCGGTGAAGTTGGTGTTCTGCATGTCAACGAGACCGGTGATGTCCTTGTAGTAACCGGTTACATCGAGAAGAGTTATGTCGTCGAACTGGTGCTTTACACCTACCTCGTAGGCGATGGTCTCTTCAGGCTCAAGGTCGGGGTTGCCCACAATGGGGAAAGCGCCTGAAAGATCGAAGTTGGCTCCGTCGAACATGTTTACGAAGTCGGGAACCTGGAAGTAGTGACCGTATGTGAAGTGAAGCACGTCACGCTCGGTGATGGGGTGGCTGAAGCCAACCCTGGGGCTGAGGTGATACTTGGCACTTACACTCACCGGGTTGTTGATGTGGTCCGGGTCTTCCGAGGATGTTCCCGGATTGATGGGGTCGGTAAGGTCAGCGGGATACTGATCGAAGTTGGCATCGAAGTAGTCGAAGCGGAGACCTGCGTTAACGATCATTCCCCTGTATTCCATCTTGTCCTGCATATAGGCTGCAGCGGCGTGGGGGAACACATGCCAGTCGCTGAGGTAGATGTTACCGCCGGAAGCAGTATCCACGCTGTATTCGTATACATCGTAGTACTTGCCTTCGATACCGAACTTAAGCTGATGCTGCTGGTTGACCTGGCTTGTCACATCGAGCCTTGCGGTGGATGTGG
>CAZRCS010000228.1:0-2982 GCA_964598645.1 uncultured bacterium | reverse complement strand
ACACCGGCTGATGACGGAACCGATTACCTCTGGCTCTCATGGATGGACGAATCCGATACAGGTTTCCTTATGAGATACGACGGTACCCAGATGGAAAGCTGGCGGGGTTTCGGATACATACCAGACGGAATTTCCTCCACCATTACACTTGACCCCTCCGGGGGAATGCACCTGATAGTAGCCTATAGAAACGTTCTGCTTTCTGTGGACCCCTTGGGAGACATGGCTACAGCTGATTCCATTAATTTACCTGATATGAGCGAATGGTGCGTGCCCGGTCTGCTCCGCAGAAGCGCAGTTCCCGAATGGGGACTTCTGGGCAGGTACATGGCTGGCTATACGAGCAGCGGTGCCGAGTTTTTCTGGATAACAAGAGAGTACACCGTTTCAGAATCGGGGGATATCACCATGGGTGATTCGCTGATGCTGGAAGACCCCTATCCTGCCACCGGCTCCAACTATCCTGAGGATCTGGTTCACAACCCGGTTTTCCCGGTGATGAACGCCTCAGGCTGTCCGGTGATGGCCGAAAGGCAGGCTGTTCCAGGAGGACCCATGCCCCCCACACCCGGTTCTTTCTACATCGCAAGCCAGTGCCACAACACCACGGCTTCATCGGTGTATCTCACGGCAGACACACTTACCTGGTCTACAGCGGAATCCACGGAACCCCAGATGCTTGCCTCGGGATCCAATGAAACCGAAGCGCTTTTTCTGTGGAGTGACTCCACTTCGACAGTTTACTATTCCCTGCACGACTGCTCTGAAGGCTTCTCCTTCACCGCTCCCTTTCCGGGACAGGGGCCTTCCAGTTTAAATCCCGCAGCCATTTCCGCAAACCCTGAAGACCCGGGAATGCTTCTGGTATGGCGAAACGGTGGCAATATTTTCTGCAGGCACTACCAGAACGGCTGGAACGATTACGCATATCTGATCGCGGAAGACGTTCCTGCATTCCCTCCTGGTAAACTTGCTGTTTGCAGTGTTGAAGACGGCTACTGGGTTGCCTATGCCGTTGGATTCGACGCAGAAGTCTTCTTCGTTGCCAGAGAAAATGTAACGCAGATCACGGAAACCAGCGTACCGGTTGATCCTCTTCAGGTAGAGGTGTATCCCAATCCTTTCTCCTCGGCACTGACCGTTAGAATCCCCGGTGAACGCCTGCTTTCTGCAAGATTGTATGACAATTCAGGAAGAATCGTCCAGACAGGTTCGGGGGCTGGATCCGTTTTTATGGATACTGGAACGCTTCCGTCAGGCTGTTATATGCTGAGGGTCTCTGCAGGTGAAGACATATATACCGGAAAAGTGGTTCTGGTGAGGTAGAACTGAAAAGGGGAGGGCCGCGGCCCTCCCCTTCTGCGGCGGATCTATCGCACTACTGCGAATCGTTCTGTCAGGGTTCTGTTTCCCGCTGTTAAGTGGAGCAAGTAGGTGCCATTGGGAAGTGAGTTGGGAATCATCACTGTGTTATGACCCGGATTGATCTGCCCTGCCTCATAGGTCATGGCAACCCTGCCGTCCATTGTATAGACAGTAAACCGGGGGTTTGATGATTCACCGAGATTAATATGCACTGAAAGGGCTCCACGTACCGGGTTCTCATTCAGGCTAAGTGCTGAAGGAGCAGTCAGCCCCGAGGAGCTCTCCTCAACTGAAACTCCGTCATACGAAAAGAAAAGGTACACGTAGTCATCATAGTCTCCAGTTACCAGGTCGATGTGACCGTCTTCATTCCAGTCGCATATATCCAGTCTGCTGTCGGAATGATCCGTGAGTACGTTTCCTCCGCTCTGGTACTGAAGCGGGGAATCAGCGGCAAATGAAGGGCTTCCCGGGGTGCCTGTATTCTCGTAGTAATGGAACTTCTTGTCGGTAGCCCCCATTACCACATCGAAAAGGCCATCACCGTTCATGTCGTAAATACTTGGTGTGGAGCGGTACCAGTTCACCACAGAACCCCCCGCGGTGAATTCTTCATACCCGTCGAATGCGTATGAGGAAGCGGTTCCCGTATTCTCGTACACCCTTACAGGTGTGGTCATGTCGCTTCCCACTATCATGTCCAGATCACCGTCATTGTCCCAGTCGGCAAAGTCAGGCGCCGAGTTACCGCCGACGTCGATTATCGTTCCTCCGCTCAAAAGCTTCACTCCGGCTGCAAGGGTACCGTCGGAATTCCTTTCGAAAAAGTTCAGATATCCGTTTCTGTCTCCCACGATAAGGTCTGCATCACCGTCATTGTCCCAATCCACAGCCTGTGGATTCGTTGCGCCGGTGCATCAACCGCTGGGCAGAGTGAGGTTTACTCCCCCTGCCTGAAGGAGGCCTGTGTAAGCCAGAATAGGAGAATCATTGGTACCTTCATTGTTGTACACCATGATGTTGCCGCTCTGAAAACGGCCTATGAAAAGGTCTTTGTCTCCATCCAGGTCCCAATCAGTGACCAAAGGTGCAGCGTGACCTATGGGCAAATCTATCCTTGCGCCGTCGGCATACACGTACCAGTAGTTTTCATAAGTGGGCACCTGGGAAAAAGCTGAGACGGTAAACAACGCTAAGAGGAAGAAAATGAGCTTCATACACTCTCCTTGCTTGGGTTCATGAAACGCGGGTGTAGAATAATATACACACTTGAATAAAAAGAAAAGGGCTGCGATTGCAGCCCTTTATTGTTCTATTGTATTTTATTTAAGCCAAAGGTACCAGGCCTTCAAGGTGTACTTTCATGCAGTTGATCATGTTCTCGTGATCTGCCGTTCCGGCCATTTCACGTGCAGAGTGCATTGAAAGCATGGGGTTTCCCACATCCACGGTGGGTATACCGGTACCCGTTGCAGCAATTGGTCCAAGTGTCCCCCCGCTTCTTCCGTCGGCCCTTGAAACGAATTTCTGAACAGGGCTTTTCGCAAGTTCAGCGCACTTCATGAAGTAGGCGGAGGTTCTGGCGCTGGAGGCATAGCTGCCCCCTGCCGACATCTT
>CAZRCS010000227.1:0-2986 GCA_964598645.1 uncultured bacterium | reverse complement strand
CCGCCAGGAAGACCAGAGCCCTGAACCGGAGAGAAGCGGCAGCCCTGTGCACAGCCTCGGGGAGCAGGTCTCCAAGAAGCTCGGTGTACCTGCCCAGGGGTATTGTGTTCACAAGTCTTTTGCATCTGAGAGAGCCGTCTTCGAGAGCGATCTCCCACTCATCGTCATTTCTTCTGATTTCAAGTGGTTCTCTGTTGAAGAGTATTTTCCCCCCTGCTTTTTCGATCTCCCGTGAAAGAGCCAGGGATATCTCCCCGATGCCGCCCACAGGATAGTGAAAAGTGCTCACCAGGCTTCTAACGGTTTCCTTCGAGGGAACAATGGTCTCCTTTACAAGACCTGCAAGACTTGGAACGGTTATCCGCTGGCTTGCCCAGTCTGCAGAGAGTTCCCGGGGCTCGATACCCCACAGTTTTCTATTGTAGGGAGCCAGGTATAGCTCATAGAGCCCTCTGCCGAACCTGCTCAAAACCCAGCCTTCGAAGGTTTCCTGATCCCTTTGGGAAAACATGCCGCGGATCTTCTCTCCAAAGAAACTGAGAAGCATTCCTGCTCCCCTGTGGAGAGGCATCTTCGAAAGCACGTCTCCCAGAGCAAGGGGATAGTCGAAATATCGATCAAGAAGCCTGATTCTGCTTACCCGCTGCAGTTCAACCAGTTGAATCCCCGGCAGTTCCTTCACGAATTTCAGTATGTCCTGGTTCTTCGTGTGAAACCTGTGCGGTCCCAGATCGTAAACGAAACCCTTCCTGTGTACGGTAGCCGCAAGACCTCCAGGTTCAGCGCACTTCTCCACAACAGTTACTTCAATACCACGCCGGGCAAGCTCGCAGGCTGCACTGAGACCGGCCAGCCCGGCGCCTAAAACAACGGTCTTCAATCCTCTACTGCTCACTCATCTATCCAGACGATCCTCATTCTGTTATCCGGAGAAATGGGAGAAACCGCCGTGATGTGATCCGTAACGGCTTCAAGAAGTGTAACCCCTGTATAGGTTGCTTCATGCTCAAGCATTATACCGTACCCTACGTTTCCCTGGGCAAGATAGCCCGTGGTTGCAATTGTATAGGTCTTGCCGGGATCAAGAGGTTCACCATTTATCATTGGATCCTCTATTTTTTCTCCATCAGGCTTCAGCTGATTCCTTCTGCAGGTGAATCCGGATATCTCCATATCCCTTCTTCTTCCCTGCATACCTGTCTCCAGAATGGCCAGGAGCTCTTCTCCTGTTACCCGGATAGTATAGAGATCCTCCTCGAAGGGAATCGCCGTATAGACTATCCGGGGGGTGATCGGACCCCTTGGTATGGCAGCTCTTATACCGCCTCTGTTAAGAAGGCCCACATCGGCTCCAGTGGCAGTTCTTATGGCATCGCTCATCAGTCTTCCCAGGGGATGCTCTGCACCACCTCTGGGGATCTCGGAGACTGCTTCACCTATCACGCTGTCCATTCCTGCCTCAGCGATATCCCGGAATCCGATGATCATTTCAGCCTGCTCCGTGTCAGGCCAGAATCTGTCGTGAAGAAGGCTTACGTACTCCTCTCCATCAGGGCAGTCATAGCTGATGATCGAGGCGGTTTCTGTATCGATGGCCACTCTGAGATGGCCGATACCGGTTCCGTTTGCGTATCCCTGAACGACTATGGTATGGGTAAGAGGGTTAACCCAGGGTTCTCTCAGGGCAACATGGGTATGACCGCTTACGATCAGGTCTATGCCCTCCACCATACAGGTGAGTTCCGCGGAGTTGTAGGCGAAATCCTTGGTGTACTCCTCTCCGTTATCCCAGGCCTGATAAACCCTTTCGGTATATCTTTCGGGGTCAGGGGGCTGACCCAGGTGGGAAACGAGTATCACCAGATCGGCTCCCTGCTCATTCACCTCTGCTATTGCGTTCTCCACAGCAGGCAGTTCAGGGGCTATCACATAACCCGCAAGAAGCTCCGGATCCACAAGACCATAGGTGTCCGATGTATTGACTCCGATGAAAGCAACTTTCAGACCCCCGATTTCCCTGAAGATCCAGGGCTGTATGGGAGGTGGTATCTCGCCTTCATCGGTAAGGAAGTTGGTGCAGATGACAGGGAAATCAGCCAGTTCGGAATTCTTTATGGCAACCTGCGCCCCATGGTCGAAGTCGTGGTTTCCAAGTGTCATCATGTCGTAACCCATGGAGTTCATCCACTCCATCATGAAATCACCGGAGTTCCAGTTCCCCACAGGAGTCCCCTGCCAGATATCCCCGCAGTCGATGAGCAAACAGTACTCTCCGGCTGCCTCGCACTCTTCCCTTACCATATCCACATACGAGGCTATCCAGGCCCCCCCACCTATTCCGGGAGGAAAATCGGGATTCATGAAAGAAGCGTTCTGAGAGGCGATCCCTCCATGGATATCGTTGGTATGAAGAATGTTGAGATATATGGTCTCTCCGCCGGCAAAGCCGGCTGTGATCAGGAGCAAAGCAGCAAGTATTCTCAGCATGATCAGGTCCTTCCTAGAATGTCTTTGTCACGCCAAGTGAAAAGGCCGTTCTGCTCGACTCGACGACAAGGGAATCGCCCGGTAAGAAAGAAGGCAGTCCGTCTGCCTGGTACTGGTCCCATCTCACAGGAGAGAACCCCAGGGATGCGTCCACTGACATATCTCCAAGCAAAAAGCCCACGCCTGCGGTGAAACCCATTCTGTCCAGAGCCGAGGCAATAGGTGAACTATCATATTCAAACCCGGCCCTGACGATTGTGTTCCCGGGAAGGGTGTTTTCAACACCTGCGCCGAATCCCCAGGAGTTCCTAAGTGCGGCATCTTCGCCGTCTATTTCCACACCGGAAGTGGCCGCCCACCAGAAATCGGCGGTGAACTTGCTCATCAGCCTGTTTCCCGGTCGATAGACGAACCCGGACCTTGCTTTCATGGGAAGGGTTATGTCCGTTTCAATATCCTCCACCGTGGAGGTCCAGTTCACAGGCTGCTCCACTCCTGC
>CAZRCS010000226.1:0-3020 GCA_964598645.1 uncultured bacterium | reverse complement strand
GCCGCAACGATGTCGGCATTCCCCTGACAGGCTCATTATTATTGAAAGAGAACCACGCATGCTTTTCCTGTTTTCATAAGCGCCTTTATCTATCAAAATTCATCAACCGCCCGGTTCCCGCGTGATGAAACGAAAGAAGTGTGTGTAAAAACACATTGCCTTTTTGAATCGAATAGATAGTGAGGTGAACCATGCATAAAAATCATAATCTCACTGGATACATTCTTGTGGCTTGCATGCTGTTCTGCTCCTCCCTGAAGGCGCAGCGGGTATCCCGGGACCAGGCCATAGAGGATGCCCGACAGATGGTTCAGGTCATCGAAGCGTGCCATCCGGATCCCTACATGGCCATAGGCGGCAAGATTCAATTCCACTTTGCTTTCCAGAAGATGCTCCGGAACATACCGGATGCCGGCATGGAAGTGGATGATTTCTGGTGGCTGTTGTCCGGATTTACGGCGCAGATCAAGGACGGCCATACCTTTGTCCGCCCCCTCAACTACCCGGACACCCGGTTCCCCGGAGGCATCCCCATGCATTTCAGCATATTGGCTGATTCGGTCGTTGTGATTAAAAAAGTCTCCAAGCCTGAACATGAAAAATACATTGGATGCAGGGTATTGAAGATAAAGGATATTTCAATAGAGGCGCTTCTGGATCGGGTGGGGGCATTGTATCCCGTGGAAAACGGTTTTGATCGCTTCCGCAACTTGAGGGTATATTTGTGGTATGCAGATTATCTGAAACGCCTGATACCGGAATGGACACCGGGTGAACCGGTTTCACTTGAGCTTGCGGACAATAAAGACCGGACTCACGTCATCACCCTTTCCACTGACGGCACGGCTGTATATAAAACACGAGGGATTGAAAATTCGGCTGATCAATTGCCCGGCACCCGAAAGTGCGACTTTGCTTTTGACTGGATCGGTCCTCACAATGATATCGGTTACCTGCGCATCGAGAAACAGGATGAATTCCGTGAATACGCCCAACAGGCGGTATCGGGGCTCCAATCCATACAAGATCCCGACATGCGTAAAACCACACGGCAACAATACCTGAAATACGCCCATGCCTGGTATGAACGATTTCATGGAACACCGGGCCCCGACAACCTTGAAATGCTCGTACAAGGGCTGCCCTCTTTTACGGAATTCATGACCAGTGTGACAAAGCAGCTGAAAGACAATCAAACAAGCCATTTAATCATCGACGTACGCAACAACCGGGGCGGCATCTCATTGATGTCCGACATACTGGTCTACTTCCTGTTCGGCAAAGAGGCGCTGGCAAAAATAGACGCGGACAACTATGTAATCACATTTCATTCAGAACTGAATATGAAAACCGCCTCTTCCCTGGCTATTGACGGTATCAATAAAAACCGGAAGGGAAGCCGCAATATCCCCCTTTGTGCGGGAGATTACGATTTTCATTCCTGGAGAATCTGGGAAAAGCAGAATGAGACGTCAGAGTACCCCTTGATCCCGGCCTCCAGATACCAGACGGCACCGGGTTTTTACAGCGAATATATGGAGGCAACTCACGCGGGTTTTTTCACGCCCAGACATATCTATGTGATTGGCAGCGATAAAACATTCAGTGCCGGTTTTGAAACCCTGTCCAGACTGGTAAAATGCGGAGCCACCTTTGTGGGTGTTCCGCCGGCCCAATCAGGCAACTGTTTCGGTATGGGTATTCGGCCGGTAAAGGGACTGAAACATTCCCACATCCCGTTCCAGGTGTCCGTTAGAAGGATCGTGACCTATCCCGGTGATGCGGAACGCGGTGATCAGTTGAATCCCGATATCCCGCTTGATTTTAAAGCCTTCAAAGCATATCGATTTGACGCCAACGCGCCGGTACTCATGATCCTGGATAGGATCAAGACCGGCAAATAGGAATACCGCGGATATAACGGAAGGGGTTTCTGAACTGCTCCGGAAAAAGGTGTTGGCAGTCTTTCGGCAATTTTTCAATATCTTTCAGTTTCTCTTCCATTCATTGAATCAAAAAAAATTCAACGCATCCTCAAAGGAACCCGGATTCATGTCCTGTGGCTACGCGGTGGAGGACCTGTTTTGTGAGCTTCTGTCTTCAATTAAGAAATTCAAGAAAGAAGGTATGGGGAGCGAATGAATATTTTCCCCTGCTTTTTGTTTACTATACAGAGAAGACAATGGATGAAACCAAAGCGATCCGATTGTGTATCACTCACCGGGATCCCGCCGGATTCGAATTATCGTGAGGAATATAAGGCGCTTATGATGGGCATGATGGACAATGAATTATCGAATGAAGAATTGATCCGGCTGAATGACCATATGAGCCGATGCGCTTCCTGCAGAGAGGAATTTGAACAATTGAAAAAAACATCTTCAAAACTTGACGGGATCGATATCAAAAAACCGGATGAGGAAATTGTGGAAAAGGCCTGGAGATCCCCCTACTCAAAACTCACGAAAAATTTTGGGATACTGCTGATTGTCGCGGGCTGGCTCGTCATGATTCTCTATGGCGCATATGAATTTATCGTGACAAAAGAGACCGCATCGATTCCGAAATATGCTTCTGTAATTATTCTGGTGGGTATCCTCATTCTTTTTATTGCAGTATTAAGAGACAGAATCAGATCATACGGAAATGATCCATACAAGGAGGTGGAAAAATGATATTGGTGAATACGGACACGATCCCCGGAAAGAAAATTCAGTCATCACTGGGACTGGTAAGAGGCAATACCATACGGGCAAGGCATATCGGGAGAGATATTGTCGCGGGATTGAGAGGCATTGTGGGAGGAGAAATTGTGGAGTACACAAAACTGATCGCGGAAGCCAGAGAACAGGCAATCGACAGAATGATCGGTGAAGCAAAAAAACTCAACGCGGATGCGGTTATCAATGTGCGGTTCACCACATCCGTGCTGATGGGAGGCGCTGCGGAACTCCTGGCTTACGGAACCGCCGTAAAACTGGATTAAAACAGATTCAGACGTATCGATAGATTACCCTATC
>CAZRCS010000225.1:0-3026 GCA_964598645.1 uncultured bacterium | reverse complement strand
GTCTATAACGAGAATGAAGCCCCGATGAGATACTGTAAATTGTACAAGGAGCTTCAATCACCAAAATGCTACACAGATTGGTACTACTCCTGTCTTGATCCCACGTACAATTGGCAGACCAATACCAATCCCTGGTGGGGTGAATACTATCCACCTGATGATATTCTTAATTCAAACGATCTGATGGATTTAATCCCGGATTTGGCTGTTGGAAGAATTCCAGCTCATAGTTTCAGCGAAGCACAGCACGCCGCAAGGCAGATAGTGGACTATCAGAGACATGCCATTACCGGAGCAGATCCCAATCTGGACCTGCTTGTTATTAGTGCAGCGTTAAGCCGAGAAGGTTATCCTGAGAATTGGGAACTAATGCAAGCGATTCTTTCTGAAATTCCCATCTATTTCAGTCGGCGATGGGTTGCTGAACTCGACTGTACCATCCCGGCAAGAATTCTCATCAATCCAGATGAGATTCTAAAGCAGTTAGATGGTACTGCTGAAAACAGTGGCTCCTACCGAGTAAACATTGGTGGTCATGGAGGTCCCGATTGGTTTGCTGCAAATCCCAGTGGAGATGTCGGCACTTTTAAAGTGCTGGATTCTGACCTACGCGAATTATCAGGACAGGATGGTAATTATTGTACTGCGTATGTGTACAATTGTCTTACAGGATCTTTCGTTGTAGATGGTAGCAATAACAGTATTGTGGAGACCTGGCTTAGATCTGATGGTGAGACACAAAATGCTCCTCTTGGTCCGGGATACATCGGTTACAATGCTGCTTCATCCTACACGGATGAATTGCTTGGAAGCTCTTGTGACAAACTGAATTACTGGTATCTGGATGCTCTATACAACAGTATTCCACCCACGGGTACCTGGGGAAATGCAGATGCCTACAATCTTGCATCTGTGCAATATGCAGGCTACTATCTTGAAGGATATCCTGAAGAGATTTCTCCACCTATACCTTGGGATGATCCATACTACGAACCAATGTGGGATTTAAAGACAACCAACGTGGGAGGTGATCCGGCTCTTCCTATATGGCTTAAGGAACCAATGAGTTGGTTCTCCAGCTATCCTTCGACTATAAGGTGTCCTAATGATTTTACCATAACTGTTAGAACTTCAGGTAGCATTCCCATCCCCGGTATTCGTGTTTGTTTGATGATGGAAAGTATCAGTGGCTATGAGATTTACCAAAGAGGATATACAAATTCTTCGGGTGAATTTACAGCAACCCTCAATCCTTCAATTTCTGGCAAACTTTACGTCACGCTAACGAAACAGGGATACCTCCCTGATGAAGGGGAGGTGAGGTTAATTGTTGATTAAAATCCACATTGTGTTGCTCATTCTTTTGTCTTCAACCGCATTTGCCGGTATAAGTTTTGGACCCGAGGTCAGAATTGACTCCCATCCTGATCCGTATACTACCGGAGGAACAGATATTGTCATGCTCCCTTCAGGCAGGTTTGTAATACTCTGGTATGGAGCAGATGAGCAGTATGGTGATAATAGATTGTGGAGCTCATATTCAGATGATTTTGGAGCGAGCTGGAGCACTCATATTCCAATTAGTGATGAGAACTCAGTAATCCCACATAATCCAATACTCTCTACTGATACAACAGGAATCGTGTATGCGATCTGGGAAGACTGGAGAGGTCCTGATACATATGCCGCCTATTTCAGCAGATCAGATGACTTCGGAGAAACATGGCTGATTCCCAATGTAAGGATAAATGACTACGGGGAGATGGCGCTTAATCCTGGAATCACCTCCAATCCTGAGGGTTCTATCATTATTGCTGTTTTCGACAGACTTAACGAGAACCGTATCTACGGAAGCTTCTCCACTGACGGAGGATACACCTGGGCTACGGATTCTCCTATTGGAGATGATACACCGCGTGGTCAGTACTATCCAGTAGTAGAATGTACCGGAGATCAGACATTCACTGTGTTATGGAATGATGAACGAGACACAGTTTCCTATGTGTACAGCTCGATTTCAGAGGATGGTGGTCAGTCGTGGTCAAGCCCGGATACTCCTGTTCCCTGTGGAGGCAATGGACCTCTCGAACTAATCGACCTTTACTGGGATGGTGCAGTTCTACACGCATTCTGGATTGAATCTGACGGCTTAATTGATGAGGCGTACTATACGCGATCTACAGACGGTGGATACACCTGGCTTGAAAGCCCTGTAAGAGTTGACGACGATTCACCAAACACATTGAGAAGGTATGGAGGGATCTGGGCCAGTGACCCTAAAAACATCTATGCGGTATGGTGTTCAATTCGGAATGAATCCTACCCGATTTACGCTGTTTTATCTACCAGTTCCGATTCGGGGAAAACATGGAGTGATACCCTCAGAGCAAACCCAGTAAGCGGTGAAGCAGACAGGTGTAATATTTTTGGTGATAGTTCGACTGGTGAAGTAATAGTTACTTGGGACAACCAGATCAATCAGTACATCATGTGTTCGACGGGGTATGATAACACTGGGATTGAAGTTGCAGAATCTCTATCGGAGATAACTGTAAATAGGAATCCGGTAACAAGGTCTGTATCTTTCTTGGTAAACGGTGAATTGTTACCAGAAAATATATCTGTTTTCGATTCAATGGGTCGGCTTGTTGATACTCTCCCTCATTCAGGAAGTGGACAATATAACTGGGAACCATCGGAAAGCATTGCACCTGGAGTTTATTTTGCTCGTGGCTCTGTCGCTGAGCTGGTGGTTTCAGCAAGAATTGTACTACTATATTGATTTAATCTGGGTCTCGATCAAAGAAACACTTCATATTGTAGCTATAAGTGCTTCAATATGTTTCCACGATGTTACTCCCACTCTCAATAATGAGCCATTATGTTAGATAAATATGGGCATTATTATTCTCAGGTAACTAAAGTAAAAAAAAGACTATAAGAAACCGAACAAAGGCATGAACTTGTCACAGTTGCTAATGATACAATAAGCCAATATTATAACTGTGCAAGTTATGCCAATTATT
>CAZRCS010000224.1:0-3056 GCA_964598645.1 uncultured bacterium | reverse complement strand
AGAGCGGCGGTTGCGCGCTTCGCGCGGTCTTCGACGGCCTAAACCGTAGGCCACACGTTCGAGTCGTGTCAGGGGCACCAGGCTGTGAGGCGGTTCTACACCATAAACGGCCCTATCCCCATTACCAGTGTCAGAATTAAATTTTCAACACAGAAGCAGTCGATGTCAGGTGGTTGGTCCTGCAGTGGATGAAGTACATCCCGGAAGAAACTTCCCTTCCACCAGATGAAAAACCATCCCAGTGGAATACGCCATCTGCACCAGGAGATAATACCCGGACCATGTGACCAGTAATGTCGTGAACGGTTACCACAGATGAAACGGAACTCTGGTCTACGATTATGTGGACCATATTTCTGAATGGATTGCATGATAGGGAGATCTCACCTCCGCCGGGGGAACTGCTGTGTTCGTTTTCTATTCCCATTACATTCCATCTGGCATACCTCAGTTCGGAGCTGCTGGTACCATCATGGCAATAGTATGCAATGTGAGCACAGTCATTGCTGTCAATTTCATGCGAGCAGTACTGGCCCACTCCGTCCCCTGAATCGATTTCTTCGAAGTGCCAGCCATTGGACCAAAATGCGTACTTGAGTGCTGGAGGAGCCTGGTCATAATAAACGATGGTTGGTTCATCAGAGCTGTTCAATGCAAGAGAAAAGAAATCACCTATTCCTGAATCACCATTAATTACAGTGTTGCACTGCCATTCCGATCCGTCATAGTAGGCATAGATCAGGTTTGCATTTGTGGTGTAATTACCGCAAGCCACGTGAGGATTGCCGGAAGAATCAAGATCGATTGACATTCCGGGACTGCAGAAGTTCGTAATCACTTCTGACTGCCAGGATGTATTTTCATACGTTGTGTAGATAAGATCACTGGCTGTCTGGTTTCTGTATATGATGTGGGGTACATCATTGTCATCCAGGATGAAGTCCGGGAATGCTGCATAATGACTGGGGTCTGAGACTGTTTCAAACTGCCAGGTGCTGCCATCAAATTGGGCATACCTGATGGTTCCGTTTGTCGCGTCATAGACGATGTGCGGATTACCGAGACTGTCGATCCTGATAGTGGTATGAGCACCGGTATTACCAGGCGTCTCTAGTAAGTAGTTGCTCCAGAAGGCTCCGTCCCAGAGGGCATACAACAAGTAGCCCAAAGACTGGTCCTTGTATGCGATGTGCCTGGTATACCCATAAGTATCTACTGAAGTGTCAACTGCTTCACAAAGAGAATCAGCAATTGTGATGACCCAACTCGAATCTGTCGGCGAGGCGCACATTAAGTTACTATTTAATTCATTGGAGTAATACGATATGCAGGGCGTGTCGTTGTCGATTAAGGCGAGACTGCAATGGGATCCTGTATTACTCCCTCCTGAATCAACAATTTCCACTGTCCAGTAAGCACCGGCAGAGCACGTGAGAATCCACAGAAAAAAAAGTGTCTTCATGACAATTCCCCCAGTACGGCATTCAGCTTCTCTAAGAAGACTATTTAATTATATACAAGAACTTTGGCTGTGATGCACATGGCACGACCTCTGGCAACAACGAATAACGGGGATATTGACACGCCTTTATGTGTAGATGATTATTGTTCTATAACATCTTTAAAGGGGGAGGATGATATGAGAACTTCAATGTTCTGCGTTGCTGTATGCGTTACAGCATTTCCGATTTTTGCCCAGGGCATAGTTATCGATCACAACTGTACTGCAATCGATAACATTCCTCAGGAATGGATAACCGCTGTTCAGAACAACATTCAATCCCACTACGCCCACACTTCACATGGTGGGCAGCTGACTTATGGTATTGGTTTTGTTGAGGACTCCGATCCATTCTACAGTGTAGAGATAGGCAGTCAGTATCTGCCTTCAACCAGTGGAGCATATTGCGTATTTGACGGTCAGGAAAGTGTTTCTTACATAACTCCCGACCTTTACTGGGAGTCTTCTGAAGGGCTTGATCTTACAAGGGATGTGCTGGACAACAATCCGGCACTGGATACCTCAATGTGGAGCTGGTGTACCCAATGCGATTACTACGACCAGTCACAGGTGCAGGCATATCTTGATGCCATGTCCCTGCTTGAGTCAGAATATCCGAATGTGACCTTTGTTTACCTCACCGGCAATGCACAGGGAACAGGATCGGCCGGGTATAACAGGTATCTGCGGAACAATCAGATAAGGGATTACTGTTCTGCTAACGACAAAGTCCTCTTCGATTTTGCCGATATGGACTGCTGGTGGTTCAATACTTCCAGTTCACAGTGGGAGCAGAACACCTACAGCTACAGCGGAACCGATGTGCCCAGCGAACATCCCCAGTACTATGGAGATGAGTACGGACACACTACGGCAGAAAGCTGCCTGAACAAAGGTGTTGCCTGGTGGTGGATGATGGCTGTTCTTGCCGGCTGGGGTTCAAGTGGAGTTGCAGAAGGCAGCCAGGCCACTTCTGTATGCGAGATACGCGTCAGCAATCCTGTTACAGTGCCCGTTGCCGTGTCATTGAATCTTGTCGAACAATGTCCAGTTGAAATGCGTGTGTTCGACACCTCAGGCAGGTGTGTCACCAGGCTGGAGGAAGGTCAGTTATCTGCAGGCCTGCATGAACTGGAGGTTCCGAACCTGGGCTGCGGCATTTACCTTATAGGACTGAATGCAGGAGATACCTTCATCAGTCACAGGATTGTGGTTGTTAACTAACAATAAACATAAATATGTTGACACGGGGACGTAATTCCTTTAGTATGCTCACCACGCCATAAACGCTTATTCAAATGGAATTACGGAGATACAATGAACATTCAGAACAACAGAGTGGCCACTTTTCACTACAAGCTTAAAGACGACAATGGCCAGGTCATCAGTGCTTCCCCTGAGGATAATCCGCTTACCTATCTGCACGGATCCGGAGCGATTATTCCAGGTCTTGAAAGAGAACTGGAGGGGAAGACAGAGGGTGATGAGTTTTCCGTAACTGTTTCTCCTGAAGATGGATATGGAGAGAAAAATCCTAATCTGATAGCTGTTCTAA
>CAZRCS010000223.1:0-3057 GCA_964598645.1 uncultured bacterium | reverse complement strand
ATAAGAAAGCAGCATGAACCAGACGGCAGAAAGAGGTTTAGAGTACCTTGCATTCGGAAATGAAAAGCATCCAGGAATTCTACAGACTTACACCGGCTGAGGCACTGAAGCAGCTGGACTCGGCCCGTGAAGGGCTACCAAGATCCCAGGCTGACTTAAGAAGAAAGAAATTCGGTCCCAACTCCATTGCTCTGGAGAAACAGGCATCGAAGCTTCTTGTTTTCCTCTCCCAGTTCAAGGAACTGCTTGTGATGGTTCTTATCGTCGCCGGAATAATTTCTCTTGCAGTAGGCAGCTATCGCGACGGAGCTGTGATGTTCATCATCGTTTTCGTCAACGCAATCATAGGTTTCGTTCAGGAGTACAAGGCAGGAAAGGTTCTGGAGAAACTCAGAGAACTGATAAAGTCACCGGCCAAGGTGTTCATAGATGGTCAGCTTACGGAACTTCGCCAGAGCGACCTGGTACCCGGTGACGTTGTTTCCGTGGAAGCTGGAGATAGAATTCCTGCTGACATGCGGCTTCTGGAGGCATTCAACCTGAGGACCAACGATTTTTCCCTTACCGGTGAATCAATGCCCCAGGAGAAGTTTACCGAAGCCATAATGGAAGAGAAGATACTGGCGGATCGTCTGAACATGGTTTACACGGGAACCACCGTGGCAACAGGCAGCGCTGTCGGTGTGGTGGTACGCACAGGCGGAAACACCGAAATGGGCAAGATCGCCTCCATGACCTCATCCACCGTTTCTGCAAAAAGTCCCCTTCAGATAGAACTGAATAATCTTGCCAAATGGCTGACATCCATTGTGGTGGTTCTCAGTACCGGGCTTTTCTTCGTGGGAGTATGGCAGGGATTCACTGTTTTAAACAGCCTGATCTATGCCCTTGGAATTGCCGTAGCTTCCGTGCCGCAGGCTCTTCCGGCACAGGTAACCGTGGCTCTCAGCGCCGCAAGCAGAAGGCTTGCAGATAGAAAAGTCGTTGTGAAGAACCTCCCCAGCGTTGAGACGCTGGGTTCGACTTCTGTGATTTGTACTGACAAAACAGGTACACTCACAAGGAACGAGATGACTGTAACCGGTCTCTGGTTCGACGGCGAGGAGTTTTCCGTTACAGGCAAGGGGTACAGGCCCCAGGGGCATATTCTCGACAGTTCCGGAGAGAAGATCTCCCAGAAGAGGATCGATGAGCTGGAACTGATGCTGGATGCCGGAACCATGGCTTCCAACGGAGAAATCCACGAACCCGACGAAGATCATTCCGGCTGGTACCCAGTTGGGGACCCCACCGAAGCAGCCATAGTGGCCCTTTCCACCAAGGTTGGCACCAGAAGCCCCAGGGAAGATGAGGAGAATCCCGAGATACAGGAATTCCCCTTCGATTCCGAGAGAAAGAGAATGAGTTCTATAAGGCAGTTCGGCAACAGGTATCAGCTTGCCATGAAGGGCGCTGCCTCAAGCATTCTGTCTGTCAGCAAACACATCTACAAAAACGGTGAGATCGTTCCCATTACCGACGAAGACCACAGGGAGATCGAAAGGCTCAACGAAGAATACTCCAACCGCGCTCTCCGTGTTCTCGCCATAGCGTACAGACCACTGGAGGAAGACGGTTCGGACTACACCATGGAGACAGCTGAAAAAGATGTGGTCTTCCTTGGTCTGGTCTTCATGATGGATCCTCCCAAAGACGGAGTCAAAGAGGCAATTGCCGCCTGTCATGAAGCCAGCATCAGGGTAATCGTAATGACAGGTGACCATTCCATTACAGCAAGGGCCGTGGGCAGACTTGTCGGTCTTTCTCCAACCGGTGATCCTCCGGTCTACACAGGTGTTGAACTTGAGGAGATGGACGATACCAGACTGCGAGAGATCCTTCTCGGTGGCGGTTCCATGGTTTTCAGCAGGGTAGACCCTGCCCACAAGCTTCGTATCGTTTCCATACTGGAGGACGACGGCGAAGTGGTGGCAGTGACCGGCGACGGTGTAAACGATGCCCCTGCACTGAAGAAGGCCAACATAGGCGTTGCCATGGGAGTTACAGGAACAGATGTTTCCAAGGAAGCAGCTGAGCTGATACTTCTCGACGACAGCTTCACATCTCTGGTTTACGCTGTGAAAGAGGGAAGGACTATCTACAACAACCTTACAAAAACCGTTCTTGCCTCTCTCACCACTAACATGGCTGAACTCATGGTGGTGATCCTTGGTCTTGTGGCTGTTTCCCTTGGTGACTGGGCCATACCCATACTTGCTATACAGATACTGGCCATCGACCTTCTTGCGGAGGTAATGCCCCTTACGTTCCTTACCTATGATCCCCCCTCGAGGAGCATAATGCAGGAGCTTCCCAGGAGCATGGACGACCACATAATGAACCGGGGATCTTCCCTGGAGATACTTGGCTTCGGGGTGCTCATAGGTATTCTCTCCTTTGCAAACTTCGCTTTTACTGGAATAAGGGAGGGTATGACATTCTTGTCGGGTATTTCCCTGGAAAACCCCGTTTACATGAGGGCTATGACCCTTGCATACCTAACCATTGCGTTCTGCCAGTATGCAAATGTTCTTTCCAGAAGGTTCAGATACGAATCGGTCTTCAACAGGAATCTCTTCACGAACCGTATCCTGCTCTGGTCCATCCTGGGCTCCATAGCCTTCACCCTTGCTGTGATTTACACCCCGGCAGGGCAGTTCCTCTCCTTCGGCAAGCCCAACCTGCAGGACTGGCTGTGTATCGCAGCTTCGACTTCAGTTTACCTCTTCGTATTTGAAATGCTCAAGGTGGGAAGAAGGGCGAAAAGAAAATGATCAGAAGGGGCAGACTTACCCTTTTTGCCCTGCTTGTGTTTACAGCTTCAGTGGCTCTGGTGTCCCGTTCTGACAGGGCGGGATTTCTGCCTGATTTCTTTTCACTTTATGCGGGGGATACCCTTTGGGCCTCGGCTCTTTACGTTCTTCTTGCCCTGATGAGGCCTTCGGCTGCTCCCTTCGAACTCTTTATCGCTACTCTTGTTCTTTCCCTCGCAGTGGAGTTCAGTCAGCTGTACCAGGC
>CAZRCS010000222.1:0-3070 GCA_964598645.1 uncultured bacterium | reverse complement strand
TTCAAGCAAATCAGTTGAAGGTCTCCAAACGTTTCTTTCAAATACCTTGAAACAGTATACGGCAATGCCCATGCGACCCTTCCTTGCCTCCCCGCAAAAACCAGAGTAATTCACAGAGGGTTCGAAGATCGGAGTTTTCTTACAGCGATTATTGTTTACGAAGAAGAAACACTTGCCGCCTGCCGAGAGTAAAGAATCAGAGAAAGGCATCTGTCCTGGAGCTGCCTAAAGTAAAAAAACCCCAGATGAAGTGTAAACGCACGGTTTCTCTTCGCCTTATAAAAGGTGAAACTGAGCATCATGCTACTTACTGAAGAGTTTGCAGTAGATGTTTTTCCAATCGTACTCACTTAGAACTCTATTTCTCGAAGCTACCCTCATACCGAAATATTTTTCGGTGCTGTAAATCCTGAGCTGAAGCATTTTTTCTATTGCCCCGATCCATTCCTTCATGTCACCTGCCCTGGCCACAATGCCAGTCACACCATTTTCGATGATTTCTCTGGGGCCTCCCACAGAGGATACAACCGCTGGCAACCCGCAGGCCTGTGCCTCCAGAACAGACATCCCGAAGGTGTCCGAATCACTGGGAAAGACAAAAATGTCAGAGGATGAGTAAAGCTCTGGCAACTCTTTGTTGGGGATCCGTCCCAGAAATTTCACATGGGCAAGGTCTGAACATTTTTCTCTGAGTTCATCGAGATACGGGCCATCACCCACCATCTTCAGGGAAACATGAGGGTATTCTTCCAGTACCCTTCGAAACGCACCGATGAGCAGATCCAGATCCTTATCCCGGGATATCCTGCCGGTGTAAACAAGTACTGAATGCGCCGGGTCTCGGGTTTCGAGCTCTTCAATGGTTCGGTTGCCCGTTGGCAGGAACTCGTCAGTATCGATACCCCTGATGAACCTGGTGAGTAAATCTCCGTTGTATCCTCTCTTCTTAAGAATATCCATGTACTGACAGGTTGGCACCCTGATTTCGTCGAAGCAGCTGAAGAACCATTTGATAAAGCTTTCTATCACATCGTTAACGGATTCATCCGATACGATTTTCGTGGCCTGCCTTGAGTAATCAGTATGGAAAAAGCCGGTTGCCCTGATGCTCATGAGCCTGGCAATCATAAGACCTGTAAGACCCACCGGACCGGGAGTCGAAACGAAAATCTCATCGGGTTCATACTCTGCGATAATATTCAACGCTTTGAGGATCGACGGGATCTTGATCAGGTACTTCTCATAACCGGGCAGGGAAAAAGACTCAGTGTAGGGCAGGCAGACAATGTTTTCCGTGAGCAGATCTCCCGCTTCATCCTCGGTTAGTGCGGTTACGATCCTTACCCCGGGGTCACGGGATTCTGCCAATTGAGCTATTTTCCTCAAAGTAACGGAAACGCCGTTAAGGTCAGTGAGAGTATCGGTGAACCACATCGTTTTCCTTGGCTCACGGATTTCCCCCTCTTCATTGAATGTTGCCTTAAGGTCATTCAGCAGCTCTTTGTTATTGAACATGTCCCTTACTGCGGTGAAGAAGGGAAGCGACAGAAAAATGCCAGGTAGAGAGGCGGAAGCGTTTGCTGCAAAATTCACCAGATCGCCTGAAGTGGCGTCTTTTCTGATAGAACCCACCAGGAGTTTCACGAATTCATCCGTCAGTTCCGCAATGCGGTTGTAAACCATATCGAGCTTCTTCTCAAGAGAACCATGCTGTTCCCTTCGGATATCGCTGATGAGATCATTTACGATGCTGTACAGATTCGCCCTCTCTCCCCCTGAATGAGTCAGCTTCTTAAGAAAGAGTTTTTCCCTTAGCTTGAACTCCCGCTTCTCGAAGATGAACTCTGTAAGGGCGGATGCCAGGTTCCTGGAGTTGCTGCTCTTGTTCTGTCGGGAAAAATCATAGGCTATCTTGTAAACGGCGAAGACCAGAGCCTGATATGTGTTGCTTCTTCCCCGTGGCATACTGCTCAACCTGCGAAGGGAATCAACGAACTCCAGGGGTGTGCTGCCATTCGCCTGTGTATACGTTTCCCCGACGAAAAGCCCCGCATGGTCGTCGCTGCCCCCTGTGAGACCCTTTATCCATGGGGTCCTTCCCTGGGGTTCAAGGCTGTGTCTGACCCTCAAGTCCTCGATTCTGTTCTCATCAACGCTGTCCAGCACCCTGGTCCATACTCTGTTGTTAATCCTGTTCCTTCCCCCGTTGATCCCCTCGAACAGGTTGAACATTAGAATGAGCTTTTCAAGGTGGTCCATCTCAAGAATGCCATTTACAGGGTATGTGGCATGGGCCACCGAATGTACCAGATCCCTTTCGGTCAGGCAGTCTCTCATCTGATAGATGTTAGATCTGGCTCTCTGAAGTTCGTCAAAGTCATCTATGCCCAGTCCGTAAACCAGTATGTGTATTTTGCAGCCGTCTTCAGGAAAGTAGGTTGTGAATTCGACCCCGGTGAAAGTGTCGTCTGGATACTTATCCCTTAGAATAAGTGCTCCCTCTATTCTGTTGTGATCGGTTATGGTGACAAAATCCATACCTCTGTCCTTTGCCATTCTGTAAATGGTCTCCGGGTCGGTGTAGGATTCCTTTGCGCCGAGCCTCTGAAGAAACCACTCAGAGGGATGCTCGGAATACATTGAATGAAGGTGCAGATCAGCTTTTGCGGTTCTGCCCGAAAGAGTTTTTCCAGCAATCATTTATGTTCCTTCCCGGTGATAATCAAGGTCACAGATGATCTGTGCTATATAGCCGGGGTGTGTTAAGGCAGGGTTAAGTTTGGATTAACCTGAAATGAGGCTGCCATGCGGAACTGCACGGGTTTTCTCTGTTATGATCTCACTGAACCCGGGGCAGCTGCCAGCTACTCCTTCACAACTTTACCTGGGAAATGCCGTGATGATCTTAGCATGTAAAAAATCCTGGGGGAAAGAGCAATCCAAATAAGGACCAGCAGCCACAGTCTTCCTTTCAGCAGATCGTAGTCATTGATAAGCTTCTCCCAGGAATGCCCTGCAACGTAATGGCCGAAACCGAATTCGAACAGTACCGTCATGAAAAGCCACATCA
>CAZRCS010000221.1:0-3073 GCA_964598645.1 uncultured bacterium | reverse complement strand
TTTGCAGAGAAGGGTTACAACGGCGCCAGGGTGGATGAAATCGCTTCACTGGCAGGTGTGAACAAGGCAATGCTTTATTATAGGATAGGCGACAAGGAAGAGCTTTACAGGAGAGTGGTGCTCCGCGGCCAGAACAGGTTCAGGAATGCCCTGCTGGATTCCATGGAGAAATGTTCCACAGCCCCGGAAACAATGCGGGCCATGATAATGGGAATTGCCCGTAGTGCAGTTGAAGACAGACTGATACCTTCCATCATTCTTCGAGAGCTGGCAGGCAGGGGAGCAACCCTTCCCCATGAGGGGCTTCAGGGAGTAAAGGGTTTCATGCAGATAATCCGCTCCACGGTTACAATGGGAATAGAAGAGGGATCATTCCGGAGCATAGATCCTGTTACACTGCAGTTTATGGTCATGGGCAGTGTGTTCGCTCTTGCTCTTACCTCTGAGATGAGGGAGGGGATTGACAGTGAATCCCCCGGCCCGAAAACGGCTGAAGAGATTTCCTCCAGGATAATAGAAATACTCTCCCGGGGGATATTGCATGAGGGAGGTTCCCAATGATAAAACAGGCATCCCTTTGTTTTCTTCTGCTTCTTGCAGCTTGCGGCAATGAAGAGAACCTGTTTTCAGCTACTATGGAGATAGACGAGGTGCGCATATCCGCCAGAGTTGGAGGGCAGATCACAGGTATACACGTTACAGAGGGCGACATCGTGGCCAGGGGAGACCTGCTTGTGAAGCTGGATGAAACACAGTTTCTCATCGCCCTGGCTCAAGCCGAGGCCTCCCTCTCAACGGCGGAGGCAGGGCTGGAAAGCCTTCTGGAGGGCACACGGCGGCAGCAGATCATTTCCGCTTCCGCCTCGGTGGAAGCAGCCAGGGCTGAAAAGATCCAGAGGGAAACAGACCTGCTCAGGGCGAGGGAACTCTTCGCCGCCGGGGCCCTTTCGGAACAGAGCCTTCAGGCTTCGGAGACAGCAGCTGTGGCCGCAGCTTCAAGGTACGAATCTGCCTTTCAGGGTTACTCCCTTGCCACCGAGGGGGCCAGGTCAACTGAAATAAGGGCTGCGGAAGCAGGTGTTGCCGCCGCTGAGGCAGGTGTGGAAATGGCCCAGAGGAACCTGGAGTGGACCGGTGTCACATCCCCCATATCCGGTACCGTCACAGGGATCGACGCCCTCACAGGGGAGAATTTCCCCCCGGGAATGACACTGCTCACTGTTGCACCGCTGGATACGGTCAAAGTGGTCTTCTACATTCCACAGCCACTGCTTACAAGGGTTTCCCCCGGGGACCCGGTGGAGGTAACCGCCACCGGGGAGGAACCCGTTGCCGGCGTGGTCTCGATGGTGGCCTCCTCCGCGGAGTTCACCCCCTCCAGCGTGGAAACACGTGAAGGCAGGACCAGTCTGGTCTACAGGGTTGAGGGGCGCCTTCCCAACCCCGGCGGGGTATTCAGGGGGGGTATGCCTGTGGACGCAAGGCTTACGGAGCTTTGATGGCAGCAGAATCTCCCTCGGTTCGTGTAAAAGACCTCAGAAAGGCTTTTGGCGAAGTAAAGGCCGTAGACGGGATATCATTCCAGGTGGGCCGGGGCGAGGTGTTCGGGCTGGTGGGGCCCGACGGCGCCGGAAAAACCACCACTATGAGGATGCTTGCGGCCATTCTTTCACCCGACTCCGGCACCGCCTCCATACTGGGGCTGGACAGCGCCGGGGAAAGGGAGGGGATACACGACCGTATCGCCTACATGAGCCAGCGTTTCGGCCTTTATCAGGACCTCACCGTGATGGAGAACATAGAGTTCTACGGGGACATGTACGGGGTGTACGGCAAAGAGGCCCTGGAGTCCATGGACAGGCTTCTCAACTGGAGCGGCCTTTCCCCCTTCAGAAAAAGACCGGCGGGGAAGCTCTCCGGCGGTATGAAACAGAAACTCGGCCTTGCCTGCGCCCTGGTGCACACACCTGAGCTGCTCCTGCTCGACGAACCAACCAACGGGGTGGACCCCGTGAGCCGCCGTGAGTTCTGGGACCTTCTGTACAAACTCGTTGAGGAGGGCCTGAGCATCGTTCTCACCACCGCCTACCTCGACGAGGCGGAGAGGTGTCACAGGCTAGCCTTCATGGACCGGGGAAAAATAACCGCCACGGGAACACCCGGTGAGATAACCGCACTGATACCCGGCGGCGTGAGAAGCTTCCTGTCACGAGAGCCCTTTGCCGACTCGGAGAGAATAGCCGCCTCGGCAGGCGGGGTCTCCACCGTTTTCGGCACCGAAGTGCATGTCATGGGAGAGATAGATGACCCGGCGCTGAAGGCTGCCCTGGGCAGGGATGTGGAACTTTTCAGGAAGGACCCCTCGGTGGAGGACGCCTTCGTTTACCTCTCGGCGGTGGCAGATGGCTGAGCACGCTGTGGTGCTTCAGGACCTTACGAAGAAGTTTGGTGATTTCACCGCGGTGAACGGCATTTCCCTTTCGGTGGAGAAGGGGGAGATATTCGGCTTCCTGGGGGCCAATGGCGCCGGTAAATCCACCACCATAAGAATGCTCTGCGGCATACTGAGACCCACCTCGGGAAAGGGGATAGTGGGGGGGGTGGACATAACCCGCACACCGGAGAAGGTGAAGGACTTCATAGGCTACATGAGCCAGAAGTTCTCCCTCTACGACGACCTTACCATAGGTGAGAACCTGGACTTCTACTCAGGCATCTACGCCGTGCCGGACAGGGAAAGGGCCATAGGGAAAGCCCTCGCCGACGCCGGTCTCACCGGAATGGGAAAGAAGCTCACGGGGAGCCTTCCCATGGGGTGGAAGCAGCGGCTGGCCCTGGCCTGCTCGGTGATGCACCGGCCTTCCATCCTCTTCCTCGACGAGCCCACCTCCGGTGTGGACCCCAACACAAGAAGGAAATTCTGGGCAAGCATTAGGGATATGGCCTCCCGGGGAACCACGGTATTCGTTACCACCCATTACATGCTCGAGGCGGAGTACTGCGACAGGATATCCATAATGAAGACCGGGGATGTTGTTGCCCTGGGCTCACCGGAGGAACTGAAAAAGGGCGG
>CAZRCS010000220.1:0-3121 GCA_964598645.1 uncultured bacterium | reverse complement strand
CTGGGTATGATGGCCAGCAGATCAACCGCGAAGCACATCCTGGGGCTTATGCGCAGCAGGGGTTTCAGCGAGGAAAAGCTCTCAACGGTTCATTCACCGGTGGGAATACCCATAGGCAGCCACACTCCTGCTGAGATAGCGGTGAGCATTGCCGCTGAGATAATAGCTGTATTGAATAAACAGTAACCCTCATGCTCGGGTCATTGGGATTCCCAGGCGCTTTGCAAAAAGGAAAAGAAGATTACGGAAGCCGTCTCGCCACAGGTTCAGCTTGGCTTTTCCCATACGGCTTGAATAACTGAAGGGCACTCCGATTTCCCTGGCAGTTATGCCCCTGTTTCGCCAGACCTCTATCTTAAGCTCCTCGGAAAGTGGCATACCGTTGCTGGTAAGAACTATATCGTCAAGAACCCGTCGATGGAAAACCCACATCCCGGACTGACTGTCAAGTATTCTTTTCCAGAACAGAAGCATGGTGACAGCAGTTAGGATCCAGTTCCCGGAGAACCTCATCACATTGTTAAGGGTGTGGGAATGATCATCGGGGATCCTTCTTGCGGAAATGAAGTCTATGTTTTCAGTGAAAAGGGATTCCACCAGCCGGGGAATCATACTGACAGGGTATGTTCCGTCAGCGTCTGCGGTACACACGATATCCGTATCCACAGCTTCGAATCCGGCTTTATAGGCGCTTCCATAACCCTTCAGCGGCTGTTCGATCACAATGGCACCGAAACCTCTGGCGACTTCTGCAGTTCTGTCGGTGGAACAGTTGTCCACCACGAACACACGGTCGATTATCCCAGGAACGGCTCCAAGTACGGCGGGAAGCCCCTCCTGTTCATTGTGGGCCGGAATTACCAGACCCACTGTTTTACCTTTGTACATCAGACCTCCCGGCGGTTTGCTGGAAACTAAGTGGGGAACCTGAGCCGGTCAAGAACTTCAGCTGCCGAAGAGGTATGCCGCACTGCGTTTCAGAATCCTGATAAAGGTGCTTCTGTGGAAAAGGAGACCCAGGGTTCTAGCCATGGGACCGGGTCTGGCATAGAAGCTGAGAAAGGCTTTCCGTTGAAGTTTCTTCAACTGCTGCGAAGTTATCGATACCGGGGGAGCAGGGCAGGCAGTGTTGTGGAAAGCTGACCAGCCCTTTGCGGCCATGTCGTGGGTGCTGAGAAACGCGTCTCCGTCGGGAGAACCGGGTATGGGCAGGAAACAGGCAAATTGAGCCCATTCCACACCGCTTTCCCTGGAGAATCTGATGGTTTTCTCAATGTCTTCTTTTGTCTCCCCGGGCAGACCAAGGATGAAATATGCCGCAACGGGCAGGCCGTGGCTGTGTATCCTTGCAATGCTGGCCTTGATCCTGTCGGTTGTCGTTGCCTTTCTGATCCTCTTGAGAACCCTGTCTGAACCGGATTCTATCCCGCAATGAACCACGTACCATCCAGCCTGCTTCATCAGCTCCAGAAGCCTGTCATCCAGGGCATCAAGTCTGACTCCGTTGGGTGTGGAGAACAGAACGGGAAGATTCTTCTCGATGGCAATACGGCAAAACTCACCGGCGTAGTCCTGGTCGAAGGTAAAGTTGTCATCCTCTATATGGATCTCCCTTACACCGAACTGATTCACCAGAAGTTCAATCTCTTCCCAGACCTGGTTAAGGGGACGATGTCTTATCTTCCTTCCGGTGATCCTGTAACCGGCGCAGAAAGTGCATTGGTAGGGACAGCCTCTGGTGGTCAGTATCGGAGCATAAGGAAGCCTTTTAAGCACTACACCGTTGGGAAGTCCCCTGTACTGTCCAGGGGGAGCCAGGTGCCATGCAGGCAGGGGCAGACTGCCAAGGTCGGAAACATGCTGCGGCAATGTGGATCTGTCAGGATCCTGGGAATAGATCACCCCATCGGGAGGTTCCCTGGGGAATTCCAGGGCCTTGAGAACACTCTCCTCGGCCTCTCCAAGAAATACCGCATCGATACCGGGGAAATCCCTGAATGCTTGGCCTCCCACACAGGAAGCATGGGGTCCGCCAAGCCAGATTCGTGTATCCGGAAGGGATCCCGCCAGTTCCGCCAGAATCGGTTTCAGAAGAAAAACATCGGAAGTAAAAGCGGATATCATGAGAACATCAGGACGGGAAGTGCAGACCATTTCCCTGATGTATTCACCTGTTCCGTTCAGCAGTGTAAAATCAAATAAAACGACCTGGTGGCCGGCATTCTCAAGAACCGCCCCGAGATAAAGCAGACCAATGGGAGGGACGAGATTCGTTCCGGCTCCGCCAGGTCGTGGAGGGTAGAAAAGGGTAATTCTCATTCGGGAAGCACTCTGTAGATATCCACCCTGTTATTACCATCGTTCCAGTTCGGCTCATCCAGTATAACCAGCCTGGAACCCTCTGGAACAAGCCCATCGGGTAGCTCTTTTTCAGTCTCTGAATGGAAAAAGGTCGCAACGACAAGGGTATACCCAGCTTCTCCACTGAGAATCCCCCCACCATGGATATCTCTTACGGGAGCCGGCGTGTCCACAACTCCCCATTCCGGTAATGTGAAATACATGCGATGCAAACCGGATACCAAAACCGTATCTCCGAGGGAAACGGCATATCTGCAGGCATCCTTGTAGTCTCTTAGACTTCTGGTACATGCCATGGACGTATCTGGCTGAAATGGACGGTGAACCACATTGTTTGCAATGGCAGTTGATACAATGAAGAGAACACCAAGGGCGGCAGCGGTGACCCTGGAATAGTATCTGAATAGAATAGTTATCCCGCCAAGGATCACGAAGGGATACGCAGGAAGCAGATAGCGAAAGAGATTCAGGTCGGAATCGGGTGAGACCAGCACAATCAGCACATGGAACATCACGGTCAGAAGGGGAGTGAGAATGAAAACCCAGCTGAGCTTCGTGGTATACAGTCTTTCCCTGATCATGAAAACGGCAACACCGGTTAAAGCAAAAAGGATGAAGATCAACCGTTCAGGGGGGTAGAAAACAGCCGGGACAAGAAGGGCAAGAACAAAGGGAAGCGAACGGATGTCCCTTCCCCTGTCCTTTAGAATTCCAGCAACCGCAGCCGTAACCAAAAGCCACCTGAAATCTTCAGCGAGGA
>CAZRCS010000219.1:0-3144 GCA_964598645.1 uncultured bacterium | reverse complement strand
GAAGCCCTGGAAGAGGCAAGGGTCTCCGGCGGTGAGGGCGAAGATGAAGAACGACCACCTGTTGTTACGATCATGGGTCATGTAGACCATGGAAAGACAGCTCTTCTTGACCGTATAAGGTCTTCCAACGTGATATCCACCGAGTCCGGCGGAATAACCCAGCACATCGGTGCTTATGTGGCCAATGTTGACGAGGACCGCCAGGTTACCTTCATAGACACACCGGGTCACGCCGCTTTCACAGCCATGCGTGCCAGGGGTGCACTTGTGACGGACATCGTGGTTCTGGTTGTGGCAGCTGACAGCAGGGTCATGCCCCAGACCAAAGAGTCGATCGAGCATGCCAGGGCAGCTGGCATTCCCATTATCGTAGCCATCACCAAAATGGATCTTCAGACATCAAACCCCGATTTCATCAAGCAGGATCTGTCCAAGAACGGCGTTCTTGTGGAGGAGTGGAGCGGTAACGTCCAGTGTGCCCAGGTGTCGGCCATTACTGGTGAGGGAATCGACGATCTTCTCGAGAAGATCCTTCTTCAGGCCGACATGATGGAACTCACAGCCTACCCCGACAGGCTTGCCAGGGGAACCGTTCTCGAAGGCAGGATAGACCCAAGACGCGGATGCATAGTGAACATACTCATCCAGGACGGAACCCTGAAGGAGGGCGACTGCTTCGTGGCCGGCCAGTTTTCGGGAAGGGTCAGAGCCCTGTTCGACGAGAACGATGAAGAAATATCTGAAGTCCCTCCCGGTTATCCCGTGCAGCTTCTCGGCTCACCCGGTGTACCTGATGCAGGGGATTCCTTCGTGGCAGTGGAGAGTGAAGCAGAGGCAAAAAGAGTAGCCCTCAGAAGACAGATGGTGGAGAGGGAGAAGGTGCTCCATGCACGGCGCAAGGTTTCCCTCGAGGACTTCTGGGCCACCACCGAAGACGGCGAGAGGGTACTTAACGTCATCGTCAAATCAGACGTTTCCGGATCCGCAGAGGCCATTGTCGATACTCTCTCGAAACTTCAGACCGACGAAGTGGGCGTAAGCGTGGTGCTCAGCGGTGCAGGAGGTATAACCGAAAGCGATGTGGATCTTGCATCGGCTTCCAACGCCGTTATCCTCGGCTTCAAGGTCAGACCGGATCAGAGGGCAAGGGAAAAGGCTGCTGAAGAAGGGGTGCAGATAAGCACTTTCAGCGTTATCTATGCCCTGGAGGAAACCGTGAAGAAGGCCCTTGGCGGGCTTCTTAAGCCCGAGGAGAAGGAAGAGTTCCTTGGCTCAGCCGAGGTTCGCGACACATTCAAGGTTCCCAAGATAGGTGTCATAGCCGGATGCTACATAGTAGCCGGCAAGATAAAGAGGAATGCAAGGGTACGTCTGGTGAGAAACGGTGTGGTTCAGTGGGAGGGTGAGATATCCTCTTTGAAACACTTCAAGGAAGACCGGCGGGAAATGCTTGCAGGCTTCGAGTGCGGTATAGGCCTCGAGAGGTATAACGACGTCAAGGTCGGAGACACCATAGAGAGCTTCGAGATAGTCAAGATTGCGAGAGAGCTGGATTGAACCCCAGAAAAAATGAGCAGCTGACAGGTAGAATACGGATGCTCCTGGCTGAGATAATCAGCCGGGAGGTATCCGATCCCAGAATAGAAGATATGGTCATTAACCGCATAGATCTTGCCTCTGACGGTTCCTATGCAAAGATTTACGTCTCGACCTATTCCGATGTGGATGCCGACGCGGTTACCGAAAGAATGAGAGCGCTGATCAGAGCATCCGGCTACATAAGAAGACTTCTCTCGGCAAAGCTGGGAACGAGGACGGTTCCTGAACTGCGATTCTTCTGGGATGATTCCGTTAAGGAAGGAGAGCAGGTTCTCTCCCTTCTACGCTCCCTGAAACCCGGAGAAGACTGAATTTGACCGGAGCCGTCTATCTTCATGACAAGGGAATCGGGGTAACTTCAAGAAAGGCCGCCGGTGAGGCAGCCAGGGCCCTCGGTTTTAAAAAATACGGTCACTGCGGAACACTGGACCCCGACGCAACAGGGCTTCTGGTCGTTCTTCTGGGCAGGGCAACACGCCTGGCCAGGTATTTATCCGGGGACAGTAAAAGATATTCTTTCATACTGGTCACCGGCATTTCCACGGACACCCTGGACACGTCAGGAACTGTCACCGAAAGGGCCGACAGTTCCCACGTGTCATCAACGATGATAAAAGAGGCATTGAAGACCGTAACTGGGACCGTTCGGCAGCAGGTTCCCCTGGTTAGCGCTGTAAGAATATCCGGTATAAGGGGTTACAAGCTGGCCCGCCAGGGAAAGACTCCTGAAATGCCTGTAAGGACGGTTACCGTTTCCAACTGGAACACCGGGGAGATCACCGATGGCAGGATTCCCATGGAGGTAACGGTATCAGCCGGGACCTATGTGAGGGCACTTGCCAGGGATATCGGCAAGGCTCTTGGAGTTCCGGCGGTGGCGGACTCCATAAGACGCACCGCCTCCGGGGTTTTCACCGCAGGTGAAGCCTCGGTGGGATTCGACGACCCGGGTTCACTGCTCACGATGGCACATGCGGTGGGCAGGGTGATGAATACCGTGTCTTTATCCCCGGAAGACTCGATCAGAGTAGCACACGGTATGACGGTTTCCGGCGTAGAACATGGGGAAGTTGCTCTGCAGGATCCCGAAGGCAGGCTCATGGCCATAGGACTGGGTGACGGCACTGCGATCAACCCGAAAACCGTCCTCGTCACACCGGAGGAATTGTGAGACTGGCAGCACTGGGAGCATTCGACGGTCTTCATCTGGGGCACATGAAGGTGTTGCTGAGTGCAGGTGCCAATCCCGGGGTGGTTTTCTTTGAACCGGTTCCCAGACAGGTCTTCAGCGGAAAAGAGTGGAACAGACGTCTCACCACTCCCCATGAGCGCTATGAACTGTTGCGGGACAATGGAATAAATAGTATTATAACTCTTCCGTTCGACGGGTTTACAGCCGGAACCTCCCCTGAGGATTTCAGCGATGTTCTGGCTGGAATTGGACTGTTCGACGGTTTTGTAGTAGGGTACGACTTCCGGTACGGGGCACGGGCTTCCGGTACACCGGACTCTCTAAGGGAAGATCTGCGAAGGCATGGTCTTGAA
>CAZRCS010000218.1:0-3166 GCA_964598645.1 uncultured bacterium | reverse complement strand
GTTTACACGACCACATGGGTTGAATCACAGTATTCAACTGCCGATCTGCAGCAGGACATGAGGGCTTTCCTTACAGACTGCCGTGATGAAGGTACGGACTATGTGCTTATTTTCGGCGATGATGACAAAGTGGAGTGCAGGGATGCTCTTCTTGTGGGCAGTTCCAGCTACACCGAGGAAGCACCATCGGATCTGTACTTTGCCGACATCAACGATACCGCACCCGGAGCCGATCTCTGGAACTCCAACGGTAACAACACATGGGGAGAGGTCCCCTACCCATACCAGTATCCCCAGCCGGCAGGCTATGACCAGGTGGATTACCACCCGGACCTCTGGGTTGGTCGAGCCAGTGTAAACAGTTCAGGTGAAGCGGATATTTTCCTGGACAAAGTATTCATCTATGAGGGCATTCAGTCGGTAGACTATTTTGAAACTGCCCCCAGAGAGCTTCGCATAGGTTACTCAACAGGATGTCTCTTTTCATCGCAGAATATCTGGGGATATTCCGATGCGGAGTCCATAGGAACCTTTCTTCCCTCGATAGAGTGGGAAGAGGAGAAATGCTACGAGTATACAGGCACCAACAGTTATCAGAATACCATCGACATGATCGATGCAGGCCCTCACCACGTTTTCCACGCCAGCCATGGCGCCGAGACATACATGTACACATCCTACGGAAGCAACTACACAAGCGCTCACATAATGGCACAGACGAACATTCAGACCGGTGGACTTCCAGCCATATGGCAGTCCATCTCTTGCCTTATCGGGCACCTCGACGGTTACGAGTGCTGCGGTGACGCCTGGCTGAACGCACCCAACGGCGGTGGTTTCGGTAACTTCAACAGCCGAGAGGGATGGGGCAACTTCGCAGGACCCTGCACCGGCCCCAGCGAGATGCTCTGCATAAGGTTCTACCAGGACCACTGGGATAACGACATCTATAACCTGGGCATAGCCCACGGAACCAGCATGGACTTCTACAGCCCTCCGGACAGCGTTTACATGGACTGGTGTCTGAAAGAATACAACCTGTTCGGTGACCCTGAACTTCCAATGTGGACAGAACCTGCAGCGGACATGTCCGTTACCCATGTTTCCTCCATAAGCTCAACACAACCTGTTACATTTACGGTTACATCCGGTGGAAGCCCCCTTGCGAATGCCAGGGTCTGCATTCAGAAGGGAGACTGGAAAACAGGCGAAATCTACCAGGTTGGGTATACCGATGGTTCAGGCCAGGTAGCACTTTATGCCGACCCGGCTACCACAGGGGACATCGCAGTTACCGTATGGGCAAGGAACCACTATGCCTATCAGGGCTCGATTGAGGTAACTGGAACTGAAGTCGAGGATGTCTGCGCACCGGTTTCCAGCTTCTTCTTCAATCCGGTCAGCCCCAACCCCGCAGTGGAGACCGCAGCCCTTTCCTTCAGCCTTGCGGAAACTTCAGCTGTCACTATTGAGGTTTACGATCTGGGCGGCAGGAAGGTAACTACCCTTCTGAACCAGGAGATGCAGACCGGAAATCACAGCCTCATCTGGGACCTGACAGATGGAAGAGGCAACTCGGTTCCCTCGGGGTTCTACCATGTAAGACTTGTAACCCCGGATCACACCGAGGTGAATCAGATGATGGTTCTTCGCTGATCTTCAGCAGAGGAATGTTGGTGAGGGGGAGCGGTTGCTCCCCCTCTCTTGTTCCCTTCACATTCCCTTTGCATAATGGCGGGAAAGGAGGAACACATTGAAAAAGATCACACTCTGCCTGCTTGCCCTGCACGTGGCCGTTGCCGCTGCATTCCCCTTCATGATAGGGGCCAGGGTCTCCACACCCCAGATCGCGTCTCTTTCCCTGTCCTACCGGCCCACAGATCTGTGGTTCGTGCAGGTTGAGCCCGGTGTGGGAGGCGGGAAAGCCGCCCTTGGCATCGGCGGGAGCTGGGGTTACCATTTTGGCCTGGGCCTGAAGAGCTCCGTACTCTACACCTGGGGAAAGACATGGGGTAATGTCGAGACAGGGCAGACCTATGCAGGTGGCGAGGGTGTTCTGATGATATCTGGTATGAACCTTACCTTCGGCCTTTACAGCCATATAGACGGTGATCATCCCGAGAAGGACATGCTGGTTTCAGTGGGGGCGGGGATCGGATTCTAGAAGTTCTTCGTAAACTTCCAGGTCTTTCTCAGAGAAGCAGCAGAAGATCACATCCAGATTGTCAGGACAGTTTTCCCGTGCAGTATACACGGCAATTTCAGCGGCTTCTCTGAAGGGGTAGCCGTACACTCCCGTGCTTATGGCAGGAAACGCCATGGATCTGGCTTTCACCCTTACAGCCTCACTTATTGAGTTTTTGTAGCAGTTTCTTAACAGATCAGCCTCACCTTTACCACCTCCCTGCCAGACAGGCCCCACTGTGTGTATCACATATCTGCATGGAAGCCTGTAAGCCCTGGTGGTTTTTGCCTGCCCGGTTTCGCAGCCTCCCAGAAGGGCGCATTCCCTTTTCAGTTCAGGCCCGGCTTTCCTGTGGATGGCGCCGTCTACACCGCCTCCGCCCAGGAGGGTGCCGTTGGCGGCGTTGACAATTGCATCTGTGTTCAGACTGGTTATGTCACAGAGAACTGCGGTGATCATTGGTAAATGGCGAGTTCCATGGAGGCGCGCTCCCTGTCGGGATCAGTTTTGGCCGGGATGCTCTGAATGCTTTCAACATAATGGCTGGGCATTTCGTTTTCCCGGGCACCCCTGAGCACGTGTTCCTTGTACCATTCGAAGGGCTTCAGCGAGTCGTTCCGGTTAACTGCTCTGTAGGTGATAGCTTCAGTTTCTTCACCATTGAAGGTTACCGTGATCTTCTCTGAAGTGTAGCCGTAGCCCAGCCCCTCGTATCTGTCCAGAACGGGTTTGTGCTTTTCATCTATTCTGTAGAGCACCCCGTATACCATGTCTTTTCCGTTTTCCGATGGGCAGATGTCGCACTTGGCGCTGCCGTCGGCTTCACTGGGTTTGGTGAATGCAAGCCTGTGTGCCCTGAGTGTTGCAACACCAAGCTTCTCTGCCGGGATTCTCCTGGTAAGCCTTTTCTGAGACATGTTCGAGCCGTAGGCGAAATAGTACAAAACGTATCCTCCCTTTGAACCGGTGAATATATAAATT
>CAZRCS010000217.1:0-3176 GCA_964598645.1 uncultured bacterium | reverse complement strand
TGCTGGCCTTTGCCAGTGTTTCCCAGCTGGGCTACGCCGTGATGGGCCTTGGTCTTCTCAGTGTACTGGGATGGACAGCGGCCTTCTACCACACAATTCATCACCTGATATTCAAAATGGCTCTGTTCCTGGGGGCCGCCGGGGTTCTTATGAGAGCCGGTACCACGGAATTCAACAAACTCGGCGGTCTGGTGAAGAAAATGCCCCTGACCTTTACCTTCACTCTGATGGCTGTGATCTCCTACGCAAGCATTCCGCCGCTGGCAGGATTCGGGGGCAAGTGGCTTCTCTACAACGGACTCCTGGAAGCCGGCTGGCTGCCTGTGATGGTAGTTGCCATGTTTGCAAGCGTAGTGGCCTTCCTGTATTCATACAGGCTTCTCCACGGGGTGTTCCTGGGGCAGCTTTCGCCTAGGAACGCCCATGTGAAAGAGGCTCCGCTGACATTATTGATCCCCCAGGGTATTCTTGCGGTTACAATAATGGTTCTGGGATTCAAGCCCACGATCCTTCTTAACCTCATGGTTCCTGCGGTGGAGGCCATTCCCGGTCTGTCAGGGCTTGCTCCTGTGATTCAGGGAGACATGGTTCTCACTGCCATGGGAACATGGAACGCATGGATGACGGGCCTTATGGTCATGGGTCTTTTCGGCGCAGCCTTCGTGTTCTACTGGGTATCCGGTCACAGACCTAAGTACGTGGGTCAGCTTGATATCGGTTTTGCCGGTGAACTTCCTCCCTCTGCGGATGAGGTGCACTACTCCAATAATTTCTTCAGGCCATACAGAAGAGCCCTGGCGTTCCTGCCGGACATAAGAGCAGAGAGAATTTTCAGGGGAACCGTAAAAACGGTCTACATGCTCGGTGACGGTGTGAGAGCGTTGTTTACAGGTGACGGCAGAACCTATCTGGCACATGTGCTTATCTTCCTGGTTCTGCTCTTCGTATTCCTGAACGGAGGTCTGTAATGCTTAACAACCTGCTCTCCATAGTGCTTACCACCTTCGGGGCCCTTGTGTGGGGGCTTCTCCTCGGCGGTATTTCCAGAAATGTCACAGCAAGGATACACGGGAGAATAGGCCCCAGGCTGTATCAGAACTTCATCGATACCTGGAAACTGTTCAGGAAGAAATCATCCATCCATCATGGAGGCATGTTCTGGATGGCCCCGATGTTCAGGATAACAGGGGCCATCTCCGTGCTTCTCATGGTTCCTCTGGTGGTGGGACACAGCATCAACTACAACATGTCCTTCGCAGGTGATGTTTTCCTTCTTATCTACATAATGTTCTTCGGCTGTCTGGGGATGGCTCTTGGCGCCGGCAACTCCGGTCACCCCTACAGCGTTATCGCAGTGAGCAGGGGTCTTGCCCAGATGTCGTCCTATGAGCTTTCGTTCTCCGCCGCTGTGATAGTTATTGCAGTTGGTCTTGGAACGCTCAGGATAGAGGGCATTGTTGAAGCCCAGCAGGCGGGAATAACAAGCTGGAACATCTTCCGGTTCCCCTTTGCTTCAGCCGCCGCTCTCCTGGCATTCCTGCCCATGCAGATGGCTTATCCTTTCAGCATAGTGCTTGCACCCCAGGAGATCCCAATCGGACCACCCACGGAGTACAGCAGCAGATTCCTGTCGCTGATGTTCAGCGGCAGGGCGATCTTCGGAGCCGCAAAGCTGGTTCTCTTCGTGAACCTCCTTTTCGGCGGAGCTTCCTCCTGGTGGAGCCTGCTTCTGAAGACATTCCTGCTCTACATGTATCCTGTGATTGTCAGTTCGGTGTTCCCCAGGTTCAGAACCGAACAGAGTATTCGGTTCCTCTGGTTCATTCCAACAGCGCTGGCCCTGGTGGACCTCGTGCGCGTGATGGTTTAGGAGGTCATATGTACTGTAACGAAAAGCCGAAAAGACCTGAAGACAGGAAAGAACTCTGGCAGAAAATAAACGACATGGCCCGGGCCAACAGCCTCTGGGTAACAGCATACGGTACGGGATGCGGAGCAATAGAACTCAGACCCCTTCATACTTCAAGGTTCGACATGGAAAGGTTCGGAATTGCCATGCGGCCCACTCCAAGACAGGCGGATGTACTGATGATCTCCGGCTACCTGGCAACGAAAACGCTGAAGAGGGTCATAAGGGTCTACGAGCAGATGCAGGACCCCAAGTACATAGTCGCACTGGGCTCATGCACCATTAACGGCGGAATGTACTTCGACAGCTACAACACACTGAATGTGCTGGACAGGTATCTCCCTGTGGACGTTTACGTCATGGGGTGCATGCCAAGACCCGAGGCTATCATCGACGGGTTCGGCCTTCTCATGAAGAAGATCAAGGACGGCAGGGCCAACGGGTGGAAGCACTACAAGAACAATCTTGACTGGTACCGGGAAAATCAGAAGTCGGTAATAACCGACTGGGACCTTCCCGATTACAACTGGTGAGGGGTGAAGATATGATCGACAGAGTCATGAAAGAGCTCGAGAGCCGCTTCCCCTCGCTGGAAATGGTACGAGAGCTTCACAATTACCTTCACGTGAGGGTAAAAAGAAAAAATGCAATAGAAGCCATTATGACGGCTAAGACCGTGTCGGGTTTCAATACCCTTCAGCTTATAAGCGCAGTGGACAGAATAGAGGACGGCGCCTTTCAGCTAACCTGGATACTGGAGAATTACACCCACGCAACAGTGCTTATGATAAGCGCTCTTTTTCCCAGGGAAAACTGCAGTGTTCCCTCACTGAGCCATGTGTGGCCTGCCGCAAGCGCCTTCGAAAGGGAGCTCTTCGAGATGTTCGGAATAAGCTTCCCGGGAAATCCCCGTGAGGGGGAAGACTTCATTCTGGAGGGCTGGAAGGAAATTCCTCCCATGCGCAGGGATTTCGACACGGAAGAATACTCCATGAGGGTGTTCGGAGAACGACAGCCCAGAGAGCACATAGATCCGAGACAGTACATCGGGGAGATAGTGGGAGAATGGGATACACCAATGGGCAGAAAGGAGGAGAAGTGATGAAGCACGATGCCGCAACTGACCCTGAAAAGACCACCCATCTCTTCTTCGGCCCGCAGCACCCTGGTGTTACAGGTAACATGAGCATAGAAATGTGGTTCGACGGCGATCAGATCACAAAGGCAATAACCCATGTGGGTTACCTGCATCGGGGCTTCGAGAAGC
>CAZRCS010000216.1:0-3206 GCA_964598645.1 uncultured bacterium | reverse complement strand
CGAGGACTTTCTGCGGATACGCTGACAGAAGACTCCGTAAGCTACCTGAGATTCAGCAACACCCCAGGAGTTGCATTCACAGATAGCATAGGTCTGCCAGAGTTACCCATAGTGCGTTGCTTCGTATGGGTACCTGACAGCACCGACCTTTCGTTCAGTTACTCTGCGAATTGTGCCGACGTGATAAGCTGCCTGCCTGTGTATCCTGTTCCTCTGGACAGTTTGGATGATTCCTCTTCTTCCTACTTCATTGATGAATTCTTCAGGAAGGACAGTGTTGCATATCAATCCTCAAGCTGGTATCCAAATGAACTTGTTGAGTATGTCAGCGAACTCAGATTCAGAGAAGCAAGAATAGCTGTCGTTGATGTCTATCCGGTTCAGTACCTTGCAGAATATGATAGCCTCAGGGTCTGGAGCGATATTCAGGTTACAGTAGCATTCGATGACACTACTTCAAGCTGGCCGGTTACCGATCTGGGGCTTTTTGAGGCTACCGTTGGCGATCGGATAATCGGGTACACTCCTGATGATGATCCATGGGCTCCAGTCCCCGGCTTAGTTATGCGACCAACAAACCTTACTACAGGCCCCGTTAGAGTTCCTGACTACGTGATATTGACCGCTGCCGGTCTTGACGGAGCATGGGTTGACACCCTCGCAAGGCACCATGCTGACCTGCGAGGATTCGATGTTGCGATTGTTCGCACGGACAGCCTATTCTCCCAGTTCTCTTCCACACTCTTAATCACACCAACAGACATCAGGGACTTTACGGAAACCATGTGGGACTGGGGGCAGCCATCGTCCAGCAAACGCCCTTCTTACCTCCTTCTCATCGGAGACTCAGAAGATCCCAGTTATGGAGCATCAGACTGGTATCTTCCGGTTTACTCCTATGAGCGTCACCATTCGCCTTCACTCAGCTGGTCTGGAGAGAACAGCATTTGCGATGACGACTGGTATGTTTACTTCGATGAGCCCTATGCGACTCAGCAGTCCATTCCGGACATGATGGTGGGAAGGATTCCAGTTCGAACCACACAGGAGCTTCGGGATTTCATTGATGTGATCAGGGATTACGAAGCTGCTTCAACCGCACCGGCGCCTGATAGCCTGGCATGGAGAAGGCATATAACATATTTACTGGGAGATTATGATCACAATGGGTACTTCTGGCGTCCAGAGTCAACTTGGGTCGATTCTATACGTACCTGGGCTGGTTACAGTTGGGATAACATCTACGGAGGGGATTTTAGAGCAGATACTACAGCTGATGGTTGTTCAATGACAAGTTTGGAATGGCTTTCCGAACTTCATGATAGCTTTTCGGAAGGTCAGCATATAGCTCTTTACATCAATCACGGAATTCCCCATGCATTCAGCGCAGGAATGGATTGGACTGATCCACCCCCGCCAGAATTTCAGGGGTTACCGGACTCGACATTTGACTGCTTTGATGTTGACAGTCTCTCCGAAGACAATATTGGTCCGCATGGTTACCCGTTTATCATAAACGCATGCTGCGCAACGGGGCGTTTTTCCCACACAAACGCCGAGCACACAGATACAGGGAGCAGGTTCTACTACTGCTTCAATGACAATCCCAATGCCGGCCCTGTTTTTGACTACGGTGTTGATTGTATAGGAGAGAGATTCCTTAAGCATCCCGATGCAGGAGCCATCGGGTTCTTTGCCGGATCGGCATCAACCTTTATAAGTAAATACAACGGTCTCGCTCAGGGACTCATGGAGTCCATTCTTTACTATGGAAATACCAGGATGGGTGACGCTATTGCCGGCATGCGGTTCGAAGAGCTTCATGATCGGCTCTACGTGGACATTGCTCTATACAACTTGCTTGGGGATCCCGCTGTTGATCTGGGAGACCGCGTTAAGTTCAGGAACTGCTCTGATCTGATCGTATCACCTCCCGATCTTGAACTACTCAGATATCCCACTAGACTGATAGGAACGGGCACGACCGCGAATCTCAATATCACGATCAGGAACGCCGGGGCTGTTGCATCTGGCGCTTTTGATGCCGTACTTGATATTGAGATCGATGACCTCCATTATGATACGACTCTCACCGAGTCTTTTTCCAGCATTGCAGCAGGCACTGAATCGACAGTTACATTTGATGGCTGGCGAGTTCCCTCTGGGATCACCTCAGACATGGAACTGATCGTTAAGTGTGAAGCAGACCCTGACGAGGATTGCAGTGATTCATGGACAGGCAACAACTCAGCCACCAGGGCAATCACTCTTCTTGATTTCTATCCGAACGACTCTGGCTGGCCGATTCGAGTTGCAGGTTCTATCAAGTCTCCTCCAGTCCTGGCTGATCTGAATGATGACGACGACCTGGAGATCATCTTTGTGCAGGGGAATGCCCATATCTGTGCAATCGATCCATCCTGTCCCGATACTCTTCTCTGGGAATCACAGGCGTATATGATCAACCCGACGATGGGTACAGGATACAGCATTCCTACCGTGGCGGATGTCACCGGAGACGGCAACCCTGAGGTCATCTTTGACACGATCGACAAGCTTGTTGTTCTGAATGGCTCCGACGGGGATTACATGGCATCCTTCGCTCATGATACGCTGACGCATATCTGGAAGTACTTTCCACAGAGTGTTGTTGTCTCCGATTTATTTATCGAAAGTGGTGGACTCCTTCCAAGAGATGAGATCGCCTTCGTCACAAATGACAAGCTATACATCCTCAGGTATCAGAGCGGAAGCCTGACCAGGATGGACAGCGTATCTGTTGTTTCAACGGGTGAAACCTTGCGCACAGCATGGCTCAATGCCTGCGAGCTGGATGGCAAAAGCGGTAGTGACCTTATTCTTTCTACTAGCTTCTACACTACGGGATTCAATAGCTTCATGGGTCTGTACAGCTCGGATGATCCGGGCGGTTTCTATGAAACAAGAACCTGGCCAGGAGATAACTTCTCTTCCATACCGGCTGTTGGAGACCTGGGTTCCGGTGATGTTATCGCATTATCAAGGCGTGTCACCAACTCTCAAACAAGAAACCCGGTTGACATTCTTGATCCATCTGACTTGTCCACTGCAGCCAGCTGCTCTACGGCCTCAAGAATCAGCAGCGATGATGTGCTTTGCTGCATAATGGCCGACTGGGCAATTGGCTCAGGCCTTGACCGAGTAATAGCTCCCGCTGAGAACCAGTG
>CAZRCS010000215.1:0-3219 GCA_964598645.1 uncultured bacterium | reverse complement strand
CCCTCTGGGAAAGGCCATTGACATCTTCATCATCCTGCTCAATCTGCTGGTGGTCATGCTCTTCGTCATCGAGACCTATCCCCTCTCAGCGGGCACGCAAGAAATCCTCTGGAGGACTGAGATAGCAGCAGTGAGCCTGTTTATCATCGAATATCTGCTGCGGCTCTATGGCGCTCCTGACCGTTGGGCCTATGTCAAAGATGGCTACAGCATCATCGATATCGTGGCCATAATGCCCACCCTGGTTTTGATGGTCCTGCCCGCCACCTTCTTCACCCACGATATTCGGTTCATTCAGACCATAAGGGTGATGGCGGCATTCAGGATATTCAGGTTTCTCCGCTTTATGGCCAAAGATCATCTGCTCTTCGGAATGATCAGCCCGGGGATGATTAACGTCGCCCGTCTGGTGGCGAGCATATTCATAATCCTTTTTGTATATTCAGGACTCTTCTATTTTGTGGAGGAGCCGCTCAATCCTGATGTGCAGAACTTCGGAGATGCCTTTTACTTCGTGGTGGTTGCTGTCTCCACCGTCGGCTTCGGCGATATCGTTCCCTCATCCTCTGCCGGCCGGCTGGTCACGGTGGCCATGATAATCTCCGGGATCATCTTCATCCCCTTCCAGGCGGCGAGGATATTTCGCGCCTGGCTGCGGGCCTCCAGCCAGGACAGGACGGTGATATGCACCAACTGCGGGCTGGACAGGCATGATGTCGATTCTAAGTACTGCAAAAAATGCGGCGAAGCTCTGCCGGAGACGGGAGAGGGGTAGATGGCATCGGAGCAATTATCTCATTAACTTTTTGCTATTTTAGATTGCTGTGCAGGCTCCTGAGCTTTGGAGCTGTGGAAAAGTAAAAGGATGGACAATAATGAGCTTAGTGGATATGATGTCACAGTGAAATATACCATGGCTGGAATGGTTAAGAGGGAGAGGATGGAAGCTGATGTCAGGAAGAGCCATGGCTAGGTGGACAGTAGCTGTGAATCTAAATAAAGTCTTGATGGGGTGTGATGAGGGGTGGGGCGTCATCCATCTGAGTATGGCTATGATCCGAGAAAGTGGGCCTCTTTTATTCGATTAAAAATTAATTTTTAATAAACATTATTTAAATGTTTGTTTATATTAAACTAGGATTCTATTCCCATGAGCCATGAAGAGCTAAAGCCTTTTGAATTCAAAAATTGTTTAACATGCTCGGTATTATTTACTCGAAGATTAGTATCGATTTCAGGATCTGGATCAATCCATAATTTATGAGAGAAGAGTCTTTTCACAGTAGGTTCTACAATATTTTTAAATGTTTTATCATCTATCTCTCGATAGAAAACCATATGCCTATCTTCATCCTCTATTAAACCTAGTTTTGCAGCAATCACTGATCTAAGGATAGGAACCCATGCTCTAAGAGAGCCTGAGGCATATATTCTTTCTGCAGTTAAATGATTAGAATTTTTTGCTTCGGGATTCCACCTGCCTAAAAGAGATAAATTGACAATTGAATTCATCAATTTAATCATATTTTTCTTTTCATCTTTCCTGAAATCCTGTTGACTCTCAAATTCGGCAGACATTGGCTGCTGGGCAATGAATTCGGCAATAAAAGTTCTTTGAACGGCATGCATAGTTAGAGGGTTCTTACGAGTCTTATTCTTTTCGGAGATGTAATCTTTAAGTAGATTTTCCGGATCATCAAGAATATCATCTTGAATCGCAGATCTGAGCATTTTTAAGCCTTCGGTTTTAGTTTTTCCCTTTACCTTAATAAGATATTCAACAAAACCTGCTTCAGATTTTTGACCAGCCAATTCCAGGTAATCTTCCCAATCATCTTTAAATAAGTCGCTGTATATTGAAATGAGCTTGGATGTATAAAAGGGCATTTGGCGAAGTTTATCATGGGCCGCTAGTACGGTTTCCTTAATAGACTGAATATCCGGATCGATGTAAATCTTGCAATCTACGTATTTTCTCCCGGCCCATATCTGTGCTGCAGTTTTGTGCTGCCCATCAAAAAGTAAGACTTGCCGGTCTACAAGGCGGCAAATTGCGGGAGCAAGTTGAGTATATCTAAGGAAGTGACGATATAGCTCCCACATTCGTTTAGATTCTAATGGGCGCGGTTGGAGTTCAAAATCATTTTTAATGTATTCTATTGGAATTAGTGCATAAAAATATTGGAATCCTGAAGAGCATGTATATAAAGAGTGTAACTCTGGACCAGTATTCCAATAAATTTTTATTGATTTATCTGTCTTTTCAAAATTTAAGGGATTGCCATAATTTAAACCGTCTAATTTAAAATATAGCACTTCATCAAGCCTAATTCCATCTGCCTTTTTAAATTCCGTGAAGAACTTTTCCAGCATTAGCTTATCTCTAAATTCTTGAAGCGAAAGAGTGCGGATTAGCTTATGATGATCTTTGCAGACAGGGGCCATATTATCTATAGTGGTTGGTCCTCGCTCACAACGAGGTGATATATGATGGAAATCTACCTGGGATATGTCTTCAATTGGGTGATTATCTACAAAGCAGCGCAAGCTACCATCTCTCATGTATTCCTTAATCAGTTCCTCTTTTTCTTTATCTGTTAATTGCCTTTTTAGCATGTATACTTGCACCTATAGTCCAATTAGCTTAAAAGGTTAAGAAGATTCCGTTAGAAGCAAAATTATAAAGAAATGATTTGATTTTTTTGAAAGAATTAATGGCAAAAACTTATTTTATTATTTTATTTTGTAGTGCTCTTAAAAAAATGGTGCATACCAATTGCTGTTCCCCTCCTCGCACTCAATGCTCTGCTACCCATATATTATACTATGTTAATTATACGCTTCAAATAGCTTTTTATGCCATTCTTTTTCCATTGTTAGATAATCAATAGCTCATTTCTCAGCAATAGATTGATTAATATAATCGGACTCTCTCTGGAAGTTTCCCAATTGCTTCCAATACGGCTGTTATTTGTCCAGAGTCTTATGCTCTCTAATCCGATGGCTGCGCGTAGAGATTTCTCTGCAGCTTCTTATATCCACCTATTTAGACAGAATTCAAGCCCTCAGCCAGAGAATCTCTTGCCACTAATGCAAGATCAATAGTTCCGCAGGTATAAAGTCTCTGTTAAAAATATGACCGATGCGACCTCAATTCATTATGCATCACTCCTTTATCCTCGAATTTCCCGGCGGCAGGAACTGCACGATCTGATCCAC
>CAZRCS010000214.1:0-3235 GCA_964598645.1 uncultured bacterium | reverse complement strand
AAAATCACCGCTCAAAGGAAGCGAATCTATGAAAACCACTTCCTGAAGGCTTCCCGGTTCATAGTTATCAGTGAATGTGCTTGAAAGCTCATCGATGGTTACATGGGCCATTTTAATAGAAAAATCCCCCGCCCAGCCATATGCACCTGCTACTCTTGTGTAGGTAATACTGTTAATAGTGAAAGCGCAACCGATATCCTCCTGCAAGACCACCTCCTGGCAGTGCTGAATACAGTCTCAAGAATCAAAGGGAGAATAGAATGCTTCCTCCATGGATCCTATGTTGAGGGATGCTGCAAACATCACAGAAAATGGGATAAACAACACAAGTCTCATCTTAACACCTCCATGTTTCAGGAAACCAATCGTATTATACACACATCTACTTCAAAAAAAAGACCCCCGGTGGTATTCCGGGGGCCAATTGCACACAGGTGCATTTATATAATAAAGTCTTTCTCAGACTTTATTGCGGCAATGGTCTTTGCCAGGAGTTTCGCGGTGTTTTCCACGTCGTCCAGTGAAACCACTTCCACCGGTGTGTGCATGTACCTGTTGGGAATGCTTACAAGGGCCGTGGCAACGCCTCCGCGGGCAAGCTGAATGGCGTTTGCATCCGTTCCGGTTCCCCTTGATTCGGCAATGACCTTGTAGGGGATCTTGTTGTCCACAGCGGTTTTCACCAAAAGCTCGAAAAGTCTGGGATTTATATTGGGACCACGAGCTATGATCGGGCCGTCTCCAAGCTTGATGTCGCCGAACAGGTCCTTGTCGATACCGGGCATGTCCGATGTGTGGGTAACGTCAACAGCAAATCCTATTTGCGGGTTAACGGTGTAGCTGCTTGTTATGGCTCCGCGCACACCGATTTCTTCCTGAACGGTGGCAACCGATGTTACCTTGTGTTTGAAGTTTTTCTCCTGGGAGAGAAGGCGAAGGGCTTCGAGAACCGCAAATGCGCCAACCCTGTCATCGAAACCTCTGGCAACGTACACAGAGCCTCGAAGCTTCTCGAAGTCAACTGCAATGGTTGCCACATCCCCTATTTCAACCAGTTTTTCAGCTTCTTTCCTGTCCTTTACGCCAATATCTATCCACATGTCCTTGATCTGGGTAACCTTCTTGCGCTCTTCCGCTTCAAGAAGGTGTATGGCTTTCCGACCCAGAACGCCATAAATGGGGCCTTTCTTCGTGTAAACGTATACCCGCTGACCGGCAACCACATGGGGGTCGATTCCTCCAACCGGAGAGATCTTGAGAAAACCGGATTCTGTTATGGACTTCACCATGAAGCCTATCTCATCGATATGGCCGGACATGTAAACGGATACCTTGCCCTGAGGGTTCAAGGTGGCATAGGAATTGCCGTGGAAATCGCCCTTTACCTCGTGGCTGAACTTCTCGGCATAACCTCGCCAGACGGCTGCAGCAGAATTCTCATACCCGGATGGGCTCGATTCCTTAAGTAATTTTCCAAGAAAATCCTTCGATGTCTTGTTCACGATTTCTCCTTCGTTATTATGCGTTCAGGGCGCAGAAACATATCCTATTACAAGATTCACCGAGGTCAACCTTTGTGAAGCCTGTATTGAATAACATACAATCATTGCTTCAATATTCAGTCAATTGTATATTCTGGATTAGATCTTATGATTTGGAGGATATTATGATGTCTTTAAAGCTCTTTTCTCTCTTTTGTGTGTGTTCCGGTTTGTGTTTTGCAGATGCCCTCGTTTATGAGACATTCTTTCAGGAACCTCCGGAAGACTGGAACGCCACCACCTTCCAGTTTGGCCCAACCGGCGCGGTTATCGACTACTACGGCACCATGAGCTTCGACGCACATCTCCTCACTGGAACCAGTTTTCCCATGACATGCAATATCTTCATACCCGACGGCACCGACTCGGTTCGTATAGGTGTCAACCAAAGCCTCATCGTGTCCGGCGGAGAGTTCCCGCACATGGACTTCCGGATCTACCTTGCAACAATCGAACACGGTTCTGAACTTGTCTGGCAGGTAGAGCTGAATTATCAGAATCCCCAGACAAGTCAGTCAGGTGTTGAGTACTTCTCACCGGACTGGGTAGGGGCTGGCGACTATCTCGGGTTTTACTTCAGAGCGAATGTCATACCTGACGATTGGGGTTCATCGGTGTACTGGGGAATAAGTCACATTACGGTCCTGGCGTATGGTGCCGATCTGCAGCTGCAGCAGAACACCTGGGGGAGCATAAAAGCAACTCTCCAGGATATCAATCGATAGCAGTGAGAGCAAACACGTTGTTACTGGAAGTCACTTCCAGATCAAGGGGAAAACCCTGAAGTTCAACCTGGTTCAGAATACTGCCGTTGGTGTAGTCATACTGGTAGAGAACACTGGTTTCATTTCCTGTATAGCTTAACAGGTAAGCAGAGAATGTAGTGTTGCAAGTTATATGGGAAGTAGCACCTTCAACGGCTATTTTCTGATCGAAGGTCCAGATGAATTCAGTGGAATCCTCATTCAGATGATAACTTAACACGCCTACATCCCCTCCGGAAACCGCCACGGTATAGTCTCGGTTCGGAATATTCCCAATGCAGCTTGCCTCTTCCATCAGGGCTGTAGTGAAGTACAGCGTTCCTCCAGGTCCAGTGGAACCCACATAGGTTCTGCCACAGGAGACAACCATAACCGAGTCTGGGGCATGTAAGGCTGCAGTTCTGATAGCCTCTTCGAACTGATAAAGCCCAGCCGAAGAATTAGTTGAAGTATTCACTCTGTTCAGAGTGTTATTGATCCCGTCGGAAACGTAAAAGAATGAAGAGCCGGCTCCCCCGTAAACAAGATCCAGGGGAAGCTGGCAAACCGAGAACATGTCTTCAACGGTGCATTCAGGAAGGTCCACATCGAGAATGTTGCCGTAGGCTCCTATGAGATAGGCGGAATTCCTCTCTGGGATGTGAATCATCTCTGAATAGCCCTCCGGGGTAGACGGACCTATTTTATGCACTCCGAGCAGTTCGAATGTTTCAGCATTATAGAGGTTAAGATTACCCTCCTTCGTTGCAACAAGAAGATGTCCCGGAAAAGTCATCAGGCATCCCGGCGTTTCATCCACAGGGATAGATCCAATTTCCACCAGCTCTTCGGAGAAAATGGTAACCTGCCCTCTGTATGCGCTGTCAGCTTCGGTGATGTCCTTACAGCCGCCTGAAGCAAACATGAATAATCCCGCAATAAGAACCTGAA
>CAZRCS010000213.1:0-3237 GCA_964598645.1 uncultured bacterium | reverse complement strand
TGCATATCTCAAGAATGCCTCCGTCGGCTCTGATAAAACTCTTCGAGGGAGATAAAGATAAACAGACTGCAGCCAACCTCTTCAATGAAGAAGAAGGTTTCTGACTTTGCGAACATTCCTCATCACCTCCGGTGTAATGATAAGAAGAGCATCGAACAAACCCGAACTCTACTGGCTGTGCGGTGTTTTACCATTACTTGTTCTTCTGCTTTCCCCCTGGAATCTGATTAGCGGCCGTATGGTTTCTCTGTGCGCTCTGCTTCCTGCAGTTTTTCTCATCACCGGATGGCATTATTCGGGAAGCAGAACGGGCCTCACGACACTGCTTTTCCGTACCGACATAGAAGGTGGTATAAAAGCATCTGAAATAGCGCTTCCTGCCATAAGTGGGACTCTTCTGTCTTCTGCAGCTGCCATGGCCGTGGGCTGGCCGCCGGCATGGCAGTTCTTTCTCACCGTTCCCCTTACAGCACTTTCTTTCACACTGCTGCTGTCTGTGACTGAAGAACGAATGAAGTTTCCCGGAAGATCAATCCTGGGTCTTCTGTGGATATGGGGGATCAGCAGGCCGGAAGGTTTTCAAGGCACACAAGAAGTACTGGTTGTCACCGATTATCCTGGAAGGGTGCTTTTTGCTTCTCCGGAATCAGGTGGAACTCACCCGGACTCCTTCGTTCTGGCATCACTTATTCTAGCCCTGGTTTCAATCGGACTATTCTCTCTTTCCAGAAGAAAATGAAAGTTTTTCAAGCCAGGACATCAAGTTATCTATTGCTCTGAACGCCCTGGCTTCCCTTCTTTCTCTCCTGCCACCCCGGGTCTTCATAGGCGGGAAAAGACCATAGTTTACATTGGAAGGCTGATAATCACCCTCCTCCCGGCTTGTGGAGTACCTTAGAAGAGCCCCAAGGGCGGTTTCAGCCGGAGGAAGATTATCTGCTCCGGCAGCTATGATCCCCGCTGTATAGCCGGATGCTATGGATTCTATGTATCCTTCCACGCCGGTGATCTGACCTGCAAACATTATTCTGGGATCGGTTTTGAGCCTCATGAATCTGTCCAGAAGCTTCGGTCCGTTGATGAATGTGTTCCGGTGCATGGACCCCAGCCTGAGGAATTCTGCCCTTTCAAGACCCGGTATCATTCTGAATATGCGCTTCTGTTCCGGATACGTAAGCTTCGTCTGAAAACCCACGAGATTCCAGGCGGTTCCATGGATGTTCTCTCTGCGCAGCTGAACTGCGGCGAAGGGCCTTCTTCCGGTGTCTGGAACGATCAGACCAACCGGCTTCATGGGTCCGAAAGCCAGCGACATTTCTCCACTGTCTGCAATGGCTTCGACCGGCATGCACCCCTGAAAGTGTTTCTCATCCTCGAAATCCCTGGTGGAAACCCTCTCTCCCTTTGTAAGTTCTCTGACGAATCCCCTGTACTGGTCTTCAGAAAATGGACAGTTAAGGTAATCTGCATCGTCTTCCAGTGAATATCTGTTCTGAAGGAAAATCTTCTCCATATCCAGAGATTCACTGCTTACAACAGGTGCGATGGCATCATAGAAATACAGGGACTCCGTACCGGTAAGTTTCATTATCTCTGCTGTGAGTAATGGAGAGGCAAGGGGACCTGCGGCTATTATCACATCCCCGGGCGGTATGTGATCCAGTTCCCTTTCCACAAGGGTAATGTTCTGCCTGGCCTGAAGCATGGCAAGAACGTTTCTACTGAAAAGCTCCCGGTCAACGGCGAGAGCTCCTCCTGCGGGTATTCTGCAGCTGTCCGCAGCCTTCATGAGATAAGAACCGGCCCTTCTCAGCTCTTCCTTCAGAAGCCCGGGAGCGTTGTGGAAAAGATCCGACCTGAATGAATTGGAGCAAACGAGTTCTGCGGGAAGACCAGTGGCGTGAGCAGGTGTCATAACACCGGGACGCATCTCGAAGATCGTTACCTGAAAACCTCTATCCGCAAGCTGCAGAGCCGCCTCTGATCCGGCAAGACCTGCTCCGACGATGGTTACTTTTCCCAATTCATCCCCTTAACATTCGATTAACACCTGCTTAACAACCGGGAGCTAATATACAGCAGGAGGTGCTGGAACATGCAGACAGGCAACATTCTTCAGGCTCTTTTCCGGGGAGTACCAGATTCCATCAGAGAAATGGCCGGAAAGACAACTGTATCCGAAAAGCAGAAAATCCTTTTGGAATCCGGGCTCCATTATACGGATCCGGACAGGCTGGTAAGCTGCCCTTTGCTCAAGGCAGCCGGTTCACCTATTCTGATACTGGAAGGATTCAGAAGCGGCAGATTCGTTTCGTCGGCACTTTTCAATGAAAGAGGTTTTGAAGTAATTACTTCAGTTGAATGTGACCTTCCTCCACTTACCTGCATGGTGAAACAGGGAGTGCCCAGATTGATAAAGTCCCCGGTAGAACTTCCCCTGGAGCTGATCAGGAAAATGGGTGACGTGGTTCTTGTATGTGATGGAAGCAGCATTTTCTCCAGAAAGTCATTCAGAGATGGAAACACAGAAAGCATGCTTAAAACGCAGATAAATGAAATCATATTACTGGAGACAATGCTCGATAGAATTTGATCCCCGCCGCAGATTAGGAAAGATGTCCCGAATGGGTTATTTTCCCATCTTCAGAGGGGAATGAATTATGTGCGGATTAACCGGCTACTGGTCAAAAAGAATGGACAGGCACCAGGGAAAAGAATTCCTTGAAAAGAGCTGCAGGATCATAGCCCACCGTGGACCTGATGAATCGGCCATTCTCCAGAAGGGGAATTTCGGAACAGGATTCGTAAGGTTATCCATTCTCGATCTTGAAACCGGTATGCAGCCCCTGACAAGCCCATCTGATCAGGTGTCCATCACGTGCAACGGACAGATATACAATTACATAGAGCTCAAAGCCTTGCTCCCCCGGGAAAACTACAGGACCACAGGTGACATAGAGGTGGCGCTGAATGCCTACAGGCACTGGGGAACCGGTTTCCCGGAAAAGCTCAACGGCATGTTTGCAGGTGCCGTCCATGACCCCGGCAGGAAAAGGATAGTACTCTTCCGTGACAGGTTCGGCATAAAACCCCTTTACTATACGGCAAACGATCGGGGGTTCTTCTACTCCAGCGAGATAAGACCCCTCCTCGAGGCTCCGGGGGTTGCCGGGGAACTGGCAGAGGATCTTCTTCCCACATGGTTCACCTATAGATACATACCGGGAGAAAGAACCA
>CAZRCS010000212.1:0-3239 GCA_964598645.1 uncultured bacterium | reverse complement strand
TTATCAGGTCGGCATCTTTTACACAGCTTCTGTCATCGGTTGATGCGGTGAAGCCCAGGGCTTTATCGAGAACACCGGAGCGGCCTCCGCCTGTGAGAATTGCCAGGGATCCTATGTTGTTGGTGCCGATGCCTTCTCTTGCTATTTTTGCTGCTGTAATGAACTCTTCATTGGTGAGTTCGGGGGAGATGAACACTCCCACCTTTGCAGCTCCATGTTCTTTTACTGCTTTTCTGATGTTCTCTGTGATGGCCGCATTGGCCTCCTTGAAGGAGACAGCTTTGTAAGCGCTTCCATCACGGATAGCGGGGTTCTTTATTCTTGCCTGCTTTATGAACAGCTCGTTTCCGAACCTGCCGTACCTGCAGAGGTAGTCGCCGGGTTCACCTGAAGACCTGATGAAGTAGTGGCCGTCACCGAAGTCCCTTACGGTTATCTCACAGCCAAGGGAGCAGAAACCGCACCTGCTCTGTATGTCTTCAGTATCAAGGCAGGCCCTTCCCGCAAAGGGGTACTTCATGGTAAGGGCACCTGTGGGGCAGGAGTCTACACAGTTGCCGCAGCTTATGCAGCTTGTTTCCACCAGGGGGTCGTTCATGGCAGGGCGCATCTCAGTTCTGAAGCCCCTGCCCACAAGACCCAGTGCGGAGATGGGAAGGATCCTTGCGCAGGTGCGTACACACCTTGCGCACAGAACGCACTTGTTAGGGTCGTACACTATGTAGGGATGCCTGTCATCCACCTTGTGCTTCCTTACATGGCCCTTGAACTCTTCCATGTCTACGCCGTATTCTTCAGCGTAGAGTCTGAGGTCGCAGTCATCGAACCTTACGCATCCGCAGCTGAGGCACCTGTCGGCCTCATACTCGGCGTCTTCCGGGTCGAAACCGGTGGCAACCTCCCTGAAGCTGCTTCGTCTTTCATCCACCTCTATCATGTTCACTTCATGCCTGGGAGATTCCTTGATCTCACCCAGCTCATTCTTGCCGGGTTTGCTCCAGAATTCTTTGTGAACAGCGAAGGGTTCTGCTACCATTTTTTCGTTATTAAGCCAGGCTGATATTGACTTTGCTGCCCTCTGGCCGTCGCGGATGGCGTCTATGGCAACCGTGGGGCCGTCATCGGCGGCATCTCCACCGGCGAAGATCCCCTCGACATTGGTTTCCATGGTTCTGGTATTTATCACATAGGTATTCCACTTTGTTAGTTCAACCTCACCTGTCTCTATCTCTGTGAGTCCATCAAGAACCGTGTTCTGTCCAATGGCCGAGATCACCAGGTCGCAGGGAAGCTCGAACTCGGAACCCTCCTGGGGAACAGGTCTTCTGCGGCCTGAAGCATCAGGTTCCCCCAGCTTCATTCTTATGCACTGAAGGGCCTTGAGTTTTCCGTTCTCACGTACGATGCCAACAGGAGCTGCAAGCTCCATGATCTCGATGCCTTCTTCGATGCAGTCTTCGATCTCCATCTTGTCTGCAGGCATCTGCGCCTTGGTCCTTCTGTAGAGGACTATCACCTTGTCGGCATCAAGTCTCCATGAAGTTCTTGCGGCATCCATGGCGGTGTTGCCTCCGCCTACCACCACCACCGTTCCGCTGAGGGGTTCCTGTTTGTCGGCTTTCTCAGGGAGGAAGTCTGCACCGGTGACAACGCCCTCGGTATCGTGTTCGCCCTCAACCCTCATAGCCTTGCCTGTCCAGGCACCGGCTGCAAGGAACACTGCGTCGTGTTTTCTGTTAAGCTCGTTAAGAGTGACGTCCTTGCCAACTTTTACGCTGCAGTGGATCTCTGCCCCTGCTCTTTCGATGTAAGCAACTTCCCTGTCCAGTACATCATCGGGAAGGCGGTATTCGGGAATACCGTAGCGAAGCATACCTCCTGTTCTTTCCATTGCTTCGTAGATAACCGGCTTTATACCCTGTTTAGCAAGGAACCAGGCGGCGGTGAGACCGGCTGGGCCGGCTCCAACTATGGCAACTGATTTTCCCGTTGCAGGCAGGCACTCCGGTTCCGTTGCATAGGCATTGTCCGAGTCTGAGATGTATCGCTTGATGTTGTTGATGGCCACAGGAGTATCCACATCCATCCTGCGGCAGACCTCTTCGCACTTACGTACACAGACCCTTGCGCATACTGCAGGAAGAGGATTCTTTTCCCTGATGAGGTCGATTGCCTTCTGGAGTTCTCCCATTGCGGCAAGGGCAATGTAGCCCTGGGCATCTACGTTTGCCGGACAGCCTTCCATGCAGGGGGAAGAGCAGTCGGCATAATGGTTCGAAAGAAGAAGCTCGAATGCCGTTTTTCTCGATTCCGTTATTCTTTCGTTCCTGGTTACAACTTCCATGCCGGGAGCAATTCTTGTGGCACATGAAGGTACCAGGTTGTTCCTTCCCTTGACCTCCACTACACAAACGAAGCATGAACCGTAGGGTGCAAGCTCTTTTGAGTGACAGAGGGTAGGGATGTCGTCGAGGTTGTTTTCCCTTACTACTTCAAGAATGGTTTTTCCGGGAGAGGCCTCGATTTCCTGTCCGTTGATCTTCAGTGTTATCTGTTCCATTTTGGCCCCTACCGTTTCACGACAGCGTTGAAGTTGCAGCTGGTTATACACTTGCCGCACTTTACGCACTTGTCCTGATCAATTGTGTGAACTTCCTTGACCTTTCCGGTGATTGCATCTACCGGGCAGTTTCTGGCACAGAGGGTGCAGCCCACGCACTTGTCTTCCAGAATAATGAAGTCTACAAGGGCTTCACACTCGCCAGCGGGACATTTTTTATGCTCTATGTGGGCTTTGTACTCGTCCAGGTAGTATCTGAGGGTGGTCTGAACAGGGTTCGGAGCCGTCTGTCCAAGACCGCAGAGGCTTGCTTCCTTTATCTGCACAGACAGTTTTTCCAGTTTTGCTATATCCTCAGGATTGCCCTCACCTTTAGTAATTCGCTCCAGTATTTCAAGCATTCTCAGCGTGCCTATCCTGCAGAAGGTGCACTTGCCGCATGATTCGCTCTGGGTGAAGTTCAGGAAAAACCTGGCGATTTCCACCATGCATGTGTCTTCATCCATGACCACCATGCCCCCGGAGCCCATTATAGCCCCGGTTTTCGGGATGGACTCGAAATCCACAGGCGTGTTTTTCTGGTCCGCAGGGATGCAGCCGCCTGAAGGGCCGCCCATCTGAACCGCTTTGAACTGCTTGTTCTGCTTGATGCCCCCGCCGATGTTGAAAACCAGCTGCT
>CAZRCS010000211.1:0-3259 GCA_964598645.1 uncultured bacterium | reverse complement strand
TTACGAATAAGCTATTTCTTATGAGGAGTTAGCCTGGGTTTCTGCTTCATGCAGAAATTTGATGTGGACGGGATTAGTTACAACAATCTGAATAACCTGCACAAGTGCCACAGGGGCCACACTCTAGTGCTTGTGGCAGGTTCATTCAGTGGTTAGATCCTCTTTCATCTTCTTTATCTCAACTCAATTCCTGCGATTACTCATTCAGAAACTCCTCTGCCTATCTGCATTGTTCAAGTAGTCTTTCTTCGCAAATGACAACTAAAAGGTAAGAGATGCTCAAGCCTGTGTACTGATGAGTAGGCAATTGCGGCTCCTGACAATTTTTCTCCATGCCGCAAAAGTCGAAGCAGAACATATCCTTTAGGTTTTTGGACTACATCCGGTGCTGGCAAAGTGGTTGCGAAGGTTGCTACAAGCATATCACCATTTACCAGAGCTGGAAATTTTACCTGTTCAGGAAGCAAACTGCTTGAGGTGCGCTGTGGAAACTTGGCGCAAAGTGAGCCATCAGCTTGAAAAGTTAATGTCCAAGGCAAGTCACTTTCACCGAGAACGATTCTTCCCTCCCAGAACCCAAGTAATTCAGTTTGATCAGTATATCGCTCGAATCCTTCAATTGCATCGAATGAGATGGAGTGGTTGCTAGGTTCGAGTACTTGAAGCAACGAATTCGCGATCGCCTGAGCTTGGGGATTTGCATCTGTTGCATTAATCACCACACTCACAACAATATCTTGCTGGGGAAGAAGTAGGATTATCGCACTTGCTCCTGGCATACCCCCTTCATGCCATACGATAGAATTTCCATCGGAACTGGTTTTGAAGTACCATCCGAGACCGTAGTGTGATGCATTGTAGTAAGAGTATCTTGCCGTTGACTCAATGTAGCTCCGCATTAACAGCTTGCTATCTTTGCTGAGCAAAGATTGCGAGTCTTCAGTACTGCGAAGATGAAAGAGACCAAATAGTGTGAGATCATGAGCGCTTGCATACACATTGCCTGCGCCGGGAGTGTCATTATACGTCCCAACAAGAGGCAATCCACTAGCGCCATACTTCCTCGCTGCGTTTGCAGGAGTTGTGGAATCATCAACCATCATTGAGTCTACCATACCGAGAGGTTCGAATAATCTGGTCTTGAGGAATTCTGGTAAACTAGTTCCACTCTGTTCTTCGATGATGTGACCAACAAGACCGTATCCAAGATTGGAGTATTCAAAAACTGTACCAGGCTGCTGCGCTAAAAACCCATATTTCTGCATAATGATGTCTAGATCCTTCACAGATAGATCTTGATCATTCCAGTAAATACGGGCATATGTGCCAAGTCCTGAAGTGTGGTTAAGGAGTTGTCTTAGACTGTACTCTGGATACTCTGGAGAGATCAGTTCATGAGAGAACGATTTACCCATGTAACGTCTTGCGGGGACTTGAATATCGACGATACCACGCTCGTGTAGCAATATCATTGCCGTAGCAACGATGGGTTTGGATGCAGAGGCTAGTGGATAGAGCGTCCTCACCGTACTGGCAATCTTATGTTCCTTATCTGCCCAGCCAAAAGCATTTTCATGAACTATCCTCCCACTTTTAGCAATTGAGAAGGCAGCTGAAGGAATCTTTTCACTCTCTATTTCAGCAAGAATTTGCTTCTCTATTTCTTTGAAGTCGGAACTGCTGTAACTGGCAATTTCGATCTTGTCATTTTCTTGCACCCTGTTCTCCTAATCGTTTATCTCAAATCCATTGATTGGAAACGAATGGAATCTCTCTAATCTAACGCTAAAAATCAGCAGACTGCGAAAACACTTGTCACCATTTCAGGAGGCAGTTCTGCTGCATTTTTTTGTTAGGATGTGTCGTTCTATACTGAAATTACTCATAACTCCTCATTGTACGGAAGAATCGTGATAGCATCAGTGCTGCAATAGGAAGGCCAACGCCGTAGCCAATAATACAGAGTCGTTGAATGGCCATATTTCCTACAATTGGCCCGATGGCACCAAGCAGAGACAAGGCACCTGCTGAAATAAGAGACCACTTAACTACTTTCCTTGCTGCAGAACCAACGAAAACAAGGGAAGCAGAGAGAAGAGATAGTCCTAAAAAGACATCCCATGCAAGAAGTTCAACTGCGTACAATGTTGATGGCCATTCTAGAACGGTAAAACCGGTTTGACGACCGGTCGTTAATGCAATGAAATGGACTGTGCATGTAAGTCCTGCCATGATTCCTGCAAAAGTCAGAGCCATAGCACCGAATATTCTTCGCTCTTGTTTTGCAGTTTCGTAGACAGAAGCCATCATCGCAACGATGAATGGAGCTGAAAGCAGTGTGATTATCTCCATAATCGCAAGAATCGGATCCGTGATCGGATCGTCAAAACCAGCTTTGTAAATACCAACTGCAACGACCACTACGTACAAAGCACCTATCAGAAAGAGTCCATACGATGAGAGATGTCCGATTCTGTTAGTCATACGCATTTGCATTCTCCCGAATAGTTCATCCTAACATCAAGGCTCAGTGGATTGCGATTCACTGGTTTGGTAATGTTGGGCAATTCCACTGCAGCCGCTTGTTGTGCTCTATTTTGAAAATAACTCTGAATGTGAGCCTATTCTTTCAAAAATCAACATATCACTCTCTATTTTGTATATGAGAAGCCAATCCGATTCAATATGACATTCCCTCCTACCAACATAATTCCCCACAAGCTTGTGATCTTTGAATATAGGATCGAGTTCATTTCCCGAAATCAATGACCTTACTAATAGCTTGAATTGGTCAATATCTCTTCCCTGTTTCACAGCTAACTTAATGTCTTTTTTGAATTGCTTCGTATAAACAGGACGATACATCAGATCCCAAGCTTCTCAAACATGTCATCAATATCCTCGCAGAGGATTAGTCCTTCACCGGAATCAGTTTCATCCATAGTCTTCTTGGTAAGAGCAGAAGGAACAACCAGATTGAAAGGTAAGCCATTGTTCAGCTCTACCTGTCGATAAAACAAAGTAATGGCTTGAGTTGTGGATAGACCTAGATTGTGAAGTATCTCTTCTGCTTTTTCTTTTAGACCAGGTTCAAGCCTGGCCCTTACAGTAGCAGTTTTATTCATGTTGACCTCGCTTTCATTTCAAATGTAGCACATTTGGGCTACTTAGTCAAGCATGTCAATTAAGCACAACAATCAGCGTAACCAGCGCCCTTAAACTCTACCCAACTCACCCGCAGGCGTCTGGTTCAAGCTGT
>CAZRCS010000210.1:0-3272 GCA_964598645.1 uncultured bacterium | reverse complement strand
CATGTTTCTCGCTGCATCCTGTAAAAATTAGAAGTGCCGCAAGAATGAACAGCACCTTCATACAGATTACTCCCAACACCCCTCGCGTGTTATAAGGATACGAGTTATTATCAGAGCAGGTGTTAAATGTGTCAATTAAACATATGATTAGTTTATTCGTCAATATTCCCAGAGAAAGAACTTATATTCCTAATGTACCTTCTGCAGCCCGGTTCCATTAGTAATTTCTATAACAATGCAGTTTCTTTTAGGAAGCCATATCCATGGACAAAGGACATTTTTCGATCTTTTTTTCTTCTGTGAACAAACCTCTTATGGAGAAACCTCTGAGGGAACCTGGGTTCTTTAACATCGTTGCGCCCCAGGCCAGGTAAAGAAGAACTGAAGGAAGAGGAGGCAGTTTCCTGAGGTTTTTCTCAAGAAGGTTCATATCCACTGAAAGGTAAACCGACATTATTACCCCTTCCAAAAGAATTGAATAATGTGCAGGCGGAGACTGATTCTAACTGCGATGAAGGTATTTCAGGCCTTCTGAAATACCACGCACCAACAACACCCTGATATTTCGGCCATCGCACTGAAAAACGGTCTCCGCCTGATGTGGAAACACGAGAAGGGAAGTTCGTACCGTTCAAACCCTCAAACATTTCGAATGGATTTTTCATTGTTTCCCTTCTCTGTTTTTCCAACACGGGAATGATTATAGTACTATTAGATACATTGTCAAGATACTGTTCTTTAGCCGTTGCACTGTATTAGGTTACGCATTCATTAGAAGCAAGGAAGTCGATAGTTTATGAGTATAAAAGAAAATGAATACCCCCAGTCCTACTACGGGCTGCTTGCAATTCTCAGCCTGGGACCCCAGACCGGCTATGATATCCGCAAAGAGCTTGAGCATCCTGAAATTTTCTACTGGAAAGAGTCCTACGGAAACATCTACCCTATGCTCAGAAATCTCGAGAAAGACGGCCTCATCGACCGCCATGATGTTCCATTCAAAAAAAAGAAAAAAATCCTTTATGAACTTAACCGGGCAGGCCTTGATGAACTAAACTCGTGGCTTTTAAAACCTGCTACCCTCAGTCGTTTCCGAGTTGAAATACTCATGAAGCTTCGTTTCGGTGAGAGCGCAGGCGTCTCCAGCATGATGGATCAGGTACGTTTGTATCGAGAAAAGGCACTGGAGGAACTTGATGAGGCAAGGAATAACTCCAGAATGCTCAGAGAGCAGACAGAATCGCTGTCAACGGACCTCAGACTCATTGCCTCTGTTTATTTCGAAGAACTCAAAGAGTCTAACATCAGGTGGTGTGACCAGGCGCTTGAGATTCTTGAAAAATGGGAAAGACGGGCATTGCACCCGGCTGAAGGACTGGATGAGGCTGCAGCAGAAAACTCGGTGTTCCAGTTACCCAGAAAAGAACCCCGCCTGATAGAGTAGACTGTTCAGCCGCGCCCGACCATTGGAACGAATCTCACTGGAAGATCGTCTTGAACATGCATTTTCTGTCCGTTTTTCGTAATGAGAACCAGCTTCTGGAATATTCTGCCCAGAGGAAGTATCATCCGCCCTCCTTCTTCCAGCTGTTCAAACAGTTTTTCAGGGATCCTCTCCGGTGCGCAGCTCAGAATAATCCCCCTGAAGGGAGCTTTTTCAGGCCAACCTTCCCAGCCATCGCCTGATTTGACATTGATTGAGGTTTTCAGAACGCTTCTGGAGTGCTCGTAGAGCTCCGGTACCGATTCGATCGTGAATACTTCCATTCCCATTTCGCCCAGTACTGCTGCCTGGTAACCTGAACCCGTACCGATCTCGAGTACCCTGTCCCCCTCCCTGAGAGACAATCGTTCCAGCATGTATGCAACGATGTAAGGCTGGCTTATGGTCTGTCCATGACCTATCTGCCATGGGCAGTCTCCATAGGGATCCGTAAGATGAGGTACGGATCCGGGAAAATACAGATGCCTTTTTACGGTTTCCATGGCCTTGAGAACAAGGGGGTCCCTGATCCCTCTGTAAATTAGAAGTGCCACCATGGCAAGTCTTTCCGAGGTGTAATTCCTTTCCGTCAAAGCTGCCTCCATTCAGTCGAGTATATAAAAACACCGAATACCGAACAGCTCATTTTTCAAAAATTATTGATATATTCACGGGATCGAAAGAAGAAACTGCATGAGTGAGTTCGAGAAAAAGTCTCAGGAAGTTCTGGGAAGTCTACAGAGGAATCTCAGCAGGATTATTTCCTGCTTCGGTGATCCTTCTGTGGTGAGGCCTGTGGATCTACGCAATCTTCTTGGCGCAGACATGAACCTTGCCTGGAAAGTGAACAGACTGGTCAACACTGCAGACCTGTTCAGTCTCGGGAAATACCTTCCAGGAGTCAAAGCCCTTAAGAATTTCGCCGTACTGGCAGAAAAGGCTGGAGTTCCAGACAGGGATACCAATGCTCTGCGAGAGTCCTGCAGTGAACTTGAATGGCTTGTAAGATCCTACGCCGGCAGCAGGAAAGAATTGGAAATAATGCTTGCGGGTCTTTCTACCGAAGAAAGAACCGGAAACGATTCTCTTCACAGAAGCCGATCATTTCAAGGCAACAGCTACACATTCGGCATGCAAAGCGAAGTTCAGCTTGCCACCAATATCCTCATGATCTCCGACAAAAAACCCGGAACGGTGGACATATGCAGAATAAGGGGCAGTATAGGCCTTTCCCGAACAAGACCGGAGGTTCCATGGAGGGTTTCGGGCACGTCGATACTCGATGCCCGGGGAAGGGTTAAAAATTCCACCGCAAAGGAATTCCTCTCCACTCCCCCCCCTGGAGAACCGCCCATTCTACGTGAATTCTCATCCCCGGATCTTCCTGAATTCGGGTCTGTCACAGACAGTCAGGGCAAAACCAGCTACTTCCTCAAGGGAACCGAGATCGGTCTTAAGAGCGCCATCAGTCTTTTCACCGGAGAGATAATAAGGAACAGCGGGCCTCTTTACGGTAGCAGGACAGGTGATGGAGTTGCCCTGAACAACTCGTCCAGGACCCCTTCGAAGAGATTCACCGTTGAGGTATACCTTCCTGAAGAATTCCAGGGTCGTTCCATGGAGACCGAAATGTGGAGTCTTCTCTTTCCTTCGGCAAACCATACAGGAATGACCCCCGGAGACAGGCTTCCTCTCACCGAACAGCCAATGATATACGATGCCGGAAGATCTCCGGTTCCCCTGGCAGGTGTTCCCGTTTACTCAAAGATGATCTCCTGGTGTTTCCAGC
>CAZRCS010000209.1:0-3282 GCA_964598645.1 uncultured bacterium | reverse complement strand
GTTTCCAGATTGTGGTGGTACCTTTTGATCCCGCACTGTTTCAGCTTCTTCAGATGTTCCGTGTCCAGTATCCCCAGTGAGACGCATAGGCTGCACAGGTCCCGGCCCTGCTTTGCCATTTCACAGATCCTTCGCAGTTCGCGGTCTTCTAGACCCTTGCCGCTGGTTACCGCGGAAAACCGTTTAATGCCTGCCTCTGTGGCGGCTTTATGGGCATTTGTGAGATCATGGAGAGTGAGCATGGACGAACCCGGGGACCGGGACTGGGCACAGAAAGCGCAGTCCTCGCTGCATGCCCCGCTCCTGGCATTGATTATGGAGCAGAGGTCGACTCTGTTGCCTGCAAGATCATTCCGCACAGAGGAGCACAGAATCTCCAGTTCCTCAAGGGGAATATCGCCCAGCACCTCAAACGCATCATCTCTGTTCATGCCTGAGCCATTTTCTGTATGAAGCTTCGAAATGTTCAAGGACCGATGCTGTGAGTTCCGCCCTGGAAGGGGTTTTACCTGTGAGTTCCAGTATCGAGCCGGTTGCGGGGGAATCCGAACGGTGGGTTACGTTGAGTCCAATACCGGCAACGGCATGATGTATTCGGTTTATCTCCCCGCAGACTTCACAGAGAACCCCTCCGATCTTGCTTCCCTTGCAGAATAAGCCTTTTTCCAGGGTTTCCAGCGGCAGGTCGGGACAGATCCCGCCAACGGCTTCCGCCAGAGAATTCAATGCTATACGTTCAAGTTCGAAAATCAGGTCGGCGGGAACATCCGGTTTTAGAAGCACCGACATGTAAAGGTTCTTTCCCGGTGGACTTTCCCAAAGTCCTCCTCCTTTTGACTTGCCGGCGGTCTGGCAGTCTGCGGTTACCACGGTTCCCTCAGGAGCTCCCTGATGCCCCAGGGACATAGCCCTTGTATTCGTAGACTCGATAACCTCATGATATTCAATTGATTTGCCGAATTTAACGGTGTTAAGTAGAGAATGAAGAACCTCTTCGGACGGAATGTCAGGAACCGTATCAAGCCTGTAACCTCTGTTAGTGAATGAAGATATCACGAATCCGTTTTCTCTGAGAGCACTAATGTGCTTCCATACTGCCGTCCTTGTTATGCCCAGACGATCGGCGATTTCCTGACCGGATACGAAACCCCGGCTTGCCCTGAGATATCTTACTGTTTCTGCAGCATTGGAATGCATTTGTCTCCCCTTCAAAGGCCGGAAAATAGAAAGTCCCGGCAAGTTTGTCAACCATGATTCGCGCATTGGTTTACAACCCTCTCCTTGAGCATTTCTTTCCCAGAACCCTCACAGGGGAAGAATGAGCAGCTGGCATGGTTGAACTCGGAGTTCAGTGGTTGAGATCAGATAAAACCCTGAAAAATGACTCAGCATGTAAAGGAATGTGCTGCAAATGTATTACAAGCCTTTTCATCCTGGGGTACATTTCGCTAGATTCTCGCCCGGTGATCCAGTGTTTTCCAGCAAAGGAGAAAAAACCGCTAATGAAAAGGATAACCCAGAACGCCATAATTCCCAGCTCGGCATATTCAGTTCCCCACAAGCTGATAAAGGCGTTCACTCAGATCCCCGACAGAGTTCCTGAAAACGGTGATCTTGTTTACGGTGAAATAGTTACCCTGGGTTTTCACACGAGCCTGGAGAGTGTTTCTGCAAGAATACACACCATCCATGACAGGACAAGGGCAGTATTCGTTTTCGGGAACAGGTACGCCCCGGATCACTATGAAGGTCTCGTACCGGAAAAACCGTGCACAATGGTGGATATGCTTGCCAGAAGCGGTATTGTGGGAGAGATGAAGAACCATAACGAACTTATTGCCTCTCCCACCAGGGTCAGGATACTGGGCTATGTCTGTGATCAGGAAGGCAAAGTGGTCAATACCAGGGATCATGTACTTATATCTCCCAGGAGACTTGAGAGAACTGCCCCGGGAGCAAAGATCATTCTCTGCGTTGGTACTGCCATGAACTCCGGCAAGAGCTATGCCGCAGCTGCCTGCTGCTACGCTCTGTCATCCATGGAAAAAAGGGTGAGAGCCGCCAAGGTAACAGGCACCGCAAGTCTGAAGGACGTTCTTCTCATGCAGGACTGCGGAGCCCAGAAGGTGATAGATTTCACATTCTTCGGTTATCCTTCCACTTACATGCTTGAAGAAGAAGAGCTCCTCAGAATATTCCATTCAGTGGACATGAAGTACGGAAACAATCCCAGGAACTACCTGGTCCTGGAATTTGCCGATGGCATCTTTCAGAGGGAAACCGCAATGCTCCTCAGGCACCCTCTGGTTCAGCAGAGACTTCACAAACTGATTCTATGTGCCTCAGATGCCGCAGGTGTTGCAGGAGGTATCGATATTCTCAGGGATAACTTCAATCTGGTTCCAAATGCCATTTCCGGCGTCTGCTCAAGCTCTCCTCTTGCTGTGAGGGAAATAGGCAGCTTTACTGACCTGCCGGTTTTGAAGAGCATAGAGCGGGACTATAAAGCCATTTACAGCCTGATCAAGTAGGTACTGGGTGGGGCGGCAGCCTTATTGAGTAAGACTGCCGCCCCGGGATTTCAGAATGTTTCGTATGCGGAAAGGTCCAGGAATCCGTGTCCGCTGAGGTTGAACAGGATAACCTCCTGAGAGCCCAGTTCCTTGGCGCGCAGTGCTGAATCCACAGCAGCCGCTATGGCGTGTGCCGATTCAGGGGCGGGGAGGATTCCCTCCACCCTTGCGAACATCCTTCCCGCTTCCAGGATCTTCTCCTGTACATAGGCCACGGGGTTGACCAGTCCCAGTTTTACAAGGTGGCTCACCATGGGAGCCATTCCGTGGTACCTCAGTCCGCCGGCGTGTATGGGGGGGGGAACGAAACCGGCTCCAAGGGAATACATCATGTACTTCGGGGTGAGTCCTGAAGCGTCACCGTGGTCGTACATGAGCTTTCCCCTGGTCAGGGTCGGGCAGGCCACAGGCTCAACGGCGGTGAAACGGATCTCATCTCCTCCTGTGAGGGTTTTCTCCAGGAAGGGAAAGGCAATACCGGCGAAGTTGGAGCCGCCTCCTACGCATCCTATTATCTCAGTGGGATAGTCGCCCATTTCCTCCATCTGAAGAATGGCTTCGCCGCCTATCACCGACTGATGCAGGCAAACCGCATCGGAAACGCTACCCAGGCTGTAGCACCTCTCCGGATTCCCCACCACCATTTCAACTGCCTCGCTTATGGCTATTCCCAGGCTGCCGGGGTGTTCTGGGTCACTCTCAAGGAAGC
>CAZRCS010000208.1:0-3295 GCA_964598645.1 uncultured bacterium | reverse complement strand
TTCGTCGCTCCTAGATTCTGCTAATTTTTATCCTTACAGGTAAGTCGTCAATATCCACCCAGCTAACATCCTTATCCTCATCAAAGGCCTTCAGCTCAATATTGTCGGCCAGCGTTTGTGAGCCTATATAATCTGAGTGCAGCCTTACAGCCTCTTCAATATCTTCAAGCTTCTCTATCCATACCGAGATCTTATCTGTTACATCAAAGCCACTTTCCTTACGCAGGTTCTGTATCCTGTTAACAAATTCGCGTGCTATACCTTCCAGCTTAAGCTCATCGGTAACGCTTACATCGAGGGCGACGGTGAGATTCCCTTCATTGGCCACCAGCCATCCGGGTATATCCTCAGATATTATCTCAACATCATCCAGGGTAAGGTTAAGCTCTTCGCCATCAAGCTTCAGGCTAAACACTCCCTTATGCTCAAATGCGGCTATATCCTTTTGATCCAGCTTATTTATCTCTATAGATAATTGTTTCATCATCTTGCCATATCTCGGACCAAGGGTCTTAAAGTTGGGCTTTATCTTCTTTACCAGTATGCCCGAAGCATCATCTATATATTCAACATCCTTAACGTTTACTTCAGAGAGAATAAGGTTCTTTACAGCTTCAAACCTCGCCTTAAATGCCCTGGTCGTTACCGGCACCATTATCCTGGCAAGGGGCTGTCTCACCTTGATATTAACCTTACGTCGCAGTCCAAGCACCATCGATGATACCTTCTGCGAGATCTCCATCCTCTTCTCCAGCTCACGGTTAATATTCTCCTCGTTCCAGCCGGGGAAGCTTGTCAGGTGCACAGAATCTTCCTTATATCGCCCTGTTACCTTATTCAGGTCGGTAAAAACCTGCTCCATAAAGAAGGGTGCTACGGGGGCTGCAATCATACTTATTGTCTCAAGACAGGTATAAAGGGTCTGGTAGGCCGCTATCTTATCCTCGTTATATTCGCCTCCCCAGTATCGCTTACGGTTAAGTCTTACATACCAGTTACTCAGGTCCTCTATTACAAAATACTGTATCGCCCTGGTGGCCCGTGTAATATCATAATCTTCGTAACAGTGCGTTACTTCCTTTACCAGGCTGTTGAGCAGTGATAATATCCACTTATCTATCTCCGGCCGCCTATCCAGGGGAACATCTTCCTCGCTATAGGTAAATCCGTCAATATTGGCATAGAGCGAAAAGAAGGAGTAGGTATTATACAGTGTACCAAAGAACTTCCTCTTGGCCTCATCAACACCTGAGATATCAAATTTCAGGTTATCCCATGGCTGTGCATTGGTAACCATATACCACCTGAGGGGATCAGATCCGTACTTTTCTATTGTCTCGAAGGGATCGACGGCATTGCCCAGTCGCTTCGACATCTTATTACCATTCTTATCCAGTACCAGTCCGTTGGAGATAATATTCTTAAACGAGACAGAGTCGGATGTCATGGTAGCTATGGCATGCAGGGTAAAGAACCATCCTCTTGTCTGGTCGACCCCCTCGGCTATAAAGTCGGCAGGGAAGAACTTATCAAACTGCTCCTTGTTCTCGAAGGGATAATGCATCTGTGCATAGGGCATGGCGCCGGAGTCGAACCATACATCAATAAGGTCCAACTCGCGCTTCATAGGCTTGCCGCTCTCACTTACCAGCACCACATCATCCACAAAGGGACGGTGCAGGTCGAACTTATCGTAGTTCTCCCTGCTGTTATCACCCTCGCTAAAGTCTGCCAGGGGATTTTCCTTCATCAGTCCGGCAGCTACCGACTTATCTATCTCGGCCTTAAGTTCGGCAACCGATCCGATGCACTTCTCTTCGCCCTTATCCTCAGTAACCCAGATAGGCAGTGGCGTGCCCCAGTACCTCGACCTGGAGAGGTTCCAGTCAACCAGGTTCTCGAGCCACTTACCAAACCTGCCCGATCCTGTCGATGCCGGCTTCCAGTTGATGGTGTTATTAAGCTCTATCATCCTGTCGCGTACAGCTGTGGTACGGATAAACCATGAATCGAGGGGGTAGTAGAGCACCGGCTTATCTGTACGCCAGCAGTGAGGGTAGTTGTGCGTATGTTTTTCTATCCTGAAGGCCTTGCCCTCCTGCTTCAGTGTAACAGAGATATCAATATCGAGCGTTTCCCTGCTATCGGCCAGCTCAGCTATATATTCGTTCTTAACGGGCCGACCGGCAAAGGGAGCGTAGGTGTCGGTATTTACCATATCCCTTACAAAGGCAGGATCCATATCTTCAAGAGGCACCATACAGCCTTTTTTGTTTACCAGCGGACTCTCAAAGCCATCCTTCAGCCTAACCATCAGGGGAGGGATATTATTTTCGCGCGCCACCTTCTGGTCGTCGGCACCAAAGGTAGGGGCAATATGCACTATCCCTGTACCATCTTCTGTTGTTACAAAGTCGCCCGTAATAACCTGGAAGGCACCTTTACCCGGATTAACCCAGTCTATCAGCTGGTGGTAAGATATTCCCTTAAGGTCTTTACCGCTGTATTCAGACAGCACCCTGTAGGGAATCTTCTTATCTTCAATCTTATAATCTTCTATCTTCAACCCGGCATTTGCCGCCGGAAACATACCGTTAAGCAGCTCCTTTGCCAGTATCACTGTTATAGGAGCACCCGTATAGGGATTAAAGCTGCGTACCTTAATATATTTTATCTTCTCACCCACAGCCAGTGCCGTGTTCGACGGCAGTGTCCATGGAGTGGTTGTCCACGCCATAATATGCACATCTTCGGTATCAATATCATTATAGAGGAAACCCGACAGGGCATCCTTTTTTATCCTGAACAGGGCTACTGCTGTAGTATCTTTTACATCGCGGTAGCAGCCCGGCATATTAAGCTCGTGCGAGCTCAGCCCGGTGCCGGCAGCAGGGGAGTAGGGCTGAATTGAATATCCCTTGTACAGGAAGCCCTTCTCGTAGAGGTTCTTAAGCAGCCACCAGAGAGTCTCAATATACCTGTTGTCGAAGGTGATATATGGATTATCCATATTAACCCAGTAGCCCATCCTGGCAGTAAGGTCCTCCCACTTATCGGTGTATTTCATTACATCAACACGACAGGCATTATTATATTCTTCAACGGAGATTGTCTTGCCGATATCTTCCTTGGTGATGCCCAGCGATTTTTCCACACCCAGCTCCACAGGCAGTCCGTGTGTATCCCATCCGGCCTTACGCTTTACTTCATAACCTGACTGAGTCTTGTACCTGCATATTACGTCCTTAATGGTACGCGCCATCACATGGTGTATCCCCGGCATGCCATTGGCTGA
>CAZRCS010000207.1:0-3306 GCA_964598645.1 uncultured bacterium | reverse complement strand
GAATGAAAGGCAACATAACCATAGGCGACATCACAATGTACTTCGGAGCCCTGGTGCAGGGCAAGGCTGTCATAGGAAGTCTCTTGATGAGCCTGACGGGTCTATATGAAGACAGACTTTTCATAACCAATCTCTATGATTTCCTCGATTTGGAGCCCAGCATCAAAGATCCTCTGAATCCCGTTAGGGTCCCCAGGCCCATTGAGAAAGACATCACCTTCGAGGGCATATCATTCAGCTATCCCGGTTCCAGCTCTGTTACACTTAGAGACGTTAGCATGGAGATCAAGCCCGGCCAGGTAATCGCCCTGGTGGGAGGTAACGGCTCTGGAAAGACCACTCTGATCAAGCTTCTTTGCAGGCTTTATGACCCTCAGAAGGGAAGGATCGCCATAGATGGGGTGGATCTGAAGGACATGAGGGTCTCAGATCTCAGACGAGAGATCAGCGTGGTCTTCCAGGATTATGCCCAGTATAATCTCAGCCTGGCCGAGAACATATGGCTGGGCAGTGCCGCTGGGCCTTTGGATATGGGCAAAGTCGCGAAGGCTGCCAAGGATTCGGGCGCGGATAGGATTTTAAAGCGACTTGAGGCTGGTTACGAGACTACCTTAGGCAAATGGTTCGATAACGGCACGGATCTGAGCATAGGCGAGTGGCAGAAGGTGGCCCTCGCGAGGGCGTTCATCCGGGATTCCCAGATCATAATTATGGACGAGCCCACCAGCTCCCTGGACCCCAAGGCTGAGGCGGAAGTCTTCGCGAAGTTCAGGGAGTTGGCAAAAGGGAAGACCGCCATCGTCATAGGTCACAGACTGTCCACTGTCAGGATGGCAGACTGCATATATCTTCTGAATGACGGGCACATCGCTGAGAAGGGAAATCATGAGGAGCTGATGGCCTTGAAGGGAGAGTATGCGCAGCTCTTCGAGATACAGGCAATGAACTACAGATGACGACTTATGATTAGAGTCTTCTAGATAGCGGTTTTTCGGAGATCGTTCACTAAATATGAACAAAATGTTCACTAAATGTGAACAAAAATGTTCCTAAATAGTGATTAAAAGCGGCAAATATATATGTTTACAAGTCTATTTAGTGTTTGACGGGGCTAAGCCTCGATTAGAATGACGGAGGTGATTAAGATGAAGATAATTGATGCAAGCACAGTAAAAGGCACCACAGTGAAAGCGGGATGCTGTAATTGCACTAAACATTGCTCGGAATATGGCCCCGGTAGCTGGCCGCAGGCTTCTACCGGTCCAATTCTAGCAAATATTGGTGGAAATAGTTGCTGGTACTAACCAGAGGTAAGGCCAGTTGTTCTGGAATCAGTATAATATCAAGAACAATTGGCTTACCAATTTTATTGCTCAGTTGAAAGGAACACATAAAAGATGAAACTATAAAAAGAGAGGTGCTAAACTATGTTGGAATTTAAGACATCAGCGGGAAATACGTATGCTTGGATAGATGATATTGGTATATTTATTCCTACTAATCCAATATTAAGTGCTATCATAAGGGAGACATGCAATCAAAACCAAACATCGAAAATAGATGAAATCGAGAAATTGAAAAAAGATTTTGACGAAAAAGAGGTTGAATATTATTATGAATTAGCTAAAAAATATAAGAAAATTAGGACGACGCTTAAAGAAAAGCTCGAATACGCTACTAATCGGCAGTTTAACGAGCCTATTTTAATAAAATCAATACTAAAGAATGGTATTGCTCAGCTCATTTTGGATGTCACAGAAGATTGTAACTTTAGATGCAGTTATTGTATTTTTTCAGGTAACTATGTACATTATCGCAGTCATTCAAAAAGGTATATGAGTTTTGATGTTGCAAAAAAAGCAATAGATTATTATTTTTCTTTGATTAAAGCAGGAAAAAGATACAATCCATTAAGACAGCCTAAAATAACGTTTTACGGAGGTGAACCTTTATTAAATTTCAAGCTAATTAAAGAATGCATAGAGTACATAGACGAGACATATAAATGTTATAAAATAAGTAATTATCTTACTACAAATGGCAGCTTATTAGATATAGAAAAGGCAGAATGGCTTATAAAGCACAATTGTCATATACTTGTTAGCATCTGTGGGCCCAAGGAGGAGCACGATAGACTTAGAGTCTATAGGAATGGAAAAGGAACTTTCGAAGATATTATGAAGAATATTAAGCCTATAATGGCGAATTACCCTAGTAACGTGGGATCAATCGCAATTTATGATTTTAAAAGTGATTTATTTAAATTAGAAGAATTTTTTAATAGACCTGAAGTTCCTGCGTTGATTCTTGCATCTCCAGTTACTGAATTAGAGGGATGCAAGTATTTCGAACAATTTTCTGAAACTGATATATTGCTTTTTAATAAGCAAATGCAGCGGGCTCAAAATTATTATGTCAATAATTTTAATGACCGAGAAAAAAACACAAGAGCTTCTCTTTTTGATATTATTTTTGGCAGGGGCTTCGTTTCAACAGTTACCGGTCCCGAATCACTTCTGCTAAACGATCCTTTAATACCGTATTCCGGTTCATGCATTCCTGGGCAAAAATTATTCGTAGATGTTGATGGAAATCTCCATATATGCGAACGAGTAAATCGCAATTTTTCGATAGGAAATGTAGCTGAAGGCCTTAATTTTGAAAAAATTGGAAAAATATTATATAATTATAATCAACGTTTAGATAAGTGTTCAACATGCAATATGATAAAAATGTGCGAAAGATGCTTTGCAACTCTCTTTGAAGGCAAAGACATCGTATATACATCAAAAAGCTGTATAAACGAAGAATTAAATAATATAAGATGGCTTGCAAATGTGTTTACTTTTGCTGAAACGAATCCAAAAATTGTAGAAAATGAATTTGGAGGTGAGTAATAATGTACTTTAGACTCAACCCGGAATGTCACTTTATAAAAGGCGAAGTTTATGGGGCCATTTTCGATTTGATAGATGAAAAGATATATCCCTTGGATCTGGAAGAAACAAAGATAATTACATCATGTGAAGATAACGAGCCCATCTGTGATGGCAAGGATTTTTTAAAAACTTTAAAAGATCTTCATATTGGGAATATATATAATAATAAAATATATATAAGAAAACTATATTTCGGTTCACCATCACTTTTTTCTTTTGAAGGAAGCCTATCACAACTCCAACGAGCGTATCTCGAGATAAACAATTCTTGTGACAGAAATTGTTGGTTCTGTGGATATAATGGGATAAAGAGTGTATCCGCCGGTCCAAATTTGACCCCTCGCGCCGATCCGATTTTGACCCCTTA
>CAZRCS010000206.1:0-3318 GCA_964598645.1 uncultured bacterium | reverse complement strand
ACCTCCCTGAATTCGTAAAGGAACAGTTTTGATATATAATCAATACTCACTTGAGGATTGGAGGTTCCACTGACTGCTCTGTCCTGGAAGCTTGCGTGGCGCTATCTCAGACGCCACCCGCAGAGAAACAGAATCGCATTTGCATCTGTTGTGAGTACAGCAGGTGTGGCACTCGGGGTTGCTGCCCTTGTGATAGTAATGGGGATTCTTTCCGGTCTCGAAGAGTTCATCGGCAACAGCGTGAGAGCGGTTGATTCTCCCATTGCCGTACTTTCCTCCACTAACTCCCCTGTAACCTCAGCCGAGTCATTCCGTGATTCGCTGGAAAGTCTTCTGGAAGTTGACAGGGCTTATCCTTTCATTGAAGGAGAAGCAGTGGTAAGAATGCCCGCAAGGAATATCGAGGCCGGCTGTCTGGTCAGGGGAATAACCCCTGAAAACTTCTGTGCCGCTGGGCTGGACACAATGCTTGTCTGGGGTGAACCTCCCACCGTTCCTGAAAACGGGCTTCCCGGAACCGTTCTAGGCGTCTATCTGTCGGAAGACTTCATGCACAGCACAGGAGATACCCTGTTGTTTTTTCCTCCGGAGGCTTTTTTTTCCAGCAGCCGCTCAGGCGTTGGCAGAACCATACTCACCGGAGCAGTGGAAACAGGTCTTCCCGCAAATGACAGGAAGATCGCCTACATACCACTGGAAACCGCCTCTAGAATGTTTGTTCCCGGGGGAGGATACACCGGCTACTTCATTGAACCGGCTGGAGGATATCAGTTGGAGTCAGTGGTGCAATCTCTTGAGAACATGCTTCCTGAAAACCTCCGTGTACTTACCTGGCAGGAGAGGAACCCGGCTTTGTATGCCAGCCTCAAGCTGGAAAAGCTGGGATCCTTCGCGGCGATCCTTCTCATAACGCTGGTTGCATCATTCAACATAACAGGTACCATCTCCAGAACCGTGGTGGAAAGAAGACGGGACATAGCCGTACTGAAGTCCATGGGAGCCGAGAGAAAACTCATTCTCAGGGTTTTTCTCTGGGAAGGGATGCTCGTGGGGCTTACAGGGGCCCTGTCCGGTATAATCCTCGGCATAACAGGCTGCTGGCTCATAGGTTCGACGGGTATCATTCATCTTCCCGACGTTTATTCATTCCATGATCATTTCCCCATGAAGATATCCGTAGCAGGCATCATGGCCGCAGGCGGTGTGGCTGTTCTTATCAGTCTTCTTGCAGCCCTGGTTCCCGCCCTGCGGGCATCGGCATTGGACCCGGTAGAGGGTCTCAGACAGTGACCCTTCTGCTTTTCGTTATGGGAATGACCTTCTCCCCTGCGGATTCGGCAAGGGCACTTGTGGATCTGAGATACATTTCCGAGGCAGCCGTTCTTTATGCGCAGATGGCTGCAGTTGAAGACGGGGTCTGGCTGGTGGAATACGGCAGGTTTCTCGAAGCAGCAGGGGATTTTCAGCAGGCACGGCAGATATACGGGCTGGCACTGGGCAGAAGCACCTCCGATGAATCGGTAAGGTGGCTTATGAACAGAAGGGCCGGAACCGTTCTGCTGGATACCACCCTGATCATCGAGGTCCGTGTGGAGAACACGGGAACTGTGGCTGCAAGAAACGTTCAGGTTCTTCTGCCTGAACCCCGGCAGCACCCTCCCTTCCAGGAACTCTTCATTGTTTCATCGGACTTCACCCCGTCCATGCAGATGCTTACAGCTGAGATACCCTGTATAAGCCCCGGGGAAACGATTACCCTGACATTGGGGCTGCGGATACTCCAGCAGCCGGGCACCATGAGACCCATACCCGAAACGGTCGATGAAGAAGAATTGAACTGGCTTTCGGAAGCCATGAGAAACCTCCCGGTGCCGGAGGTTCTGCCCGGACCCTGTGTTCCCATGTGCCAGGAGATGGTCCGTCTGGGAAGGGAAAACGGAGTGACACTCACCACCACCGGCGGTGTGATATTAGACGACGGACAGTGTATTTTCCATGCCTGGAACGTACTGGAGGGAACCGGGGTCAGAATCGATCCCCTTCTCTTTAAAACCGATTCTCTACTGGCCGTTGCCCACAACCCGACGGATGTAATACCGCTATGGGAACTGGATTCCACCGACGGCTATGAACTCACCCTGCTCTTCGACAACAGCCTGTACCAGCTGACCGGGGAGATGACGGCAAGGCTCAAGTGACGCTCTGCTACTAAGGCGCGCCCATTACGCAGAAGCGTTCCGTCTCTGTGATCCCGCCGTTCAGGATCCTGCAGATGTAAATCCCCGGTGAGATCCTTCCGCCGTTTTCGTTTGTCCCGTTCCACTGAACAGTATTGATTCCCTGGTTCAAAAAGGAATTGTTCAGGGCTGCCACATTCCTTCCTGCCATGTCGAAAATCTCAACCAGAGTATTTCCCGGTTCCGAAAGGAAGAATGAGAAGGTTGCACTGCCGCAGCACGGATTGGGACATACGGAGATCCCAAGGCTGTTTCCTGCATCTGTTTCGATTCCTTCCAGACCGCTTCTCATCACGCATATTTCGCTGCTGTCAATGCAGTATACGAAATCGTAAAAACCGTCATTATCCAAGTCTCCGATTGCAGCGGACGCGGAAAGGGAACCGGAAATGGCAGTACTCCACTCTTCCTCACCTGTTGCGCCGTGGAAGATCTGAACCGAGGAGTAAGTTCCATTGGTGGAGGTCTGGATCAGCTCGATCACTCCATCGCCGTCTATGTCACCTGCGGCTGAGGTGGAACCGGGAAGATAGTCCACCGATGCGTTCCATAGAAGTTCCCCTGAACAGGAATAAGCACTCAGTTTTTTCGTATTGAGACAGCCCACGACGATCTCCAGGGTATCGTTGCCGTCAATGTCCATCAAAACCGGAGAGGCGTAGATGTTACTGCTGACGTTTTGCGACCACAAAAGTGATCCGTCCAGGGCATTCAGCACATAGACGTAATGGGATCCACTGCAGCCAACTATCTCGGAAGTCCCGTCTGAATCCAGATCGGCGAAAGCCGAAGCCGGGGTCAGCACCATACCTGCTGATGATGGAACGGCGGCAGTCCAGAGAATAGTTCCGTCTTCACCGTTAATGAGAGACAGGGAAGCTGACGGGTTAGATGTGAAACCAATCACCTCAGCTGATCCGTCGGCATAAACATCCTCTGCAACTGCAGAACCATAGACACCACAGGTGTAATCGGCGAGACTCCAGAGGATCGCTCCATCGGTGCCGTTAAAAGCAGTGGTTTCATTTGCACCGGCAAGGACCACTTCAAGCACTCCATCGCCGTCCAGATCAGCAAGGCA
>CAZRCS010000205.1:0-3353 GCA_964598645.1 uncultured bacterium | reverse complement strand
GGAACCATCGAGGATGCGGTGTTTTTCAATGGAGAGCTGTTCGTTTCAGAGGATTCTTCCGGTTCCATACTCAGGGTTATTCAATGACAGCTAGAGCCCCTGATTCCTACCGCTCCATTCTGGCAGTTTCTCTGCCCATAATTGCAGGCATGGCTGGCAGAACGATAATGATGTTCTGTGACAGAGTGTTCCTGGCACAGCATAGCCAGCTTGAACTCCAGGCCGCCCTTCCCGCGGGAATACTGAGTTTTACCCTGATGTGCATTGTATTCGGTACCGTCAGCTATGCCAGTACTTTCGTATCCCAGTTCTTCGGTGCAGGAGACAGGGACGGCTGTTCCCGTTCTCTGGCACAGGCACTGTATCTTACCGTATTCTCCATTCCGGTCCTTGCTGGGCTTACCATTCCCGGACTGATGTTTCTGAATCATGGTGGACACAGCATGGAGATACTTGCCCTTGAAAAAACCTATTTCACCATACTCATGCTCTCAAGCGTGGGGCCTGTATTTACCTCTGCGGCATCTTCCTTCTGGAACGGAAGGGGCAAGACAGTGCCTGTGATGCTTGCGGTGCTGGCTGGAGCAGGAACCAACATAGTTCTGGACTATCTCATGATATTCGGCAGAATGGGCTTTCCTGAGATGGGAATAAAGGGTGCCGCCGTTGCAACTGCCATATCATCTTTCATTCCCGGTACGATCCTCACCATTGCCGCCTATACAGGGCGTACGGCAAGATACTTCAGAACCCGGGAGAACTTCCGTTTCAGCCGCTCACTTTCTGCTAGAATCATCCGGTTCGGGCTTCCCTCAGGTCTTCAGATATTCATGGATGTTTCAAGTTTTACGGTTTTTATTTTTATAGCGGGGCGACTTGGAGCGGTAGATTTCACAGCAAACAATATTGCTTTCAGTGTGAACAACCTTGCATTCAACCCTCTTCTGGGTTTCAGTTTTGCCACAACAGTCATTGCAGGCAGATGCATTGGAATGGGCAAGCCGGATCTGGCAGTTCGTGCAACAAGAAGAACACTGCTGGTTTCTCTCTGCTATTTTATTCCCCTGGCTGCTACCTTCGTACTGTTTCCCGGATTCTATATAAAGCTTTTCCTAAGCCCTGACTCCGGGTGCAGTTTGATCGATCTTTCATCCACGGCGGCTAAACTCCTTGCAATTGTAGCGATCTGGGGGGTATTCGATGCTGTGAGCCTTATGTACAGCGGAGCCCTGAGGGGAGCCGGTGACACCAGGTTCGTGGTAATGGCATCTGGAGCACTGGCATGGTTCTTCTGGATTCCCGGTATTCTCTACCTCTACTTCGTTCGGCATTCTGGAATTGTGTCTCTCTGGTTGTTTACCAGTCTTTACGTGGCTGTTTTTGCCTTCGTGTTCTTCCTCCGTTTCAGAAGGGGTGTGTGGAGGAGAATAGATCTTCTGGGAAAAAAGCACGACATACCCCTTTCCGACTGATTCAGGTTGCTTTTTTGTCCCAGCGGGCAGATGTTCTTGTTTTGAGGGAGGATTGAAATGTTCGTTACCGGCACCATGGCTGCTATTCTGATTGCGGGTCCGCTTTTCGTAAATTCAGTTGATATGAACCGTTATCCATCGGTACACGAAGAGTTCGTTCAGGAGTTTGGCAGTTCTCATACAGGCGAGTTAACCGTTTTCGATACCGGGGGTGAGAACGATCTTACAGCGACCGTCTACGGTTTTCTTCCCTATTGGGTGAATCAGGCATGGATCCAGTACGACCTGGTGTCGGTTCTTGCTGTTTTCAGTGTGGACATGGGTTCAAGTGGGACCATAACCAACTATCACGGATACCCTTCGGTATTTCAGTCCGCCATGGACCAGGCGCACGCCTCCGGAGCAGAGGTGGTGGTAACCGTGACCAATTTTTCAGCCAGTTCAATCCATTCCATCCTCACCACCGGGAAGACAACCGCAATTGAATCGATAAGTGATCTTGTCACAGGTTCTTCTGCAGATGGTGTATGCATCGATTTCGAGAATGTTCAGGGAAGCGATGCGGACAGTCTTGTTTCCTTCATGGAAGACCTCCGTGAAGAACTTCCCGGGGCTCACATCTCCATCTGTACACCGGTTGTGGACTGGGCCGGCGCTTTCAACTACAGTTCTCTGGCTGAAACATGCGATGCCTTGATGATGATGTGCTATGCCTTTGCGGGTTCCTGGAGCACAGTTGCCGGACCCAATGCTCCCCTGGTTGGCTGGGGCAGTTCTCCTGAATCTTCCAGTAACATGGCATGGGCTCTTTGTGATTATGTGAGGTACGCCCCAGAAGTGCACGAGAAGCTGGTTGTGGGGCTGCCCTACTACGGGCACCAGTGGCAGACCGCTTCACAGAATCCCCATTCCAGCTGTTCCGGCTGCGCCACCCTTTTCTATACCACACTTGCTGACAGAGCCTCCGCCTATGGTGAAATCTGGGATTGGGAGTCCCTTACACCCTACTACACATTTTATTCCGGAGGCTGGAATCAGGGCTGGTATGATGATCCGGCTTCGCTGGAAATGAAGTACGACATGATCAGAATGGCCGGTATCCAGGGTATTGGCATCTGGGCCCTTGGTTACGATGGAGATCTGCCGGAATTATGGGAGCAGCTGGAGGAAAGCTTCACGGTTCAACCTGAGAATGACATGATGACGGACAACCTTGAAGACTGCTGTGTTCTTCACGGCCCGGCCTCATACTGGCATCCCTATACGGAAGGAGGGCAGTACCACACATTCTTCTACACAGGGTCCATCTCTTCCGGTCCCGATGTCAACTGGGTACAGTGGAACTTTCACCTCCCCGACAGTACCGGAAGCTATTTCCTGGAGGTCTATATTCCACCCACCGGCGAGGCTGACGCTACCTACCATGTGGTCCATTCAGCTGGAGAGGATAGCGTGACGGTTGATCAATCGGCCTTTTCCGAGCAGTGGGTTTCCCTGGGAGGACCCTATTCCGCATCAGGCGGGCTAGCCGTTACAGCCGGTGACAACACCGGATCTTCAGGGGACAGAATTGTTGTGGATGCTGTAAGATTCACCCGGTTCACCGGGATATCATCTGATTCGACCAGGCCTGTTTCCTCGGGATTTCAGGTTTCAGCGAGCCCTTCATCGTCTTTTGCCGTTGTCTCTGCCTCCGGCGGAGTGTTCAGAGTGCACGACCTTTCGGGAAGAATGATCTTCCGCAGGGTTCTTGAGCCTGGAGAGGGTATCACATGGAACGAAACGACCAAAGCGGGAGTATATTTCCTGAGTCTTGAAAACAACGGTAAATTAGAGTCCCACCAGGTGGTTCTCGTTAAATAGGAAAGGTTTTACATGCGC
>CAZRCS010000204.1:0-3405 GCA_964598645.1 uncultured bacterium | reverse complement strand
GGCGGAAACCCAAATTAGTCTATTCTCTCAGATGATTCCGTTTCTTTTACGGGTGTGAACTATCATCTTGTCCAGTTCCTGGAGAAACCGTGACCTGTCTTTCTTAGAAAATGGTGCCGGGCCTGAAGTAATCATTCCCTGCTCTCTCAAATCATGGAGAAGATCCCGGATTGAAAGTACGTCGCCTATGTTTGCCTCATCGAAGGGGCGGCCTGTGTGCCCCAGCACGAGCGCTCCCTCTTTCAGACACCTCGAGGCCAGGGGGATGTCTCCTGTAATAACGATATCATCCACACCGGCATTCTCTGTTATCCAGTCGTCGGCAACATTCTCACCCTTGTCCACGACGATCAGCTCCAACCAGCTGGATTCAGGCGCCCTCATCCAGGAGTTAGATACAAGGAATACCTTCAGATCGTATCTTCTGGCAACTTTGTAAATCTCATTTTTTACCGGGCAAGCATCTGCGTCTACGTAAATGTCCAGCAAATCCCAGTCCAATCATTCATGTGGTTCATTCGTGTCGCTGTATCCGCCGAAATCTACTCCAGTATCCTTTTGATTCCATCCACAGCCCGATCTGTCAATTCACGGTAGCGTGACTGTATCCCTGTGATGATGATAAGGGCAACCGGCTGCCCCATAAGTTCGAAGAATCTGCAGATTACACCATCCCCATGGGAACCGCTCATGGTTATGTGGTCCATATGCCTTGCTCCGGAAAAGTCTCTGATCTCGGCACTCATCTCGAAAACAAGCCCGGCAAGGGCAGCCAGAATACTGGAATCTATTCCTGAATCTATATCCACCACGTCAAATCCTTCACGGGTGGCAAGAAGGGCTGCCTTGAAACCGCCTTCCCTGGCGATGTGCTCCAGCTGATTTTTCACCGCATCGATAGGTATCTCCGTTCGGTTCTTCCTTCTTTCGAACAGTCTCATCTTTCACCCCCTGATAAATGCCGCCTGGTTCCCTGACAAGTATAGGAACTGCAGAGGTTCATGCCAATGTATGCTGAAGGTTTTGACAATGCTCTTCCCTTTCCGGTTGGTTATAATGGCACCAGGCATCACCCTGCTGGAACTTGCGAAAGAGCTGACATGAAAAGTGAACTAAAGGATTTTCTCCGGAGATCAGGGGCCTTTGCCGTGGGAATAGCATCTCCCCATAAAGGCTATGAAAAAGCTGAGCCAGGGTACTCCCCACTGGAAGTGTGGCCACGGTGCCGTTCTGTTGTTGTTTTTGCAGTTGCCATGTCCCCTGATACCAACAACACATACATGGGGCCCTATGCACCCCACCGGGGTAACTGCCCCCTGGGACCGGTACCGGGATCTTTCCAGAGTGAAGACTATGCCATGAACCGGCTTGCAAGGCAGATGACTGCTCCTGTTATTATTGCAGCACATGCATTTCTGGAGCATAAGGGCTTCAGCTCCACCTTCAGGACCGTGCAGTGCAAACTCAGCGGTTACCTGGCTGGATTAGGGGTGTACGGGAAATCTGGAATTCTGATAAATCCCCTGCTGGGGAACAGGATGTGCATCAGTGCGATAATGACAGATGCGGAACTTGAACCGGACAGCCCCCTTGAGAACTTCGAACCCTGCGCCAACTGCAGCATATGCATCGACTCATGTCCTGCAGATGCCTTCGACAGAAGCCTTGAATACCCGGAATCATGGAACAGGGACATCTGCGTATCGAAACGCCGTGAGATCGCAGAAAAGGGTTCATACTGCCATAACTGCTTCGCCCTCTGTCCCGCAGGAAAGATTGCCGACAGCAGCCTGGTGGTCAAGAAAGTCATGAAACCGATCTCACAGGGCGCTACCTGATCCTCACCAGCCTGGCGGAACCGCCTTCAGCTGATCCGCTGATCCTTGCGAAGTAAACACCGTTGCCTTCCAGTCCATCCTCCGGGACCCATGTGCAGCTGCCGCTGCCCTGATCAAGCTTCACGCTGAGAACTGAAATCCGTCTTCCCGAAAGGTTGAACAGTTCCACAGAAGCTGTTCCCCCCTGGTGTATCCCCGATACGCTTAAGACCGCATGGTCAGAGAAGGGATTGGGATAGACAGAGAGGGCTGTGGCAGTCGAGGGTTCAGAGGATTCATTCTCGATTGAGCTTCCGCTTCCGTCAGGTTGAGCAAGGGTTGCCAGGGCTGCAATACCCAGTCTGGCATTTCCAACCATGAAATCTTCGCCAACATAGTCCAGCAGATCATTCGTGCTGTGATAGTAAGGGTTGAAGTCGGGATCTCCCCAGTCCCAGGCTTCCTCATGGTTCACAGCAGCAAAACCCTCAGCCCAGAACGATGCATGATCTCCCCACCAGGCTCCGTTGTACACATGAAGCTCGTAGGGGGTTTCTGTGTAAAGATCCGCTGCGTTCAGAATGGCCTCGGCCAGCCACACGGAAGAGTCGTTGGCTTCGATCTCCAGATCTGCTTCCACCCCGTCTTCCCAGTAACCCAGCATATCGAAGTTCAAGACGCCGGCGATCCCCATTCCGTTTGCCGAAGCCCACTGTGCGTAGGCCTGGCTGCCCCTCAGCCCCTGCTCCTCTCCGGCAAAACAGATATAGATTATGGAATAATTGAAGGTGTAGTCAGAGAGTATATCCGCAGCAAGAAGAACAATTGCGGTGCCTGTAGCATTGTCGTCGGCACCGGGAGCAGATACGTATGGATCCTCGCTGATCGAGTCGAAATGACCGCACACGATGTAAAATGAATCGGGATAAAGGGTACCTGTCTGTGTGGCAAGCACGTTCCAGAGGGTTACTCCGCTGTGGTTGAATGAGTGATATTCAGGAGATAACCCGTATCCCTGAAACACCGAGGCTATACCCTCAGCCACTGTAAGATGGTTCGATGCGTAGCTGTACCTTGTTCCGAAATCCACGAGCCACTGTAACCGACCTGCGATATCCGGCCAGTTCACAGAGGCGACCATCTCCTCGATCAGAGGATCAGCACTTAACAGGGGCTGCCAGGTTTTTTCCGGTGAACCTGCCGTTGAGGGCGGCATTTCAAGGGGAAACACTCCGCATCCCATTTGGCTCAGCAGAAAAACCTCTTCCTCTGCCCCGGAAACCACGAAAACTCCGTTACGTTCTCCGTAGATGGTGATCCCGCCTGTTTCCGGCAAATGCCCTGTTGTGCGAATGAGATACAGAACATCCGGTAGTTCACGGTTATCCAGCTGGTATCGTTCAAGGGCCGGATGATCGTTCCAGCCCGTGCTGTAAGCCGGCAGTACCGGGGCAAGACACAAAAAAATCAATAGCGGTGAGAATGCTGCTGGGAATCTGAGATCGGACTGCATGGTTTTCTCCCTGAAATCGTGCGGCTGCGGGAATTGCTTTGAATGATATCTGTTTCGGTCGAAGAAGTCTATACC
>CAZRCS010000203.1:0-3528 GCA_964598645.1 uncultured bacterium | reverse complement strand
GAACACCGGACTCCCCCTGGGAATTGAAATCAGCGAGGGATACGGAATAAAGACCCTCATAGTAATCGTTAACAACCGGATGATCCGAACTCCGGTAAAGAATATTCTCCTGGGGAAGTTGGGTCAGCTGTGAAAACGTTGCAAGGATCAGAAGGGGAAAGTAGGGCATTGTTCCTCCGTCAGAGTTCTGAGAGTTCCAGAAGAGGCATATCACCCTCTTCCTCTCCGGGAAGCCTTTCATCCGCAGGGATGATCTCGCTTCGAATTCTTGACTCTTCCATCTTAACCATACTTTTCTGATTTTCAATGAAGGAGTTCATCTTCATTAGTATTTCCATTCTCCTGTCCTGAAGTTCCCGAATGGCCTCGGTGAGTATCTGAACCCTCTTCCTTGCCTCATCAAGCATTTTCTGAGCCTTCAGTTCGGCATCCCTTATGATCAGGTCCGCTTCGCGGTTCGCCTCTTCCCTGGCCACGTCGGCGCTTTTTTGCTGAGCTACTAGAACTTCCCTTACAGCGCCTTCCATTCTGTCGAAGTCGCTGGCCCTTGCCCTGAGCACCTCAAGCTCCTTGGCTTCGCCGTCAGCTTTCTCTGCCGATTCTTCCCAGGCGTCTGCAAGCATCTCGAGAAAGGCATCGACCTCGCCTGGGTCGTAGCCCCTCATTCCCTTACGGAATTTCTGTCTTCTTATGTCAAGTGGAGTTACCCGCACAAAGCCCCCTCCGTTAATTGAAAAACACCGCCGGGGTGAATATCGCACAATAAATCACATCTGCAAACTCTGCAGATAAAGTATACCCATGAATTGTCCATCGGTTTCAAATTCATCCCCTGGGACCGAAGAGCCTGCCGCCAAGTCTGACAATGGTGGAACCTTCAGCCACAGCGAGATCGAAGTCGTCACTCATGCCCATGGAAAGCACAGGAAGCTCTTTTCCAAGACTCTCAGATAGGGAATCCCTTAAGGTCCTCAGCATTTCAAAGGCTTTACGCGTACTTCTCTCCCCTGCACCAAGGGGACCTATGGTGAGCAGCCCCTTAACTGAAAGACCAAGCGAAAAACCTCTGCCCAGAACGTCACAAAGCAATCCTATATCCGGTTGAAAACCCTTCTTGGCTCTCTCCCCTGAAGTATTGACCTCCAGAAGGATCTCCGGGGAAGCACCCCTCCTTGCGATCTCCTCGAGTATTTTCAAACTGTCCACGGCGTCCAGGCAGTGAAAATCCCTCACCGCCTGCCGTACTTCACTTCTGTGAAGAACTCCTATTGCATGAAATACTGCGCTTTCCCTGCCAACCTTCCGTATTTTTCTCCCCCCCTCGGAGATACGATTTTCCCCAATGTGCCTGATTCCGCACTCGATCGCCGCCTGCATGTATTCCACCGGGTGGGTTTTGGTAACGGCCATAACGGATACTTCGGCGGGATCTCTTCCACATGATGCACAGACTTTCTCTATGCTTCCATATACTTCTGCCAGATTCTCCCTCAAGGTTTGTTTCAGGTTTTCCATTCTTCTCTCCAGACTGGGACGGGAACTGTATTTATCGCTGCTATTATATTCTTTGAAACCGCACATAGAAAAAGGAGAAACCATGCGTTCAGCCTTATTGATTCTTGTACCCCTTCTTTTCCTTCTTGCTGCAGCCGTACCACCCCCCCCTGGAATGTTCAGAGCTCCATCGGAGGAACACCTTCGCTGGCTCCTCTCCTACGAAGATGCAGTCAGCAGGGGAGTTGACGCCCCCAATGGGTTTTATGGAAGCCATAATCCAATAGTCGATGCCATTGACGGAGATCAGATGAATGTGCTTATCCTTCTGGTTGATTTCAACGATAACCAGGCACAAACTCCATCTGTCTACTTCGATTCCATGGGTTTTGCCCGGGACACTTTCTCGCTTACCAGATACTACAACGACGTTAGTTTCGGACAGATCGATATCATCACCGTCGACTGGCCAAGCCAGACGGGCTGGAACCGGGCATCAAACGATTACGATTACTACGTCAACAACAACTATGGGTGGGGATCATATCCACAAAACAGCCAGGGTCTTGTGGAGGAGATCTGCCAGTTGGTGGATCCTCTGATAGATTTCTCCCTGTACGACAATGATGGAAACGGTTATGTGGACGGAGTAAACCTTATGTATGCAGGGCAGTTTACAGGCAATCCTGATACCATATGGCCCCACGCATGGAGTCTGCCTTCTCCACTTACCCTTGATGGTGTCGGGGTTTATTCCTTCAGCGTACAGAATGAATACAACAATTCACCGGGAGACAAATCTGCCAGCGTTTTCTGTCATGAGTTCGGTCATGTGCTCGGGCTGCCGGACCTCTACGATTACGACTACGATTCAAAGGGCATCGGGAACTGGGGCATAATGGCAGGGGGAGTCTACAACGGCGGAGGCTGGAGTCCTGCAGAATTCTCTCCCTACTGCCGTCATGAGCTGGGAACCACCGATTATATAGACATCACGACCCCGGGGACGTATCAGGTTCCTGCTTATGAACTTTCCAACCTGGCATACAGACTTTGGACAGGTGGTTCAGCCTCCTACAAGTACTTCCTTCTGGAAAACAGAAGACAGATAAGATGGGATGAATATCTGCCCTCCCAGGGAGTGCTTATATGGCATGTGGATGAACTGCAGAGCGGTAACGATAATCAGTGGTATCCGGGTTACACCACACATGGCCACTACCTTGTTGCTCTGGAGCAGGCAGACGGGCTGTGGGATCTTGAACGGAACACCAACGGAGGTGATTCGGGAGACCCATACCCGGGAGCATCCTCCAACACGGAGTTCAGCTATTGGTCAACGCCGGACAGCAGAAAGTACACAGGAGAAGACACCCAGGTTTTCGTATCTTCCATCGGGGAAACGGCTGATACGGTCGAGGTATACATTTCGACAACCTACTCCGGTATCCAGCAGGGGGATTCTCCGGTCAGATCCATCAGAAAAGCCCCGGGCACCGTGGTTGTCAACCATGCAGGAGGTAACGCTGAGATAGCACTGCATGATGTCACCGGAAGAATTGTAAGAACGATCTTCTCCGGAGAGCTTGACCCGGGGGAACACACGTTCATGATCCCTGCAGATCTCCCTGCAGGTGTTTTCATCGTTTCCCTCAAAGCTGGAGATGTGGTCGAATCCGTCAAGATCCTTTCATTGTAGATAGTATCGGGGACCACCCTCCGGTGGTCCCCAAACTATCATTAAATACTGTGTTCCGTTGCTGTTTCCATGGTATGACCATCTGAGTCTGATAGGGATTTCCAGTGAACACTGAACGTGCCTGCCCCGGTGGGTTGAATACTTTCGATAAGCTGGGCATGCTGGGAAAGAACAGGAGTTTCGGCATGAAGCCTTTCTCCGTTTTCAGAGTAGAAGAACAGTATCTCCCCTTCAGAAAGGATCGGTGACACCCCGACGACCACCGTATTACCAAGTTCTGCCATGGCCACGGGTCCAGGGTTAACCGTACCGGTTAAGAATTCAGTACGATCAAT
>CAZRCS010000202.1:0-3536 GCA_964598645.1 uncultured bacterium | reverse complement strand
ATATCCACCCTGACCGCATTTTTCTCCAGAAGATCAAGCAGCGGAACCAGCCTTACGGATACCTGCTTCGTCTTCCTTCTAACCGTCCAGTAGTGGAAGAACTTGTTTCCGCCGGGCCAGAGATAGCCGAGAAAGATTTGACCAGGAAGGGAAAATTCTCTGTAATAGTCAATTATTCTATCATAGGCAGAGCATACCTTTTCAAAAGAGCTGTTGTAACCGTGAACCATAAGCACCGCATGTCTTCCCCTGACCATGTTTTCAAGATCATCAGAGTTCATTCCCGTGAAACCCCCGGGCCTCGGATCGGATAGATTCACCAGTTTTATGGTGTCTCTTCCTGAAAGCTTCCCAGCTTCGTAGAAATCCTTCCGCGAACTCACAACAGGGATTACTGCCATATTCAGCTCCAGTAATACAATTTACAGGTGTTTTATAGCTCTAATGCAAAGGTGAACATATTCTCATTTCTGTCCATGGACAAGCCTGTCAACAACCTCAACTGTTCACATAATAGCTACAACCCCGGAACCGGAGTCTCATGAGCAACAGGAACCGCGACCCATACGGAGTTTTCAGAATACCTGCTTTCAGAAGTATTCTTCTGGGAGGCGTTTTCGTACAGATCGGTACCGCGGCTCAGAGTCTTGCCATTGGCTGGGAGATGTACCAGAGAACGGATCAGGCACTGATGCTCGGGCTGATCGGCCTTGTACAGGCTGTTCCAATGCTTCTGTTCACCCTTCCGGCAGGTTATCTGGCCGATGTTTTCGACAGACGTCTGGTAATGGTAACCGGTCTTGCCGGCACCACTTTAACCTCTCTTGCCCTGGCGCTTTTCAGCTACAGGAGCGGTTCTGTGGGATGGATGTACGCACTTCTGTTCTTTGATGCCACCTTCCACAGGATAGCCTCCCCTGCAAGAACCGCCCTTCTCCCCCTCCTCGTACCTGAAGATCAGTTCGAGGGTGCAGTGAAATGGCGGACGACCCTCTTTCATCTTGCTGCGGTGGTCGGCCCTGCTGTGGGAGGATTCATAATTACCTTGAGCATCCCTTCGGCATACCTGTTCAGTGCCTTTACGACAGTCGTTTACATTCTTCTGCTTCTCTCCCTGAAGATCCCCGACGCCCCGAGGACCCACAGGGGACAGATGGTGAAACAGGTAATGGAGGGAGTCAGGTTCGTATGGAACAGAAAAATAATTCTGGGAAGCATCTCCCTGGATCTCTTTGCTGTTTTCCTCGGGGGCGCTGTGTATCTGCTTCCCATTTTCGCAAGGGACATAATTTCGAACCCGCCGCTGGGTTTCTCCCCTGAAGAGGTACTGGGATGGCTCAGGGCAGCTCCTGCGGCGGGATCCATTGCCATGGCCCTGATACTTGCCCACAGACCGCCTTTGAGAAAAGCTGGAAGGTCCCTCTTTACAGCTGTGGCTGCCTTCGGTGTTGCAACCATTGTTTTCGGGCTTTCACAAAACTTCTGGCTCTCGTGGGCAATGCTCTTCCTTACAGGTTTCTTCGACAACATAAGCGTGGTAATACGCCAGACACTGGTGCAGCTGAGAACTCCCAACCATATGCGCGGAAGGGTTTCGGCTGTGAATTTTCTCTTCATAGGATCCTCAAATGAACTTGGAGGTTTCGAATCCGGCGCGGTGGCGCAGCTTTTCAGCCCGGTGATATCAGTTGTGAGCGGAGGCATAGGGACCCTTGTGGTGGTGCTCACATGGCTGAGGCTCTTCCCGGGGCTCAGGCGTGTACAAACCCTTTCGGAGGCTGAGGAAGCAAAGTAACACTGCGGGTTTGCCCGGGAACATGCAGGTTCTTATAATATTGGAGTAATTACATTTGCAGAGTTACTTGACATACTTGCGAACGGCCTTGAGGAAAGGGTGCAATGAAAACGCTAATCATTTTCAACAGAGAACCATATGACAATACCGATGTCACCTGGAACGGTCTTCGTCTGGCAGAAAAACTTCTGGATGCAGGAGAAGAAGTGCGCATTTTTCTTATGAACGACTCGGTGGACATGGCCAGGGACGCCTGCAAACCACCGGAGGGCTACGACCAGGACCTCTCTGTATTACTCAAGGGTTTGATCTCAAGGGGGGTTCCCGTAAAGGTATGCGGCACATGTATGGCCAGATGCGGCATATACAGGAACCATCCCTATTTCCAGGGCGCGGAAAAGTCAACCATGCCGGAACTGGCTACGTGGGTCATGGAGAGCGACAGGGTAATCACATTCTGAAAGGAAGAGTGCCATGGGAAAGAAAGTCACCGACAGCATAACCTGGGTCGGCAGGGTGGACTGGGAGCTGAGGAAATTCCATGGAAACGAGTACTCTACCCACAAGGGCTCCACATACAACAGCTACCTCGTCAGGGGTGAGAAAACCGTTCTCATAGACACAGTCTGGAAGCCGTTCGCCGAAGAATTCGTTGAGAACCTGAAGAAGGAGGTGGAGCTTTCGCAGATCGACTTCGTGGTGGCCAACCACGGCGAGGTGGACCACAGCGGAGCCCTGCCCGAACTGATGAAACTCATCCCGGATACACCGGTGTACTGCACCGCCAACGCGGTGAAGTCCCTGAAGGGCCAGTACCATCAGGACTGGAACTTCAAAACCGTAAAGACAGGGGACACACTGGACATCGGCGGTGGAAAAACCCTGGTTTTCGTCGAGATGCCCATGCTCCACTGGCCGGACAGCATGGCCACCTACATGACCGGGGAGAACGTGCTCTTCAGCAACGACGCCTTCGGTCAGCACTACGCCACCGAACTCCTCTTCAACGACCTGATCGATCAGGCTGAGCTGATGCAGGAGTGCATCAAGTACTACGCAAACATACTCACCCCCTTCAGCCCCCTGGTTACGAAGAAGATCAAAGAGGTCCTCGCCCTGGATGTTCCCATTGACATCATAGCCACCAGCCACGGTGTGATATGGAGGGACAACCCGGTTCAAATTGTGCAGAAGTACCTGGAATGGGCGAACAGCTATGCCGAGAACCAGGTGACCATTCTCTACGACACCATGTGGGACGGCACGAAGACAATGGCCGAGGGCATAGCCAGGGGGATCAGCCTGGAAAGAGGGGACATTACACTGAAGCTTTTCAACATATCCAAGTCGGACAAGAACGACATCATCACAGAGGTGTTCAGGTCCAAAGCCATACTTGTAGGCTCCCCCACCATCGGAAAGGGTATCACCAGCGGAACAGCCGGCATCCTGGAGGAGATAGAGGGGCTCCGCTTCAATGGGAAAAAGGCCGCCGCCTTCGGCTGCTACGGCTGGAGCGGCGAATCGGTGCCCCGCATCACCGAATGGCTTGAAAAGGCCGGCTTCGATATTCTGTCTCCAGGTCTGAAGAACCTCTGGAACCCCGATGAAGGAGCAATGGAGAAGTGCGAAGCCTTCGGAAGGGAAACAGCCCGGGCTCTCTGAAGCTCAGTCGGCTTGAGCGTTTATCTGGAACCCGGCGATGAGGGCCCCCTCCTCCGACAGGAGGGAAACCATCGCC
>CAZRCS010000201.1:0-3551 GCA_964598645.1 uncultured bacterium | reverse complement strand
GGGAAATTCATCACACGTGACAATGACTATTTTTATCGACCGGCCATTGCGGTGATCTATGTGATTTTCATTTTCATGTTCCTGGTTTTCAGAAGCCTTGCCGAGAGGTCACTTCTTTCAGAGGACGAGATCAAGGTGAATCGTTCGATCAGAGAGCACACCGGGGACATGCACGACACATCTTCCAGAATACTCAAAGTTTATGATAATGTCAGGAATCAACTTAAGCGGGTGTATGGGGCGGCAATGGATATCAGAGGATTCATCACAGGTCTCATGATCGTTTTCATCTTTCTGAACCTCTTCCAGCTTGCAATGGTGTTCGGTGTTGAAAAACCTGGCTGGCTGCCCCTGGCAAACACTTCGGGGATTTCTCTGGTTGGAGTTTTCGCAGGCGGTGTGATGGTGCTTATCGGACTGATCGCATTCAGAAGATCGGCTCACAGGGCATTTCTGTGGTTCAAACGAGCTGTTCTGGTAAATGTTTTCATTACTCAGATATTTCTGTTCTACGCCTCGCAGCTTACCGCCCTGTACGGCCTTGGAATGAACATCCTGTTCTACGCAGCTATCGACTACGTGCTTCGTGAGAACCTTTCTGAAAATGGCAGGAACAAATAACCTTCGTTAGAATAACCCTTACGTAAAACACTTTTCATCAGAATTAAGGAATACCAATGAAAGCTTTGCTCTCACTGATCGCTGTGTTTTCACTTGCAGCCACAGCCGACGATATAGACCAGGCAATGGTCAAGATCTACACCAACAGTGCCGCTTACAACTATTACATTCCATGGACAACCGATGCTCCCATGGAAACCTCCGGTTCCGGATGCGTGGTTCAGGGCGATCTGATACTGACCAATGCACATGTGGTCAGCGACCAGACCTTCATACAGGTTCGTAGAGAAGGCGATCCCAGGCAGTATCCAGCCTATGTGGTCGCCGTTTCGCACGATGCCGACCTTGCTCTGGTCACGGTGGATGACCCGTACTTCTTCCAGGGAGTCGAACCCCTGGAGCTTGGTAATCTTCCCAATGCAAGGGAAGAGGTAACGGTTTACGGTTATCCCATGGGAGGTGACGCGCTGAGCACAACCAAGGGAGTTATCTCAAGGATCGAAAGCTCCCGGTATGCCCACAGCGGTCTGTCCCTTCTTACAGTTCAGATAGATGCTGCCATAAACCCCGGTAACAGCGGTGGTCCCGCCATAAGCAGGGGCAAGATCATCGGCGTGACAATGCAGATAATGAATCAGGCCGAAGGAATCGGATACGTCATTCCAGTTCCGGTGATCCAGCACTTCCTTGAAGACATGGAAGACGGAACCTATAATGGTTTTCCATCCGCCGGATTCAACTATCAAACAGTGAGGAACTCTGCATTTACCAATCGATTCAGCATTCCCAGGGAACAGACAGGGGTCATGGTGACTCAGATGGCCTGGAACTCCCCTGCAGCTGAGGTGCTTGAAACCGGAGACGTTATCATGTCCATCGACGGCAGGGAAATTGCCGGTGATGGAACCGTGGAACTTAGAACCGGCAGCAGAACCAGACTTGACTACATGGTAAACAGGCATCAGCTTGGCGAAACCATCTCCATGGAGATCGTCCGCAATGGTGAGACCAGAACCGTTCAGCTTCTTCTTGATGCCACCCTGCATGATTTAACTGTTGTTGCCAGCAAGATCTACGATACTCCTCCCGAGTACTTCATCTACGGTGGAGCCGTTTTCATGCCGCTTACACTGAATTATCTGGAATCCTGGGGTAGAGACTGGTACCTGAACGCTGTGGACTATCTGAGTTACCCAATGATCTTCGACAACTGGCGGACCGAGGAGCGGGAAGAAATAGTAGTTCTTACCTTCATGCTACCGGCAGAAGTCAATACCGGTTATGAAACCCTTCAGAATGAGATCATCGAAACTGTAGACGGGGTTTCTGTAAGGAATTTCAATCAGTTCGTGGAACTTGTTGATTCAGGTTCCGGTGAGTACCTTGAACTGACCACCAATCTTGGGAACATCATAGTACTCGACCGCTCAGAGTCCGAGCGGTCCAATCCGGCTATAATGGCACGGTACGGTATTCCAACGGACAGAGTATTGGAGAACTGAGGGTTACCTGGCCAGAACGAACCTCACAGAAGAAGCGTTTTCACCGGAGATTTTCGCCGTGTAGACTCCGTTGGCCGTTCCGGGGAGAGGTGTCCATCTGGAGGAAACCCTTGCAGCAAGCCTGCCGGACAGGTCGAAAATCTCTATTTCAAAAGGTGATTCCATTCCGGTAACCGTGAAAACTGCACTGGAAGTTACTGGATTAGAATTTATACCGAGGGATATCTGCTCTGGAGAGTTCTCTATCCCGCTGCTTGTCCCTCCCCGGTAAATCCCGGAGTTATGCGGGTCTACTCCACGCATGGGCCAGTCTCGGTTATCGTCTGCCACAGCTCCATCCGTATCCCAGGCGTAAACCCAGCCGTCCCATGTGGCGGCCACCAGTTCGTAAAAACCGTCTCCGTCGATATCGCCCACTGCAGTACCCGAAGTAGATGAAGTGCTCATGGTTTTCGGGAAACCGGAAAGCTCCGTGCCGTCAAAGGAAAGCGCGTGAACCAGGCCTCCATCGGTGGTGAAAGAAACGTCCTGGGTTCCGTCATTATTCAGGTCGGCAACAACCGGGAACCCCTTGGGCCAGTTTGCCACAGCCACGGGCCAGCCCGACAGGGGAGCCCCAGTTTCCATGTCTAGTGCCCATACCCTGTAATTGGAGCTGAGTTCGTTGTCCACAGCGAGAAGTTCAGGTTTGCCGTCGCCTGTTATGTCACCCATGCCAAGGAAGAAAAGCTGACTGCCGGTGGCTACGGTTATGGGGAAACCGGATACCATTGATCCGTCATGGTTAACTGCCACTGCATATGAAGTTGATGAGGCGCAGTAGCCAAGCACTATTTCAAGATCGCCGTCATCATCAAGATCGGCTGGTATGGGGGGACCGAACATCAGATTTCCCCCGCCGGAGGAATAGATGCCTGTCGGGTACCCTGCCTGGTGGCTGCCGTCGGCATTGAACAGATGCAGCCTGAATGAACCTGAATAGAGTGTTACAGCGAAGAATTCTGCAAGGCCGTTACCGTCCACATCTCCGAAATAGACATTCAGTATATCCTCATCAGGATCGAGATCTGTTGTGAACAGTATGTTCCCGCTGTGGTCAAGGCATGACAGTCTGTAGTAATCTCCAGTGTTTCCAAGGGTATGTGCGGTGAGTGCTTCAAGCTGCCCGTCTCCATCGGCATCTCCCAAAACGAAGGGGCATGCCAGGGCGTTGGATGACTCATCCGGTGCTGTCTGAGGGTATCCCGACAGGTTCACACCGGTTTCGGATCTGCCGTTGAAGGTCCACATGTGGGCGCTTCCTGCGTACCAGTCGCGCTCCGACCACATTACCTCCACAATATCGTCGCCGTTCATGTCTCCCACTGAAGGGCCGGGGAGCTGTCCGGTGGAAGCATAGCCCATGTAGGCCATTTCGCTTGTGGGCCA
>CAZRCS010000200.1:0-3557 GCA_964598645.1 uncultured bacterium | reverse complement strand
TGAAGTGACCGCCAAGATCTCCATTGTGTGAAACGATACCGGTTCCTATTTCGTCACCGGCAGTTCTGTATTTGAAGACGAAATCCCTGTTCGGGATCTCTTCTTCGCGGCTGAGTTCCACTGAAAGTATGCCGTCGTCACCGATTTCAGTACTTACCGCATGGTTCTCTGAATCGAAGGATCTCACCGGCATTCCGGGATTCACCGTCATGGAAAGCTCTATGTCATAACCGCTGCGTGTACCTTCGGGGACAATGGCCGGGGTTATTCTGTCAGCATCTTCAACCCCCCCGGGAATGAACCTGGGACCAACCACCATGGGATAGACAACCTGCCAGGTACCGTCGTTGTAATCCACTGGCGCTGCATATTTTATCTCTATTACTATATCATCTCCGGGAAGGATGTTGCCAACGGTCTGGGTGAAGATGTTGGGTCGTTCCTGCTCCAGAAGAGCCGCTGTCTGCCCGTGACTTATGGCCTCCTCATAGATCCGCACAGCCTCCTGGCGTTCCCTTATGTCTCCCTCTATGAGCCTGTCACCAATTTCCATGTTCATGCTGTAAACGGCACCGCTTTCCGGCAGGGGGAACACGTAGACGGTCTCTATGGGGTCTTCGTATGGGTTACCGTACACCTGCCTTACGGTCACCAGCTGTATGGACCCCTCCACCGTTATCTCAGCTTCGGTGTGCTCAAGGGGAAGGTCGCCGATTATGCCGTCCTCGCCCATAACCACCATTCTGGAGTAATCCTGTTCCGGCACTGCCACCAGGGCCGCCGCCGCCATTATCAGAAGTCCGGTCATCACATTCTCCTTTCGATGCAGTTCATGTGTCTTCCTTCGTGATACACCGCGGGGATTTGTATATTCCACCCACTGAAAACGAAGGGATTTTCAATGATCACCGTTAACGGCCACAAACTTGACTGGCACAGTGGAATGACCGTAAGGGACGTTCTTGAAGCAAAGAACTACAAATTCAGAATGCTCATCACCAAAATAAACGGAGATCTGGTGAAACGCACTGATTACGATACCACTACCATCCCGGATGATGCTGACGTACAGGTCATTCACCTGATCTCAGGCGGATAGGAATTGCCCAAGAAGGGAACTGCACGGTTTCTTCTCCTGATCACGGCTGTGATATGGGGATTTGCGTTCACCGCCCAGAGAGCCGGCATGGAACACCTGGGGCCAATGACCTTCAATGGAATAAGGTTCGCTCTTGGTACTCTGGTTCTCATACCATTATTTGCTGGAAAGATATCCCGCTACTTTGTCCTCAGGGCTCTCCTGGCGGGCTCCGTGCTCTTCGCAGGCGCAGCGCTGCAGCAGTGGGGAATCGTTTACACCACAGCGGGAAAAGCCGGTTTCATAACAGGTCTGTACATGGTATTCGTTCCTCTGCTGGGTTTTATCACCGGGCATAATGAGAACAGGTATGTATGGACCGGCGTGGTGCTTTCCCTTGCCGGTCTCTGGCTTCTCAGCTTCTACAGGGGGTTTGCCGAAGTCAACCCAGGCGACCTCCTGGTACTTGCAGGAGCATTCATGTGGGCCGTTCATGTAAGACTCATAGGTAAATTTGCATCCACCTGTCATCCAGGAGGTTTCGCTGTGCTGCAGTTCGGTACCGTCGCGATCCTCAGTTTCCTGGCAGCCCTGATACTCGGCGAGAAAACTACAGGCGTAGCGGCGGCATGGCTTCCCCTTTTGTACAGCGGTATTCTCTCCGTAGGTGCAGCCTTCACCATTCAGATCTTTGCCCAGCGGGACGTAAAACCAGCACCTGCAGCACTGATCATGAGTCTGGAGGCAGCCTTCGCCGCCATCGGCGGCTGGCTTCTGCTGGGTGAGGGAATGATCCCAAGGGAGCTTCTGGGAGCCCTGCTCATGTTTTCCGGAATGGCAGTATCACAGATCCGCCCGAAGGGTTGACATTTCTAGTTGACGTATTAATTTAGACTAGTCTAAAAACTGGAGGTTTTCATTGTTCGGCATGAGAAGGGGCAGAAGATGTTCCCGTGGGATTGCTTCCACGCTGAGTGATATACCTGAAGGATGCGTTGCAAGAATATCCTCGTTCTCAGGCGGCAGGGGCTGTCGTGAAAAAATGACCTCCATGGGCCTGTTTCCAGGCACGGAGATAAAGGTCGTGCATTCCCACGGAGAAAACGGGATGATGCTTGTTTCCGTCGGTTCAGCAAGACTCATGGTGGACAGACACATGGCGGCCAGGGTAATTGTCGAAAAAGTGAGTTGATTTTTTTACGGCATTATTTAGACACGTCTAAATTTTGGGAGCAGAATAATGAAGATAGCAGACCTGAACTGCGGTGACTCGGGAATAGTTACAGGATACGAAAAGGGAGAACGTATATACAGGCAGAAACTCCTCAGAATGGGTCTTGTTAAAGGCTGCAGCTTTACAGTTGTAAGGAAAGCCCCCCTGGGCGATCCCGTTGAGATTCAAATAGGATCCCACCGGTTGACACTGAGGAAACAGGAAGCCGAAGTCCTTACTGTGGAGAAGCCCAATGGCTGATCAGAAACTTCATATAGCCGTTGCTGGAAACCCTAACGTGGGAAAAACCACCCTGCTCAATGCCCTCACTGGTTCCAGACAGAGGGTGGGGAACTGGCCGGGTGTTACAGTTGAAAAGCTGGAAGGCTCCTACACCCATGACTCTGTCGAAGTCCTCGTTACAGACCTCCCAGGGATATACTCATTCACCGCTTTTTCCATAGACGAATCAATTGCCAGGAAGTACATCCTGGAAGAAAAACCTGACCTCATCGTAAACATCGTGGATGCAACCAACCTGGAGAGAAACCTTTTCCTCACCACCCAGCTTCTTGAAATGAAGGTGCCCATGATACTGGCACTGAATATGATGGACCTTGCAGACAGGAGAAGGCTGAAAATAGAGGTAAAGCATCTGGAACAGCACCTGGGCTGCCCTGTATTGCCCATGAACGCTTCAAAGCAGCGGGGTGTACAGGAACTCAAGGAGCTTGTAAACAGGGCAGGCCGTGAAAAGCGCATCTCGCCCACCAGAGTGACCTACGATCAGGTGCTCGAGATCGCCGCTGATAATGTCTCTCTGGCGATCGCCTCCATTGCCGCCGAAAAGGATGTCGATGCAAGATGGCTTGCCCTGAGACTTCTTGAGGGAGACGAGTACGCAGCGGAATTATGCGGGGATTCAATTCCGGAAAAACTCCTTGCGGAAAACATATCGGCGGTGGAGAGACATGTGGGCGATGAGATAGATATCGTGCTGGCAGACGGAAGGTACGGCTTCATACACGGCCTTTGCAGAGATGTGATCAACAGAACCGACGAAGTAAGGAAAACGGTTTCCGACACCCTGGACAGGGTAATGCTGAATCGTTTTCTGGGAATACCCATCTTTCTGGGTATAATGTATCTGGTTTTCGCTGGAACAATGAACTTCGCAGCTCCTTTCATACAGTTCTTCGATATTCTGACGGGAACCATCTTCGTTGATGGTTTCAGGGTGGTTCTCTCCCTGATCGGCTCGCCTGA
>CAZRCS010000199.1:0-3582 GCA_964598645.1 uncultured bacterium | reverse complement strand
ATTTGGAGTCAAACATGTATAGAAGCACAGCCATTGTATTTTTGATTGTTACTTCGACTATTGCTGGAACGATTCATTACGATTGGAACATTTCCGCTTCAGATGTGCAGATCGATACATATGGTGAATGGGATGTGATCAGTATTGATGAAGGAATACCCGTTTTTCCGAACGGATACCCTAATCTGCCTGCTGTACCCAGGTGTTATGTGATTCCTCAGGGGACTTCTGTGACCAATGTCGAGGTTACGAACATTACTACTATCAATCTGGGACGAACAGTTTTTCCAATACCAACGATGATTCTTCCCCTTTCAGGTGATCTTCCGGAGTTTCCAAATTATGCTGAACGCTGTCTGGATGGTATGTCGAGCCTGTTTCCCTCTTCCCAGATTGCGGGATTCAAGACAGGAACAAAAACTGGATATCGCCTAGGCAGCTATTCCTTTGTTCCATTCATATACAACCAGCAAATCGGGGAACTCTTTCTAATTACATCGGCGGACATCAACCTCATCTATCATCATGATTCTGAAGCTCCCGTCTATAACCTTTCCGAGGACCAGGTTGAGCTTGCTAAGAGTGTGATATCAACTTTTGTTGATAATACTGAGATGTTAGAGGTCTGGAGCCCAGCTCAAAGAGCTGAAACTGATGATGATGTCGATGTTGTTGTTATTGGCTATGCTCAACAATCAGAGCAATTGGATGATCTTGTAGAAATGCATTTCGACTGGGGATACTCTTCTGAATGTGTAACTATCCAATGGATAAATGCCAATGTTGCAGGGTTTGATATTCAAGAAAAAATAAGGAACTACTTGAAGAATCTCTATGAGATTAGTGGGCTTCAATTCGTGGTAATGTGTGGCGATGTTGGAGCAACTACTCGATTCTCTTCACTGGAAGATCCTACCACTCAGGAATCGATGGATGCATTTACTGATCTCTATTTCAGTGATCTGGATGGGATGTGGGATGGTGATGGAGATCATGAATACGGAGAGGAAGAGGATGGCATTGACTATTACACTGATGTGTACATTGGTCGCTATCCGGCCAGTATTACCGAAACGGATGACTTGATAACCATGGTTGACAAAGTATCCCAATATGCTTCTCAACCTGAACCCGGAGAATGGAGAAGCAGAGCTCTTCTGCTTGGAGGCATTATTAGTACCAGTTTTGCATCCTATGACTGGTGTCATGGATCAAAATACTGTGACTCTGTGGCAACCTTTTTCCCTATTGAGTTCCAGTGGAATAGCGTGTACGAAGACAGTTCAGGAGGACATGCTAACAACCAGCTTGAGCTATTCAATCAAGGTGTTTCTTACATGGTATATGCTGCACATGGACTCCCAACTGAAATAGTATGGTACCATCCTTTTTTCAGTGAACCCATTCTTACCTGTGATAGTGTAGAACTAATGGAAAACGGAAGCAAGCTTACCTGGGTAGATGGTATGGTGAGTTGTAATACCGGAGATATTGGTAGGAATGGCATTAACAGAGAATGTCTATGTGAGATGATGTTTCAGCAATCGACTGGTGGTGCAGTAGTTGCCATGGGTAACTCAGCCACTTCCTACGTTATGCTTGAAGATCCCGGACCAACTGGTTGGATAAGCATTTATCATGCCTGTTTGGTTTTCGATCAGAATCTTGAGCTTGCAGGAGTAACACTTGGCGGAGCCAAGGATATGATGTGGGCCAATTGGAACAGCTTCTATTTGCCTCGTCTGGCAGAATGGAGTTTGCAGGAGTTGAACTTGCTTGGTGATCCATGCACGAAATTTGCTGGTTTACTGGAAGGAGTGGAGAGTGGAGCATCACAACAGCTGAACACTCAAATATCTCCTAATCCTGTTTGGCACACCATGTGTGTTAATGTGACTCTTACACAGCCGGCTCCTGTACAGGTAGTTATTTTCGATATGGCTGGCAGAGCAGTTCTTTTAAAAGATGAAGAGATATTGGGTGCCGGTGAGCAATCATTTAGCATGAATGTTTCAACACTTCCAGCAGGTATATACATGGTCAATGTGGTTGCTGGTGACCAGAACAATACAGTGAAATGTTTAGTATTGCGGTAAATCCAGTACATAATTGTGATTGGACAAGTCAACAGGAAGTGAACAAAATGCAGCAGAACTGCGTCAGTGTTATCTGAAATTCGGTTTTCGCAGTCTGCTGATTTAGAGTGTTAGACTACAAATACAATAAAGTGCTAATTGACATAAAGAAAAAGAGTTGCACATGGAAACAGCCGTTTCAACATCTCTAACGGATACTGTCATCCAAGAAGCTGGAAATCTCTTCGGGGCAACATCATCTTCATATCATCTGATTAGTAATGTTGAAAACTTTGTGTATGAATATCAGCGACGTAACGTACCATGTATTTTACGAATCACACACTATTCACATCGCACATGGCACCAAATCATGGGAGAATTGGATTGGATGCACTATTTGTCCAACCATGGAATCAACGTTCCTAAAGTGCTTCATTCTGATAAAGGCGCCCTGGTGGAGACGATTAAAGGGACGCATGGGTGTTATTTTGTCACTGCATTTCGTAAGATCGAAGGTAAATCACTTCTAGAATCGGATGCTTGGACATCATCTGTCTATACTGAATGGGGAAGAGTGATGGGGAAGATGCATCGTGTAACCCAACATTATTGTCCCCGGGAATCTTCTTGGCGACGGCCAACTTGGCAGGAGAACGATCTACTTGTGAAACGATCAGAGTATCTTACCGGACAAACACATATCCTCGAGCGAATTCAGGATATACTCAATATGGTAATTCAACTTCCACAAGACCCTAATGCATATGGGCTTATACATGCTGATTTCACTGACGTAAACTATTTTCTGCAAAATGATCAGATCACTGTCTTTGATTTTGATGATAGTGAGTATCATTGGTTTGCCTATGATATCGCCGTCGTCCTGCATGATACTTTGCCATGGTTGCCACATTTCGGGATGACACTTGATGAGTTTGTGCAATTTTTTTGGACTCGCTTTTTAACTGGGTATGTAACTGAACATTCTCTAACGACATTTTGGCTACAGCAATTACCGCTATTCCTGAAACTTCGTGAGATCATAGTGTATCTATTTTTTCATAAGAAATGGGAAATGGATGCCTTAACTGAACATCAGCAAACTCTGTTGTCCAGCTATAGAAACAATCTAGAGAATAACAACAGGAAATACAATGTGTCCTTTGTGGAAGATATTGTCTAAGAAGGGATTATTGCCTAACAAACTGCTGCAGCCAACCTTGATAAACATGTCTTCGTTGTGTTTAGTGCATGTGCAGGGTTCTGTGCTGTCGGTCAGGTATACTGCCAGTTTCATGAGTGTCAAAGGTGGCTGAGCAGAATCGCGTTATGCTTGACAATGGTCATAGCAAGAAGTACAATTGTACATATGAGAATTGTAACTGACTCAAGTGTATTCTTGGCTGTCGCATTGAACGAACCTGAAAAGGCTCGCTTGATTGAGATTACAATTGGTTATGACCTTATTGCTCCAGATGTTCTTCCGTTTGAACTGGGGAATGCA
>CAZRCS010000198.1:0-3589 GCA_964598645.1 uncultured bacterium | reverse complement strand
GACGAAGGCGCTGGCTTGGAGTAAGTAACATTGTTATGAAATGTCCAAGATGTGCAAGCAGCAATGACAGGGTGATAGACTCCCGCTCAGTGAAGGAAGGCCGCGCCACCAGGCGGCGACGGGAATGTAATGAGTGCGGTTACAGGTTCACCACATACGAGTACATCGAGACAAGTTATCCCACGGTTAAAAAGAAAAACGGTCAGAGGGAACCCTTCGATCCTGTGAAGCTTGAGAAGGGTATATCACGCTCCTGCGAGAAGAGACCTGTATCCAGCGAGCAGATAAAGGAAATGGTGGAACAGACCATCTCCAGGATAACGGAAGAATACCCTGACGAAGTTGATGCAGAGTTCATCGGCGGGTGCGTGATGCAGCTTCTCCAGCATGTGGATCAGGTTGCTTACGTGCGGTTCGCCAGTGTCTACCGTCAGTTCAGGGATGTCTCCCAGTTCAGAGAGGAACTCGACCGGCTTCTCAAGGGCTGAACGAAGCTCTCTGTTTTTGTATATTCGGCAAATCCATATAATTTTTATTTACATAGAAGTACTTGAACGATTTTTGCTTAACACAAACAATGGAGGAACATGAGCAAGGTAAGAAGCTTTGCCGGTGGAACCCATCCTCCGGGAAACAAGGGTCTGGCCAGCAGCGCGTCAGTGGTGACCATTCCCGCTCCCGAGGTGGTTACCGTTTCTCTCTGTCAGCATCTTGGAGCTCCGTCCAAACCGGTGGTCAAGCCGGGAGACGAAGTTTTCAGGGGTTCGGTGATAGGAGAGCAGAACGGTTTCATAAGCCTTCCCACCCATTCACCTGTTAATGGAAAGGTGCTCAGGGTAGAGAACGCTCCTATGCCGCACATGAGAAGCGGACCAGCCGTGGTTATAAAAACCGAGTCTGAAGAGGGGGGGGCTGTCTTCGAACCGATCGACAACTGGAGCAGCGTCGATCCTCAGCAGCTGATCGGAAGAATTAAGGAAGCTGGTGTCTGTGGTATGGGTGGAGCGTCATTCCCCACCTATGTGAAGCTTTCACCTCCAAAGGGAGTTACCATCGACACTCTTATCATCAACGGTGTGGAATGTGAACCCTATCTCACAGCTGATCACAGGCTTATGCTGGAAAGAGCCGATGATCTGATCACGGGAATGAAGATACTTGCCCATGTGCTTGGTGTTAATGAACCATGCATCGGTATCGAGGTGAACAAGCCTGATGCCATCGAGCTTCTTCAGAAGAAGGGGGTGAAGGTTATCCCCCTTAAGGTTCAGTATCCCCAGGGAGCAGAGAAACAGCTCATCGATGCGGTGACTGGTCGAGAGGTTCCCGCAGGAGGGCTTCCACTTAACGTGGGAGTGGTGGTTCAGAACGTGGGTACCTGCGCTGCGGTTGCCGATGCGGTGGTCAGGGGTGTCCCTTCCATCAGGCGCATAACCACCGTTTCCGGTCTGGGCGTTGTAAAGCCTGGGAACTTCGAAGTTTGCGTAGGAACGCCGGTTGCGGACCTCATTGCCGCTGCCGGAGGTTACAGTGGATCCGTTGAGAGACTGATCAGCGGTGGACCAATGATGGGAATGGCCATGTTCACCGACGCTGCACCTGTAACCAAGGGAACCAGCGGGATTCTTGCACTGACACCCGCCGAGGTGAGGGATGTATCAGAGGGACCATGCATAAAGTGCGGTAAGTGCGTGGATGTGTGCCCTCTTCGTCTTTGTCCAAGCATTATTGCAAACAAATCGGAATACGAGAAGTGGGATGAGGCTGAGAAGGCCGGTGCCCTGAACTGCATGGCATGCGGTACCTGCAGCTACGTATGCCCCGCAGGCAGATATCTCGTTCACAGAATAAAAAGGGCCCAGAACGAGATCCGTGCCATCAAGAGAGCGAGGGAGGCGTAAATGGCTGAGAACAGAATATTCGACCTTGCCGTTTCACCGCATGTGGGCTCATCTCAAACCACCAAAAGAATCATGTGGGATGTGGTAATAGCCCTGATCCCTGCACTGATCGCCGCCTTCTGGTTCTTCGGACCCAGAGCGCTGGTACTGGTTGCTGCAAGTGTAATCGCAGCGGTTGTTACAGAGTGGCTCTGCCTTAAGTTCATGAAGAAGCCGGTAAATTTTGCCTTCGACGGCAGTGCGGTGGTTACGGGTATTTTGCTTGCATACAACGTGCCCCCGGGTGTTCCCTGGTGGCTTCCGGTTCTTGGAAGTGCCTTTGCAATAGCCGTGGCCAAGCAGGCCTTCGGCGGTCTTGGGCACAACATCGTTAACCCCGCTCTACTGGGCAGGGCATTCCTGGTTGCCAGTTTTCCCGTTCTTATGACAGCAGGCTGGGTGGCTCCCATGGAATGGAAGGACGGCCAGAGGCTGGAAGTGCAGGCCTGCGGTGTAACCACAGCGGATCTCAGTGAAAACGGAGAGCTGGATGCTCTAACCGGAGCAACACCTCTGAATGTACTTAAGCAGACCTTTGACTGGAACGGTGACACCGAAAGGGCCACCGAGGTAAGATCCATGCTTTATTCACCGCAGAGCCTGAAAAACCTCTTCATGGGAAGAATAGGCGGCTGTATAGGTGAAACAAGCGGCTTGATGCTTCTTCTTGGTGCCCTCTACCTGATCTTCAGGGGAGTGCTGGAGCTCCGGCTCCCCCTGAGCTATCTGGGTTCCGTTGCCCTGTTTGGATGGCTGTTCGGAGGGCAGGGATGGTTTGACGGCAATCCGCTTTTCCATCTCCTTGCCGGGGGTGTGATCCTCGGCGGGTTCTTCATGATCACAGACATGGTCACCACTCCCGTTACCAAGAAGGGCAGGCTGATATTCGGCATAGGAGCAGGCCTTCTGACAATGGTAATCCGCAGGTGGGGCGGTTATCCAGAGGGGTGCAGCTACTCTATTCTTCTGATGAACCTTGCCACTCCGCTTATTGACAGATACACCAGACCCAGGAGCTTCGGGGAGGTGAAGAAGAATGGGTGAGATCTTCAAACTCGGTTTCATTCTTATGATCATAGCTGTTATTGCAGCTGTGGCATTAGGATATGTGAACTCCATAACGGAACCCATAATCGCTGAACAGAAGGAACAGGCGAAACTTGATGCGATGATCGATGTTGCAACGAGCCTGGCTTCGGGGGAACTCACCTTCGACAGTCTTGCAGTTCCCGAACTGGAGAACCCCTACTCCTCCGTGGACCAGACCCTTGCCCCGGTCTCTGTCAGTGATTCAACAGGCTGCGTTCTGGGATATCTTTTCGTTGCCTACGGAAGGGGATACTCAAGTACCGTTCAAACCATGGTTGCAGTGGATATGGACGGTACCATAACCGGAACCACCATTCTCTTTCAGCAGGAAACACCCGGCCTCGGGGCAAATGTGTCCAATCCGGATAAATTCCTTTATCAGTTTCCTGGCTATGACGGTTCCTCTCTGGTTCTATCCAAGGACGGCGGCTCACTTGATGCCATTACGGGAAGTACCATTACATCCAGGGCCGTGACCAATTCAGTCAGAGACGGGCTTCTGGCCCTGGCTGCCGCCGGTCTCATTCCCGGGGAAGGAGGTGTCCAGTGAGTGCGCTTAA
>CAZRCS010000197.1:0-3594 GCA_964598645.1 uncultured bacterium | reverse complement strand
GTTGTGGAAGGCGACTATCTCGGCAAGATCGCCGGATACGGCGTTGTTTACAACAGCAGGGGCGAGTGGCCTCAGCTTTACGAAGCTAACCGTGACAAGATCAGTGATCCCAACCTGATCTATCCCGGCCAGATCCTTGACATCCCCCGCGGCGGAATGCGCGGCGGACGTTAACAGGAACTGTTCATAAAAAGAAGCTCCCCGCCATTACGGCGGGGAGTTCTTATATTCAGCCCGACATGAAAAAAACAGAGAGCAGAAAAATACCGCTTACTCCCGATGATGCAGGAAAACTTCTGGGGCCCGGGGACGAGAACCTCAGGGAGATCTGCAGGGTCCTGGGGGTTGCTGCAGTTTACAGGGAAGGAAATCTGGTTTTCACCGGGCAGCGGGAATCTCTGGATAGGGCTCAGGCGGCTTCGGAAAGACTCATGGCTTCCATTCAGGCCAGCGGAAGGATATCGAGAAGTGCCCTGGCGAAGGCTCTGGAGTTTCCGGAACTGAGAGCCGAGGGTCTTGTATACAACGTTCCCGGAAGAGCCGGACGCATAATACCCCGAACTCCCGGGCAGGAAGCCTACATGCAGTCCATCATTCATAACGAACTCGTGTTTTCCATCGGGCCTGCGGGAACCGGGAAGACCTTCCTTGCAGTGGCCGCCGCGGTGTCTGCATTGAGGGACAGCAGGGTGGAAAGAATAATACTGACAAGACCTGCGGTGGAGGCAGGGGAGAACCTGGGTTTTCTTCCTGGAGATCTTCAGCAGAAAATCGATCCCTACCTGAGACCAATATTCGATGCTCTGAACGATACCCTCACGCCGGCAAGAGTGCAGAAATACATGGAAAGCAGAATAATAGAAGTGGCTCCTCTGGCTTATATGCGGGGAAGAACCCTTAATAACGCCTTTGTGATACTCGATGAGGCGCAGAATACCACAATGACCCAGCTGAAGATGTTCCTCACGAGAATGGGTTATGGTTCCAGGCTTGTGGTAACAGGTGACGTTACACAGATAGATCTGAAACCTCCAGCCGGTTCCGGCCTGGTTAACATGGTGCGTATTCTGAGAAATGTAACAGGAATAGGTTTTGTTTACCTGGACCAGGGTGACGTGGTCCGACATCCCCTGGTACAGAGGATAATCGAAGCCTTCAGCAGGGAGGAGCAAAAATGACCCCGTCATTCTCACGCAAACCTATGCTGGCTTATACTTCAGCTCTTCTCTGTATTGTGCTTCTTGCAGGTTTCTATTTCGGTTTCGATTCCCGGGGGGCCCTGTCAGACAGGAACCTCGTCATAGGTGAACCGGTTCCTGAGGGGATCATTGCAGTTCACGACTTTGCCGTTCCCTACAACCAGTCGGAAAGGGACGCAATGGCATTGGAGGCCGTTGAAACCGTTCCTGTGTTTCTCAGAAGGAACCCGCTGGTGTCCGAAGAGGTTTCAGGAGAGATAAGGAGTCTCATCCTTGCCGCCACTGACCGTGAGAATGTGGCGGATTATTTCAGGGACAGGGCAGCAAGCTTCTATGCAACGGGAATGGTGGATCTGCAGGAATTGAGAAGCAGTTACGGCGGCAGCAGGGCTGTGGTCGAAGGGAAGCCTGAGGAAAATGTCTCAGAGCTCTACACGGTATCCGAAGCCAGAGAGGCCATGCGTCTTGATCTCCAGCAGAGGGGAATACCCGAAGAAAAGATCCCCCAGGTGATAGCACTCATCGTGCCCGATCTGGTCATTGACGAAGCGGCAAGGGATTCTGCTTCAGTCACGGTCGTTGAAGCTCTTCCTGAGCACATGAGAACTTTCCTTACCGGGGATGAGATTCTTCCCCCGGGCGGTCTCTATACCTCAGAGATAAGCCGTTACTGGGATGCAATGGTAGTTTCCCCGGCGGGACACCAGGGTCTTGTTCAGCACAAGGCTGCTAAGACCTGTCTTGCTGCGGTTCTTCTTTTCCTGGCGTTCCTGTACATCTGGCGGGCCAGTGGTTCTCTGTCTGCATCTTCATTCTCTCATGTCCTTCTGCTTTTTTCCAGCTGGGGGCTTTCCCTGCTCCTTACTCTTCTCTTCGTTAAATCAGGAGTTGCGGAACTTTCTTACTTCACATTCACAATGCTTGGTGCAGGGATGACCGCTGTTTTCTTCGACAGCCGCTCCAAGGATTTTGCCGTGCCCTTCTCCTGGCTTCTGGCGGCGATATTCTCTTCGATATTCGCCATGCATTCGCCTCATCCCATGACCACTTTCTTCATTTCATTCATCCCGTCGTGTTTTGTTGCGTTTCTTATAGGGGACCTGAGCGATCGGGCAATATTCCAGGCACTTTCCGCAGGAATTGTCTCATCTGTTCTGGTTTTCTGGGTTTTGTCCGTTGCAGGAAGCTCCGGAAGCAGAGAATTCACCCCTGTGATCTGGCTGGTTCTTATGGGGCTTCCGCTGGTGGTCACCGGTATGATCAGGGTGCTGGTACATCCCATGGAACTTCTCTTCGGGATGTCCACTCCCCTTACCTACCAGAGGCTTCAGAGTGACGGTCATCCCCTTAGAATGGAGCTGAGCGCAAGGGCTCCCGGCACCTATGCACATTCTACTCTGGTGGCCGAAATGGCAGGAAGGGCAGCAGAAGCCCTTGGAGCAGATGCGGGCCTTGCCCGGCTTGGCGGCATGTTCCATGACATAGGAAAGCTAAAGGATCCCGGCATATTCATAGAAAACATGACCAATCCGGACAGGAACAGCCCGCATAATAAAATGGCTCCTGCAGACAGTGCCAAAGCCATCATTTCCCACGTGGAAGATGGCGTCAGGCTTGCTGAAAAGCATCATCTCCCCTCTGACATAAGGGATATCATTCGTGAGCACCACGGTGATTCCCCGGTAAGGTACTTCCTTGAAAAAGCAAAGCGGGAACTCCCTCCGGGAGCGGTGCTCGATGAAAGCGTTTTCCATTACAAATCTTCTGTCCCCCAATCTATAGAAGCAGCTCTTGTTATGCTCGCTGACTCCATTTCCTCGGCCATCACAGGTCTTGGAAGTGGTGCCTCGGAAGACGACAGAACACTGACCGTAACACGCATTCTCAGAGAATCAGAGGAATCGGGTCAGTTCGACGATTGCTGTTTCTCTCCTTCGGAAAGACACCGTGCCGTTAGTATATTTCTGGATGTAATCGGCGCGAAAAACTATGAAAGGGTGAAAAATTTCCCCCATGGAAAGTGAAAAACCTCCGTCAGAACCAACAAAACCCTCGCTTGAAATGATCATTGACAATCCTGCAGAAGACCTCGACAGCCTCGAGGAAATCATTGAAAAGACAATTCCTGCACCTGTGGAGTTCGTGTTGTGCGATCCGGGGATCATGCGTTTTCTGAATCTCAGGTGGAGGCATATTGACAGGCCAACCGATGTACTTACCTTCGACCTTTCTTCTGAAGACGAACAACCGGCCGGAGTGGTCTATATTGACGGAAGGCTGGCACCGCCACTTTCAGAAGTGCTGGAAAGGGTTTACCACGGATGGCTTCATCTGTGCGGAAAAACACACGATACAGAGGAGGATGCTGAAGAGATGAACCGCCTTACTGCGGAAC
>CAZRCS010000196.1:0-3601 GCA_964598645.1 uncultured bacterium | reverse complement strand
TGGCAGACCTGGCTTATGAAGAGATCGCTTCCGCCGTGGTGCTGGACGCCGAGGGGAATCCTGTTTACATTGTACCGGAAGGCTGTGTTTTCATGATGGGCGACAACCGGGACCATTCCAGCGACAGCAGAATCTGGGGTCCTGTTGACCTTGAGCTGGTCAAGGGCCAGGCAATGGTTACGTACTGGTCCTGGCAGCCCGGGGAAGGTTTACCCAAGATCGGAAGGATAGCTAGGCTTGTACGCTGATAGCTCTTTGAATCTGCCCTATGTCCGGAGCTTTTTCGACAACGTTCCTGTTCACTTCCTCAATCTCGATGCCCTGGTAAGGGGAGGAACCGAGCTAAGGGATTTCAAGAAGGACTGCTACTGGTCGGTCTCCGACGGCGAGGGAATTTTCACCCGCCTGATATTCAGGCAGGGTAAGCCTTATTACATCTCAGGGTGCGACTGCCTTGATTCATCCAGCTTTCTCAGCATGATAAGGAACGACAAGAGAGAGCTTTTTCTTTCACTGCATTTTCTCGATGACAGGTCCCTTGGACCCCTGATCAAGTATCTCACCGAAGAACCTGTCCTCACTGAACTGGACAATTCCAGCGGAGAACTGGTTCAGCTTCTGAAATCACTGAAGAAATCCGGCGAATCAGGAATGATAAGTCTTCATGTGGAGCATGGTATTGCCCTTATCCCCATCTGCGACGGCAAGATATCCAAGGGTTTTCTTCCCGGGTCCACCATACAGGGAAGAGGTCTCGTGCAGTTCCTCAAATCCCCCGAGGGCTCTGGTATTGCTGAGTTCTTCGACGGACCGGTGGCAGAGCCTGCGGCACTGGGAATAGGTGAGATCAATCTCATACTGACCGCGGTTAACAGCTGGCTGGACAGCCTGGGCCCTGTGTGGCCCCAGAGCAGAAGCCTGATGCCCGGTTATGTAGAAAAGATACGGAAGAAATACCCGGCTCTGGAACCTCTTAAGTACGAGCTGGGCGAGGGATTATCCCTGGAAAGCTTCATTGCTGAATCTTCGGAGTTTCCCAAGGCCATGGCAACCCTCATCAAGTCACTCTGCAAGAAACACCCTGCCTCTGAGACTGCCATGAAGCTTTTCAAGAAGATAAACAGTGAGAGGACCACTGCGCTGCAATCAACAGGGTTGATGAAGCTGCTCGGTTAAACCACTATCGCTCCCTGAATATCTTCATGTTCTTATTCGATCCGATAAGCCATAGACGGTCGCCTTCATCAAGAACGTCATCGGGTTTTGGAATCCTGTAGTCGTAGTTGCCCTGCTCATCTTTTTTCCCGATGAAAGCGATGTTGATACCGTAGTTCCTTCTTATGTCCAGCTCGGTAACCGCCTTGCCCAGCATGGTTTTCTTGGGTTCCGTCACGATAAGTTCCATATTGGATCTGAGCTTCAGGTACTCCTGAACCCCTGTGTATGTTATCTCACGTGCTCTGGTGATACCCTGTTCATGCTCAGGCCTGAATATCTTCTCGGCACCCAGAGCTTTGAGAATTCTTTCCTCTCGGTCGCTGCTGGCCCGGCTGAACACCCTTACGCCCTTGTCCCTGAGTATGGTGGTTATTGTAACCGTACTTCCGAAATTTTCTCCGATGGCGATCACCACGAGGTCGAATTTGGTAACGCCATGACCGGCAAGAAGCACTTCGTTGGTGCAGTCGAAGCAGATGGCGTTGTTCACCTCGTTCTTGATGTTCTCCACCAGTTCTTCCCTGGAGTCGATTGCCATTACCTCGGCGCCCTGATTGACGAGTTCCACGGCAAGGCTGCTTCCGAATGAACCGAGACCGATTACGGCAACTCTTTTCGGTGTATCCTGCATGGTGTCTTCCAACCTACCCTATGGTTATCCTGGCCTCGGGGTAGCTGTACCTGGAGGTACGTACCCTTATTGTTGCCGCGGCAAGGGTTGCCGGGGCAATTCTGCCGATGAACATGGTAACTATGATTATCCACCTGCCCGCCGTGGAGAGAACGGTGGTCACCCCAGTGGAGAGACCCACCGTACCGAATGCGCTCATTGACTCGAAAATATAATCCATTTCCGTGAAATTCCCCGAGCAGTTTTCGGTAACCAGAAGAAGAATGCTGCTCAGGCCGAAGGTGGCCATACCCACAAGAAGCACGGCACCTGCCCTTTGAAGGTCGAAAATGGGTATTCGCCTGTTCCATATCTCAGGTCTGATCCTGTTCTGGAGCAGAGACCTCAGTGACAGGAAAAGAAGTCCAATTGCTGTTGTTTTCACCCCGCCGCCGGTACCTCCCGGTGATGCTCCTATGAACATGAGAATAACGAAGAACCACTTCACAACCGGTAGAAGCTGGTTCGTGGGAACGGTGTTGAAACCTGCGGTTCTTGGCGAAACCGCCTCCAGATACCCGTTACCCAGTTTTTCCATGAAAGTCATTCCTGCAAGGGTGTTGTTCCACTCGAACGCAAGAAAGAAGATCCATCCTGCAAGGATCAGTATTCCAGTTATCAGAAGAACGAAACGTACCTGTACCGGAAGGGCCTGACGTCTTCCGGTTTTCATTCTGAACACCCAGTTCCTTCCCAGAATGGTCAGAAGCATGAATCCCAGACCGCCCAGGACAATCAGAGTGCCTATGATCATTCCTGTGATCGGAGAGGAAGTGAAGCTCTCCAGGTTTTCGCTGTTCAGGCTGAAACCTGCGTTGCAGAATGCACTGATGCTGTGGAATATGGACTGCCAGATGGTTTCACCCGTTGACCATCCCAGCTCTTCCATACCCGACCAGGTGTTGTAGAGGAGCAGGGCTCCTGCAGTTTCGATGGTCAGTGTCCAGATCAGAATCGAAAGAAGGATGTGTTTTATCTCGGCGGCAAAGTCGCTGTCCATGAGTCGGGCAATGTTCACCGTATCGCTTATTCCGAGACTCTGTCCCAGGGATACTGCGAAGAATGCCGCGAAGGTCATAAGCCCCAGACCTCCCACCTGGATCAGAAGAAGGATCACGAACTGACCGATGAAGGTGAAGTCGGTTTCAGTGTCTACCACCACAAGCCCTGTGACGCATGTGGCGCTTGTTGATGTGAAGAGGGCGTTCAGGGGGGTTATTCCATTTGTGGTTGCCCTTGGGGTCATCAGAAGTGCCGTGCCGGCAATAATAACGATCATGAAACTTGCCGGCAGAACCAGGGCAGGAGATATCCTGCCTGTGAGGTTGATCAGGTATCCGAAGATAGTAATGAAGGCCGTGAATCCAAGGTAGAGATTGGTTGCCCATGAGACGCTCCACTGGTGAATGCTTCCCTGGGTTCCACGGAAGATGAGAGTGGCAGCAAGGGCGCAGAGGAAGATTATGCTTATGACGAACTGCCATGGTCTTCTCTTCAGATCATGTCTCGACCTTGTGATGGCAAAAGTAGCTGCCAGCACTCCCACCGCAAGCACGAAGAGCAATCCCTGCAGCAGGTCCACAAATCTCACATCGCTGAAACGGAAGAGGTATCTCGTTACGGTCAGGGTTATGATCAGAACTGCGCTCTGTATGCTCAGCATCTTTTCGAACAGGACTTTCAAGCCTTTTCCTCCCGGGAGGGTATCGAGCA
>CAZRCS010000195.1:0-3732 GCA_964598645.1 uncultured bacterium | reverse complement strand
GCAGCTATGAATGAGGATATTGAGAACAGAGCCTGGCTTGCTGAGATCCTGGATGGCAGGATTGCTAAAGAGAGCGTGCGTGCCTCCAACACAATATCCGAGAGCCATGCCGACTACATCAACTATTTCGTCTTCGAAGAGAGGTTTAGGGGCACCAGAGCTGATATCAAGGAGAGGCAATCAGCGTTTATCAAATACTTTAAAGGGTGCAGAAATGTGCTTGATATAGGATGCGGCCGAGGTGAGTTTCAGGAATTGCTGAGAGATTATGAGATTGGCGGCCATGGGATTGACATAGACGAAGACATGGTCAACTTCTGCAAATCAAAAGGGCTCGATGTTGAGAAGATCGATGCTGTATCCTATCTGCAGAAGCTCGAGGATAAAAGCCTGGACGGAATTTTCATTGATCAGGTGGTGGAGCATCTAGAGCAGGAGTACCTCATAAAGATGCTAAACCTGTCTTTTATGAAGCTCATTTACGGTGGCACCATCGTTGTTGAGACTGTGAATCCGCTTTCATTCTTCTCATTTGCCAACTTCTATATCGATATGAGCCACAAGAGACCTGTACACCCAGAGACGCTTAGATTTCTGCTAAATGCGGCCGGATTCAGGGAGATAAAGATAGAGCTAATTGCACCAGTTCGAGATGACGCCAGGCTTAAAAAGATAAAAATTGGGGAAAGAAGAGACGGACATCGCGAAGAAATTGAAATATATAACCACAATATTGATATGCTAAACGCAATCATATATGGTCCGCAAGATTATGCATTAATCGGAATAAAATAAGAGAAGGGCACAAATGAAGATCGCAGTTGTCACTCCCAAGTCGATAAAAGGCGAGAAGGGAGGCGCAGAGAATCTCTATGAGGGCTTAATAAAAGCGCTTAGGGAAGCGGGTCATGAGGCAAATCAGGTCGAGGTCCTTGTTGACGAATCTACATTTGAAGGCATACTGGAGGCATATTGTAATTGCTTCTATTTGGATCTGGGCGACTACGATCTGGTCATCTCCACAAAAGCACCTACATATATGGTAAGGCACCAAAATCATGTATCATATCTCTTGCATACGATAAGAGTCTTCTATGATATGTTTGATCGAGAATATGAATCAAATGATAAGGAGAAACAAAAACAGAGACGTCTGATTCATAAATTTGATCTATACGGGCTCAGTCCGCTGAGGATAAAGAAGCATTTTGTTAACGGCAGTGCAGTTTATGAAAGAATGAGGGCAGAAGATGATGAATGGAAATCGATAAATTTTGAAATACTGCACCATCCACCCAAGTTGGATAATTTCAAAAAGCCCCAAAAAGGAGAGCTGATCTTCTTCCCAGGAAGGCTGCACAGATGGAAGAGGCCGGATTTAATAATAAAAGCCATGAAATATATAGATCATGATATAGATCTGATAGTATCCGGACGTGGCGAGGATGAGGCCCAATATAAACGATTAGCAGGCGGAGATAATAGAATAAAATTTGTAGGCTGGATAAATGATGATGAAATCGCAGACCTTTACTCAAAATCGATTGTGGTTCCATTCGTCCCAATAAATGAGGATTACGGATTGGTGACGATTGAAGCGTTCAAGAGCAAGAAGCCAATCATAACATGCACGGATTCTGGAGAGCCTTGCCGCATAGTTAAAGATGGCGTGAGCGGATTCATAGTGGAACCGGATCCTAAAAAGATTGCTGAAAAAATAAATTATTTAATTGAAAATCCCCAAGAATCAATGAGAATGGGAGAAAGCGGATATCTCTCCGTCCAGGATATCACGTGGGAAAGAGTTGTATCATCACTGCTGAAGGATATTGACATATCTTCGCGCAAAGAAATAAATCCCGACATAAATGTTCTTATTACTGATATGCAGCCAATAGAACCTGCTGTTGGTGGAGGCAGATTGCGTTTAAAGGGGCTCTATTCAAATTTCCCACCAAATCTAAGGGCATTGTATGTGGGGACATACGATTGGAGAGGTCCAAAGCATAGAGAATTGCAGATATCCGAATCATTTAAAGAGCTGGACATACCACTGGATGAAGAGCATTTCAAGATAAATGATCATTTAAATAAATTGATGCCGGGGACAACTATTATCGATGTCGTATTTCCATTGCTTGCCAAGGCATCACAGGAATATGTTGATCACGTACTCCATGAAGCAAAAAAAGCGGACGTAATTGTGCTCAGCCATCCATGGTTGTATCCAGTCATAAAGACAGACATTAACATAAAAAATAAGATATTGATTTATGATAGCCATAATTGTGAGGCTCTGCTGAGGCAAAATATACTGGGAACTGCTCCTTTTGCCCGATGCATAGCTCACTTGGTTAAGTTCGTGGAAAAGGAGCTGTGCGAGGAGAGCGACTTAATTCTTGCGTGCTCCGGGGCGGACAAGAGGCAATTCGAAAAGCTCTATGATATCGATCCCCAAAAGATAGAGGTATATCCCAATGGTGTCGATACGGAGAGGATCAAGCCCGTAAATGACCTGGTCAGAGATGTCAATAAAAAGCATTTGAAAATAAATAAAAAGACTGCAATGTTCATTGGCAGCAACTACCCGCCGAATGTTGAAGCTGCAGAATATATTATAAATACGTTATCGAAACAATGTCCAGAGATTGCATTCTTGATTGTGGGCGGGGTTGGGACGAATATCTCTCCAAAGGATCGAGATAACGTCAAAATATTTGGATTAGTATCCGAAGAAGATAAAGAGAAGATATTTGCAGCGACAGACATCGCCATCAATCCCATCTTGCATGGATCTGGCACAAACATCAAGATGTTCGATTATCTCGCAGCAGGAATTCCAACGATATCAACCCCTGTAGGTGCAAGGGGCATCGAAAATGATGGCTCGTTTGTGGTGTGCGACTTGCCCGAGTTTCCAGGCGAAATTCGCAAATTGCTAAAAGATGAAGGGCTGTATAAAAAACTGTCCAACTCAGGAAGGGCGCTGGCGGAGAAAGACTATGACTGGAATAAAATATCATTCGATCTTGGCAAGCGCATAAGCGAAATTTACTCGAGCAAGTCGCCAGCCTTCTCAGTCGTAATCCCGATGTATCGGGGAGATTACATAAAATATCTCTTCGATAGACTAAACGGACAAACCTTCCGAGACTTTGAGGTAATTGTAGTAGATTCCGGAGAGGAGCGAGGCGATCGTCTCTATGAAATCAGCAATTTTAAGTTGAAATATATATTCAATAAAAATGCAGGAGCTGCAAAAGCAAGGAATATCGGGATAAAATACGCGCGGGGAGAGATAATTGCATTTACAGATGATGATTGTCAGCCGGATTCTGAATGGCTCGAGAATGCAAAAAAACATTTCGACAAATATAAATCAGCTGGCCTGGAGGGACTGATTTACACCGACGAGAGCAAGCTGGCTGATAATAGATATAGAATCGTCACAAATAAGGGCTTCAATGGGATCGGCTTCATGACGGCAAATCTCTTTATTCGTCATGATATATTAACCAAGATTGGCGGATTCGATGAACGCTTTGATAAGCCTCATTTTAGAGAAGATACCGATTTGGCATGGCGGGCTCAGGACTACGGTCAAATACCCTTTGCAGATGATGTTTGCGTCTATCACCCGCCGCTTTTAAGGAATTCTAAAGGCGAGTCGAGCGATGAGAGGGATCGCTTCTTTGTCAATGATGCCCTTCTATTCTCCAAGCATCCACAAAA
>CAZRCS010000194.1:0-3751 GCA_964598645.1 uncultured bacterium | reverse complement strand
TCTATCATCCTGCTGAAGGGGTTAACACAGCCGGGTGCGAGGAGGGGTTTCCCTATGGCCTTTACCGTTTCATTCAGGCCTTCCACAAGGGCTACTGTTATTGCCGTTGCGGCTATTCTGCTCATTTTCTACATTATCTGGGTATTTGTCCCCGGCAGCAGCGAGGAACCTGAAGAAACCCTTCTTACCCCCGAAGAACGAGCCTGGCTGGAAGACAACCCTGAAAAGCTTACCCTTTACTACAACACCGATTTCCCGCCCATAGAGTTTGCAGCTTCTGACGGCAGCTTCACAGGCCTGGGCGCCGATGTGATAGAAGAGGTGGAGAAAAGGCTGGGCATCGAATTCATAAAGTCTCCCTGCGAAGACTGGAACAGACACCTGCTGGCCCTTGAAGAAGGCGAATGCGCCGTGGCACCCACCATAGTAAGAACCGACGACAGGGAAGAGTACGCGCATTTTACGGTTCCCTACGCCAGCGTGCCGGTCGTCATAATCGCCACCGAGTCCCTGCCGGACAACATGACTCTGGATGACCTGGAAGGTCTTGAGGTTGCAGTTGTGTCCGGTTTTGCCACTGAGGGTTATGTGAGGCAGGCAGCAGGGGGAAGATTGAACGTAACGGCAATGTGGAATGTCCCGGAGGCTCTTCTCGCGGTGGCCTTCGGAGAAGTGGATGTCTTTGTTGAAAACCTTGCGGTGGCAGCCTACTTCACTGATCAGGAAGGTCTTTCCAATCTGAGGGTGGCAGGGGTCACCGACTACTACTTCGACTGGAGCATCGGTGTCAGCAGGAAGTATCCTCTGCTTTACAGCTCCATCCAGAAAGCCCTGGCTGATATTCCCAGAAGCGACCTTCAGGACATTTACGGCAGGTGGATATCGATGAGGCCCCAGTGGGGAATTCATCCCGCCCTTAAGCAGAAGCTTCAGGCCGTGGCTCTGTTTGCGTTACTGCTGCTTGTTTCTCTCTCTTTGATCACCCTTTACCTTAAACACGAACTCAACAAGAAGATCTCTTCACTCAAAGCAACCCAGGATGAGCTCTTAGAGCAGTCCGCCAGGCTGAAACACGCTGAAAAGATGGAGGCTCTCGGCAACCTTGCAGGGGGAATTGCCCACGATTTCAACAACATACTCCAGGTAATAGGGGGCTATACGCAGCTGCTGCTTGAGAGGGAAAACATACCGGACAGTGAAAGAAAGAGTCTGGAGCACATTGCAGGTGCAGGCAGAAGGGCTGCCACGCTCATCAGCCAGTTAATGGCCTTCAGCAGGCACGTGGAGTTCAGGAAGGTTCCCGTGGACATTAATTCTGAAGTGACCAACGCCGTGGAAGTCCTCAGCCAGACCATTCCCAAGATGATAGAGATAAAAAAAGATCTCCATGAGAAACCTCTTCGGGTTATGGCAGACCCGGTACATATCGAACAGGTGGTCTTCAATCTTGCGGGTAATGCCGTGGATGCCATGCCCCACGGAGGAGAACTGATATTTTCAACCAGGGTTATCACATTGAAGAAGAACTTGTGCGTGGAAACAGCCACCGAGCTCAACGGTGAATTTGCCGTTCTCGCTGTGACGGATACAGGCGGTGGTATTCCCCCGGATGTGCAGCAAAACATGTACAATCCCTTCTACACCACCAAGGAACCAGGAAGGGGAACAGGCCTTGGTCTTGCGTCGGTATACGGAGTGGTAAAAAGCCTGGGGGGCTGTATCAGGTGCAGCAGTTCTGAACAGACAGGAACTACCTTCATGATACTTCTGCCGGTTGTAAAAACTCCGGTATCGGGTACAGAGGAACAAAAAGCAGGCAAACCTCCACCGGGAACCGGCGAAACTATTCTGGTGGTGGATGACGAACCCACCATAACAGAACAGTCAAAGGAATACCTCACCTGGCTGGGCTACAAAGTGCTTACCGCTTCTTCCGGCGAAGAAGCCCTGGAAATAAGGAAAACCACCAGAACGGACCTGATTCTTCTCGATCTGAACATGCCCGGCATGGGCGGCTACCGTTGCCTTCAGGAGCTGAAAGCCATGAATCCTGAAGAAAAGGTTCTCATAGCAAGCGGCCACTCGGAATACGATTCCAACCTCAGTGTTCTTATGAAAGAAGCCTCGGGCTTTCTCAGAAAACCCTACCGTCTCGACACCCTGGCCCAGAGGATCAGGGAGATACTGAAGGATCAGAGCTGAGGCAGGGAAACTGCGTAATAGTCCAGTACATCCCAGGAGTAGAAGAACTTTTCATGCAAATTGCAATATCTTATTGTCAATGTCATGGGATAGATAACGAAATAAATCGGAATACTTAAGGGGGAGAGATGCATACCATTCTTTTAGCCATGGCATTAACACTGGGCTGGAATGACGGCAGACTGCCGTCTGTCAAAGAAGCGGAAAATCCAGCACCCATCGCAGACATCTATCTTGATGTCCAGGACACATTCGCAGCTGAGGGACGGGCACTGGGCCTGGACGTTATAGAGGAGGCCGGTATTCTCGGCGTAAACAACCAGGACATGGTGATAAATGGCTATACAGCAATGGGCACCATTTCCTTTGTGGTACCGCTGGACCCGGCCAACACAAGTTGCTTCGGTGCGGCTTTCGATCCCGGCGAGTCAGGATGTTTCTACACAAGTGACTGGACCGATAACGACCTGTACTATTCGCTGGACTGGGGGACTTCCTGGAGAACGGTTTTCGACCCCGCATTTGATCAGGGCAGGGGAATGGATTTCGACGGAACCTACTATTGGATAACCAACGGCTCAGGCTCCATCATCAGATTCATTCCCGAGCAAACCCCTGTGGACACCTTCGAAGTTCCTGAAACCGAAGGTCAGCTAAGCGGACTTACGATATTCGACTATGAGGGCCTCATGGGTGTCGCGCTGACCGCCTACGGAGCCCAGGGGATCTGGTTCTACCTCTTCGACGGAACCGAACTGGAATACCTGAACTTCGCAGCCTTCCCCTTCACAGTACAGACATCCTACGGACTGGCGTACGCATCAACCCTGGATGCAATCTTCTGGAGTTATGAGGAACCTGCGGATCAGTATTACATCTCACTAGTTGAATTCGATGTAACCTGGGCCCTCAGTCAGAACACCTGGGCGGCGATTAAGGCCAGCTTCTGACAGGAAAGAAGAAGCAGACACAAAGACTGTTATTCCCGGTCCAGGATCTTACGTATTCTCGTGACGATCTCATCCTTCGAGAAGGGCTTCTGAATGAAGTTAACCCCCTCGTCCAGCACACCCTGGTGGGCAATTACATCTGCGGTGTAGCCCGACATGAACAGACGCTTTATGTCTGGATAGAGCGAGAGGATGTTCCTTGCCAGATCCCGGCCGTTCATCTCGGGCATCACCACATCGGATAGAAGCAGATGTATGTTTCCCGGATGCTCCCTTGCCAGCTGAATGGCCTTGCCCGGTGTTTCAGCGGGTATAACGGCATAGCCCTCCAGTTCCAGCATCATGGTGGTCATTTTCAGTATTGCCGGTTCGTCTTCCACCAGCAGGATGGTTTCGTTGCCCCGTTCGATCTGCTCCGGGGTGGCTCCTCCGGAGAGGGGTGACTTCTTCCCCAGGTAGCAGGGCAGGTAAATAGTGAAGCAAGTTCCCTCTCCAATTTCACTTGAAACATTGATGAACCCCCCGTTCTGCTTGACGATGCCGTAAACTGTGGCAAGCCCCAGCCCGGTGCCCTGTTCTCCGTCCTTGGTGGTGAAGAA
>CAZRCS010000193.1:0-3758 GCA_964598645.1 uncultured bacterium | reverse complement strand
CCTATCTTTACTGGATGGCCTCATGGAGAGAAGGCGGGAAGGTCCGAAATGTGCATCTTGGAAGCTGCAGGAAGATGGATCACGAGACAGCTTTGCAGAAGGCCCGGAAGATGAAGGCTGAGGCCATAGGGATATCTTATACTTAACCATATTTTTATAATTTCTGTAATCAATTCCAAGGGCATAGATCCACCACTCTTGCCTTGGTTATGACCCAAAAGTTTTTTGTGTGAGAAATGAATGAGGCAATAGAGGGAGAGGACTTGGCGGCACCTAAGATAATTGAAGAGCTGGTTGATAAATTTAACAGTGATCCGGCATTCTATAGATCCGCCTATTTCAACGAAACTGAGGTTAGAACACAATTTATCAATCCATTCTTTGAGGCGTTGGGGTGGGATGTCTATCATAAATGCTACCCCGATTATAGAGATGTCAAAGAAGAAGACGCTGTCAAGGTGGAAGGCAAAACCAAGAATCCGGATTATAGCTTTCGATTATTCGAAAAAAGAAAATTCTTCGTTGAAGTTAAGAAACCTTCAATAAACATTGAATCCGGTGTCTACCCTGCTTATCAGATAAGGAGCTATGCTTGGTCTGCGGACCTACCCTTATCAATTTTAACGGACTTTGAGGAATTTTCGGTTTACTACTGTCGTTCGCGTCCATTTAGAGATGATAAACCCACGAAATCCAGATTGCTATATTTCCGATATGATCAATATGTAGAAAAATGGCCTGAGATTGCCGCACTCTTCTCCCGAGATGCTGTACTGAATGGATCGCTCGATAAATACGTAGGATCCTTGCCACAAACGCGAGGCGATAAAAGAGTAGATGCTGCATTGTTGGAGGACATCTCAAAATGGCGTGAGATGCTGGCAAAGAACATCGCATTGCATAACTCTGATCTGGATACTATGGGCCTTAATTATTCAGTTCAGGCTATTATAGATAGAATAATGTTCCTTCGAATTTGCGAAGATCGGGGCATTGAACAGTATATGCGCCTTAAAGATTTGCTTAACGGCGAAAGGGTATATCCTCGATTATGTGAGCTGTTCCGCCAGGCAGACGATCGCTATAACTCAGGGATATTCCACTTCAAAAAGGAACCAGGTAGGGATAACCCAGATTCTATCACCCTTAATCTGAACATCGACGATAAAACCTTACAGGACATAATCAAACATCTCTATTTCCCTGAAAGCCCTTATGCGTTCGCAGTACTTCCGGCTGAGATCTTGGGGCAGATCTACGAGCAGTTTTTGGGCAAGGTCATCAGGCTAGACGAGAATCACAGTGCATGGGTAGAGGACAAGCCCGAGGTAAAGAAAGCGGGCGGGGTCAAGTACACGCCGGTCTACATTGTGGAAAACATTGTAGGAAACACGCTAGGCAAAATTCTGAAAGGCAAGACACCGCTTGAAGTGGTGCTAATCACCGTTTTAGATCCTGCCTGTGGCTCAGGGTCCTTCCTCATTGTGGCCTACCAGTACCTTCTGGATTGGCATAGAGACTGGTATATCCAAAATCTTGTGCCGTTGCTACAGAGTGGCCTAAAACCTTCTTCTCCAGAGATAAGGCGGCTGCTCCCTGGTGTTGAGATGGGCAAGAAGGGCCGGAAGAAAGAGCCCGAGCTGCCTGTCTACCAGGGCCGGGGCGGGGAATGGAGGCTGACCACAGCAGAACGCAAGAGGATTCTGCTGAATAACATCTATGGGGTAGATATTGACCGTCAGGCTGTAGAGGTAACTAAGCTTTCCCTTCTGCTGAAGGTGCTGGAAGGAGAGAATGATGAGACGATCTCTAAGCAGCTCAAACTCTTCCAGGAGAGGGCTTTACCTGATCTAGGAAATAACATCAAGTGCGGTAATTCGTTGATTGGATGGGACATACTGGAAGACAATCCAAGCTTGACGCAAGAGGAGATAGAACTGATCAATCCCTTTGATTGGGAGAAAGAGTTCCCGGAGATCTTCCAGAGAGGCGGTTTTAGCGTGGTTATAGGCAATCCGCCTTATGGAGCAGAACTTTCACAGGATATGAGACATTTATTATCCACGAAGTATAAGACACCGATTCCAATCACCGATTCCTTTGTACTATTTATATTAAAATCTTTCCAGCTTTTGCGAAGTGAGGGCTTACAATCATTTATCGTTCCATCACCTTGGCTTTACATGTCTTCATATACAGACTTCAGGAAGAGTCTCTTACGTAACTATAAGCTAAAAGAGCTTATTCTTTTTAGGCAACCTGTTTTTAGCGAAGTAACGGTAGAAACTTGTATTGAACTAATGGAGAATGCAAAGGACCCTGAAGCCAAGATCAGATTCCTTGAAATAAAAGATGAATCAACTTCTTTAAATGGGAAGATATATTATTTAGATCAAAGTTCGGTGCTAAAAGAACCGGAGTCTAACCTTTGTCAAAGTGGAGATAGTGTAATCCAAGATTTGTTTTTAAGAATTGAAAGAAATTCAAAAAAGTTAGGGGATTTAACTCATATTGTGTGCGGCCTTACACCATATCGTAAAGGTAAAGGTAAGCCACACCAAACTAAAGAAGTGGTCGATAATAAAGCATTTGATGCGGATTCTAAAGTAGATGAAACATATCGCCAGTATCTTATGGGACGTGATTTTCATCGATACTGTTGGCAAAACGAAAAGGAAAGATGGATCAGTTATGGAGACTGGTTAGCAGAACCACGTTATGCGGCTCCATTTAATGATGCAATCAAGATTGTCATCCGACAGACCGCAGACTCGATTATAGCTCAACTGGATATTTATAAATATCTTTCTTTAAAAAATGTACATAATTTAAGAATAAATCATGATAAGCTGAGCTATAACTATCTTCTAGGACTGCTTAATTCTAAACTCATTTCATGGTGGTATCAAAAACTTATTCCTGAAAAAGGGCGTGTCTTTGCGGAAGTCAAAGTTGTAAATCTTAAGAAGATACCTATTCGTATTATTGACTTTGATGATTCCACCGACGTTGCCCTTCATGATCGCATGGCATCTCTGGTGGATCAAATGCTATCACTTCACAAGCAGCTCAAAGAAGCCCGCACGCCCCATGAGCAGACCGCCCTCCAGCGGCAGATCGAGGCCACCGATCGGCAGATAGATGCCCTGGTCTACGAGCTTTACGAGCTGACTGAAGAGGAGATTAAGATAGTGGAAGAGAGCCGATAAACAGGTCTACCCTAATGCTTTAGGCCTAAAGGTTTTAGACAAAATGCTTAAACCTAAAGGTTAAACCCTTCAGCATTTGTCCCTTAGCCAAAAGGTTAAAGCCTTAGACCTTAATCTTTTAGGTCATGCAAATAATAGCCATTGCTAACCAGAAAGGAGGCTGTGGCAAAACCACCACTACAGTTAATTTGGCTGCTTATCTGGCTCTTAATGGGAAGAGAACTCTTTTAGTTGATCTGGATCCACAGGGCTCTTCTACCAGGCATTTGGGCCTTAATGAGCTGGATAAGACGATGTATGATGTACTGATGAGGGGCTTAGACATCAAGGCCTTAATCAAGAATACAATGGTCTCGGGCCTGGATATAGCTCCTACCAACAATTTCCTAGGCAAAGCAGAGCTGGAGCTGGCTTCCAAGCTCACTGCCAGGGAGTCAGTACTCAGGCCAAAGCTAAGAGGCTTAGAAGGCTATGATTACGTGCTGATAGATACCCCTCCCACTCTGGGATTCTTAACCCTAAATGCTCTGGTAGCCTCTGATATGGTGC
>CAZRCS010000192.1:0-3823 GCA_964598645.1 uncultured bacterium | reverse complement strand
AGCGAGATCTGCCGCGGAGGCGGAGACGACTGGATAGAACTCTACAACCCGGGGCAGAACCAGGTGGATCTCTCCGGGTGGTTCCTCATGGATGCCGGAATGAATACATCTTTTTTCGATGAGGGAACCTGTCTTCTTCCCGGAAGCTATCTTGTGGTCTGCAGCAACCCCCAGAGGGAATTCCCGGGGCTGGATCAGGCATTTCTCGATTTCAGTCTGGCTTCTGAGTTCGACTCCCTCTTTCTGTTCAGTGAAACCGGAGACCGTAATTTTTCCATGGGCTGGGACTGTTCGTGGCCCGGTGCGGACACGGGAATAATGTATCTGCGTTCTCCTGTTTCTCCGATTTCATCGCCTTCCTGCTGGATTTCCGCTGAACCGCCGGGAACTCCGGGAGCTCCCAATCCCGGCTGGCCTTCAAATCCATCGTACACCCGGGTGAGGCTTGCTTCACCCAATCCGTGCTCTGGTTCTTTCAGCTTTTTCTACGAAACTTCTTGCATACCCGCAGAGGCAATTCTCTTTGACATGTGCGGAAGGATCATTTCCAGAATAGACCTGCCGGCGTCTCCTTCGGGAACGGTTACCGCTGACTTCACTGGAGCCCTTCCTTCAGGTGTGTATATTCTTTATCTAAGATCGAGTACGGATTCAGATTCCGTTCGTATCACTGTTTTACGGGAGGATCATTAATGAAATTCACTCTGTGCGCCCTCTTTTGCGTTGCTGTTTCCTTGGCCGCTATTGATGTTGAGAACCCTGTCTGCGAAGAGTTCCTCCTCGGGGGATATCTTGATGCCAGATACGAGGAATTCGGCGGCTACAATGCTGTTCCTTCCAGGGAATTCTCCATACGAAGGGCAGGGCTGGAAACCGCAGCCCAGATCACCGGAAACCTTCAGGCAGAGCTGAAACTTGAGTTCAGACCTGATGAAATATTCCTGAAGGACGCACTGGTTGAATGGGAGCCTCTTGGATCTGCCAGGGGTCGGTTCGGCCTTTTCAGAAGGGCTACTCTTCTTGGAGGAGATTTAAGCACCTGGGATCTTCCTCTATTCGAACGTCCCCTTGTTTATGAACTCCGTGAAGACCTCACATACAGCGGCAGAGACCTTGGATTCGATGCCCGTTTCCAGTTCCCCGTATTCAATCTTTTTGAGTTGGAGGGAATTGCGGGAGTATTCAACGGTGATGCCAGGGCGGAAGAGAGAGTAGACAGCGAACTGCTCTATTCATTCAGGGGTACCGCGGAAATTCTGCCGGCTGATCTTACCCTGGGTTTGTCTGCCGTTTCTCACAGGAAGGGAATGGCCGACCAGACCGAACCTGACGGCTACATCTCAAGTGACAGGCTGTTTGCTTTTTCCGGCGACATTTCCTTTGAGCATGAATTCAGCAACTGGTACGATGCTCAGGTATATGGTGAGTTTTCCACAGGCGACAACTGGGAACTGGGAGATGTGCTCGCAGGAGAAGATCCTCCCCGCTTTATCGGCTACTGGGGTGCTGTAACCTTCAACTATCATCCCTGGACCGTGCAGACAATAAGAACTATTTCCATTTCCCTGGGATATGACGAAGCAAAGGTGGATACGGATCTGGACTGGATGGAAAGGAAAATTTCAGTCATAGGCGCGGTCTATCCCACTGAGAATACAAGAATACGCTTTGGAGGGATCAGGAACACCGTGGAAAACTTCAATGTCTCGGATGATTACACCAACATCGTGCTGGAAGCAGGGTTCAGGTTCTGATGACCACAGTCCCCGAACACCTGCATTTCTACCGCTACGAGTTCAAGTACATTCTTTCGAGCAGTGCCCTTAAAGTGGTGGCAGCTGAACTTGACAGGCACCTGTCCCGGGATGTTCACTGCAGGGAGAACGGACACTATCCCATTCGAAGCGTTTACTTTGACTCGCCGGACATGAGATGGTTCCACGAAAAAAGGAACGGTCTTGAAAAGCGCTTCAAGTACAGACTCAGGGCATATTCCCACCATGTCGGAGGATTCGAAGATCCTCTCTACCTTGAGCTTAAAGGCAGGAACGGTGCACTTGTCATCAAACACCGGGTTAAGCTTCCTCATCTGGATTTTTCAGAGGGTCTTACAGGGGGCACCTGGAGACTTAGAGACCTTTTGTCCTCCGATTTCTTGGGCAACAACGTTGCTGAAAGGTTTATCGCCCAGTCATTCAGGTACAGGCTCTCTCCCAGTGTGATAACCGATTATACCAGGGCTGCCTGGGAGGATGTTTCCAATCCTGATTTCAGGGCAACCATAGACGATGCCACCTGCGCTTTCCAGGCCTGCCGCCTGGGCTTGCCTCGGGGCAATCCCGAAGAGATAATACCGGGAGGGGGAATTGTTGAAATAAAATTCCGTTACCGGATTCCCTTCTGGTTCCAGAGAATAATAAGAGAGCTGGGGCTTGATAGGGTCTCCTGCTCGAAATTCCAGAGAGCGGTAGAGGCTGTTTACCTGGGCACTACAGGCAGCAGGATCAACCGTCTCGTTGAGAGGAGCAAAGCTTGCCATCACTGAGCCAGTGGATGAATACCGGAAACGAGATGCTGGGGTACTCGCCGGCTGAACTGATAATCAATCTTTTTCTGGCTCTTGCCGCAGGACTCCTCATTGGGATCATATACAAGGCCACACACAGAGGTTTGACATACTCTCAGAACTTCGTGGTTACCCTTGTTCTCATGTGCATAACCGTAAGTGCTGTGATGATGGTTATCGGAAGCAACCTTGCAAGAGCTTTTGCCCTTGTTGGAGCCCTTACCATCGTACGCTTCCGAACTGTAATAAAGGATACCAGGGACACGGCATTCGTTTTCTTCGCCCTCACGGAAGGCATTGCCTCGGGAACGGGAAACTATCTTCTCGCTGTCATTTCATCGGTTTTCATAGGCGGGGTAGCTCTTTTACTGTTCAAAACGAACTTCGGAGCATACATGCGCAGTGAATACGTGCTCCGTTTCAGGTTCGATCGGAATTCCGGAGTTGAGGCAATTTATACGAAACTGATCAGTGAAAAGACCTCCAGATCTACTCTCATCCACATAGAGCCCTCCGGAGAGGGACAGTTCCTTATTCTCTCCTACGATATAACCCTGAAAAGAGGAGTGAACGCCGGCGGCCTTGTGAGCACCCTTGAAAGAACCGCCGGCATAGACCGGGTAAGCCTTGTTAGCTCAATGGAGGACAGCGAGTTCTAGTCTGCCACCGAGTTTTCAGCTCCCGGAGTTCCCCAGCACACAGGGTCTCCATCTTCTGCATTGTGGCTGAAGTCCCTGGAGGGGGCCCAGTTGGTTTCGTCGTTGGGACCTGTGGGGTCTATCCTCTCCAGAGAGGATCCGTCGCCGTCTGCCGGCGATGGTTCGGTTCCGTTGACTCCCCAGCTGTCGTAGTAGGTAACGGATTCCATCACGGTACCGTCTTCTCCGTAGAGGATCAGTTCATCGCTTGAGTTTCTCAGCCTGGTCCACTCTCCGCTCCAGGGGATCAGCCTGACGTCGTTCCCATATATGGATTTGAAGGAAGCGTCATTGGCGCAAACCACACCGTATGCACCGGGAGCCAAAAGATAGTGGCCCAGATAAATCTGGTTGTTGCCGTCGGAGATCATCATACCGGCCAGATTCAGCCCCTCATCCGAAGCATTGTATAACTCGAACCACTCCATGTGCTCGTCCAGGCCCAGGGTCTGTCCGTCTGGATTGTACATGATTTCACTGAGCACTATGGTTCCCGGTGCATAGGAAAGAAGAACCGCTGATACGAAAACTGCTAACATTTCCACTCCTATCGAATATT
>CAZRCS010000191.1:0-3868 GCA_964598645.1 uncultured bacterium | reverse complement strand
TGGTTGTAATCGGTGAAGAATCCCTTCACCGGCTGCATACAGTTCGTTCCGGAGGTGATTTTGCGGAATTGCGGATACTCGCCCTCTCCTATACCGATTCCGCAGACGATCTTCCCGACTATCTGCGTCCCGATGGATCCGAAGCTATTATTGAAACAGGCGGAAAGCAGCTGATTCCCACTTTCACATCGCACGTTCCAGGGCGAACTCCATGGCTTGCGTCAGCCTCCGAAGCTGATGAGCTTTATCAGTACCTGCTTCAGGCTCTTGAAGTACTGCAGAGAAAAACTACAGAAAACTTCATCAATCTTGATGAAAGCCTTGGCAAATGCCTCTACCGGATAAATCTCATGGGCCAATGGGTGGATTCTGTGGAATCAGTGCCCCCCGACCCCAGAACAAGAAACAGCAGCAAAATCCCCCAACCGCTCCTGAAAGCTTTATGGAAGATGCCCTCACACAGTCATGGTTTCCAGGCGGAGCTCTGCATGATGCCCGTCCCCTACGCATCTGAAGATGGCAGGGGTGTCTTTCCCTATCTTCTATTGATCATCGACGAAAAAGACGGCTTCGCAATCCATGAGCTGATTCCACCCGACCCCACTCTCAGAAAAATGGAACTTTCCATTCCCCGCCTGCTTCTTAATAAGTTCTGTGAACTGAGGCAAAAACCGCCAAAGCTCACTGTGCCCGAGGGGGGCAAGCTTCATACACTGATTAAAGAGATGGGAACAGGCAGCCTCCCATTCCCGGTAAAAACCGAAGAAGATCCTGAACCGATTACAGAACTGTTCGATTCTTTCTGGGAATCTGTGTTGAGTGATTCCATGGCAAGGGGATTGAAGCCTGAGGATAATGACAGCGTATTCCTCATCAAGGTCTCCCTTTTGCACGACAAAAAAACCTACAGGAAAATCGCCATTGGGAGCGAACAGACCCTGGATGAACTTCACGAAGCAATCTTCGACGCCTTCCACCGGGAAGAGGAGCACCTCTACACTTTCTTCTTCCCGAAGAAACCCACAACATCCAAGAGGGTGATAATGAAATCACCCGCCATATCCCCACCAATAGACAATGACTCCATCGATTTTGGGCAAGACGGGAGTTCCGTAGAAATAACAATCGGCGAGCTTAGGCTGAAGCCCGGGCAGAAGTTCTACTACCTCTTCGACTGGGGCGATGAATGGTGGCACGAACTCACCTTTGAGGGCGAGATCGAGTTCCAGGGAGAAGAGCTCCCGGCTGTAACGGTGAAAAAGGGCGACTCTCCGCCCCAGTATCCTGAATGGGACGATGACGAATAGCCCCGACCAGACCTCTTCCGATCATCGGCATGATGCTGTTCAGCGAATTGGAGAGCCGGTAGTAAAACCCCTCAAAGAATACCCTGCGTTTGGCATCAAACCATTCTGAGTGAGTACCATACCCAGGGTCGGCGGATGTCACCGTACCGGAGTTATGGTTAGAAAAAGGGTTTAACCGCTTCAATGGTTGCTGAAAGAATGTAATCCTCGATATTGCTTCCAGGCACCCAGTGGCGAATGAATGCCCTGCTTCCGTCAATCGGCTTAATGACCACTTTCTCAAAACCTGCTTTCTGCAGCATGGATTCAAGTTCCGGAATGAAAGATGCGCCGCTCACACATGCGGAATGCATTGCCATATCATTTTTCACATGGTCAGGCATCTCCGCTGTGGCTACAACATCGGACACAGCAAGCCTCCCACCCGGTTTCAGCACTCGGCAGGCCTCGTTGAACACCCTTTGTTTTTCAGGGGAAAGATTGATTACGCAGTTCGAGATGATGACATCGGCTATTTCATCGGCAACTGGAAGGTTCTCCAGCTCACCCAGCCTGAATTCAACATTTCTGAGTTCAGCTTTCTCAGCATTCCCCCGGGACGCAGTGATCATCTCCGGTGTCATGTCTATCCCTATAACAAGGCCGCTGTCTCCAACTGCCCTCGCGGCCAGAAAACAGTCGAAACCTCCGCCGCTGCCCAGATCAATTACTGTTTCGCCTGGCCGCAGTGAAGCAACAGCATGCGGATTACCGCACCCGAGGCCCATGTTCGCTCCATCCGGAACAGCATCCAGATCGCCGCTTGTGTAACCCAGGTCCAGGGATATACCGTGTGACTTATCTTCTCCCCCCGTTCCACAGCAGGATGAAGAAGAGCAGCCGCAGCCGGTACTTCCGGACAGGGCTACCTTGCCGTAGTTCTTTCGAACCGCTTCACGAATCTCTTCATTCTTATTCATTCGGAATCCTTCTGTATTTAGTTGACATCGTCAACCTTGCGTTAAAAAAATCAACCATTCGTTGCCTCTGCCATGGCGGTAAGCACTTCGGCAACCTCATCAAGAGAGTGGCCCTTCATTTTTGAAACGATGTTGTGTAAATTCTCCATGTATCTTTCTTTGGCAAGGAGCAGTACTTGTTCGCCGGTCTTTGTCATTCTCACACAGCACACCCTGGCATCATCACTGGATCTGATCTTTTTAACATATCCTTTTCTTTCGACCCGGTTCACTATTCTGGTAGCGCCGCTTTTTGTAAAACCCAGTGAATAGCCAATATCCTGCACCGCGCAGTTCCTTGTGGCGGCTATTTTGTCAAGTGCCTTGAACTCTGGCATTGTAAGGTTTTCACAGCATTTGCCATTCAAGCCCCTGGGACCGAAATACCAGGCTATCTCTATCAATGCTCTGCTGATATCTGAGATAACACATTTTTCCATGCAGTCTCCAGTTTAACATTACTCAATGATAGCAAAGGAACTCGATGCTTATCAATGACCCGCAGCAACCATACAGCTTACGGTTGACATCGTCAACCATTATGGGATTTTCACCGCCGGAGACGAAACTGAAACGGCGGAGATAGAGCAGGGTAAGAATAACGGCAAACCTGCGTCTTAGTACTCAAGACCGTTCAGATATTACGTTTCAACTGGCCGGGTTCAGGAATTCGGCCAATGGCTTCCCAGGTAATACCACCCGCTAATGTAGAACCCGGATTGAGTGTTGAAACCCGCTGACCGCTGCAAGCAAATGCAGCCTTCAATGTGATACCGTCAGCCTTTTAGAAACGCATCGTACCATCTTGAGTAAGGTTTATCAAACTTCACCTGAGCAGGATTGAATTCCTCCGGCGACCAGTTTTCCCCCGCCCATATCCTGGTTTCCTCATATTCTTCGTGCTCAGGGTCTCGAAGTATCGAAAGCAGATCATAGTATCCGCCAATACCTCCGCAGTCCTCAGGGGGGCATGATCTCTCACCGGCAAGGCACACAGGGTACTTCATTCCGGCATCCTTCACGATGTAACCCTCCAGCACTACACTGTGCATCCAGTAATCGCCGTAGTCGTACAGATACCCTGCGGTAACCCCCAGGTCGTTGAAATGCTGTTCAACGGGAATCTCCCAGCCGGGAAACACCTCCTTGATATCATGGAGCTCTCTATAAAAATCAGGTATGCCGATATGGGATTCGCTGCGCTTCCCCCTGCCCTTTATCTCGAAGTGGTGCAGGTGGTAATCAAGCCAGCCCATGGCGTCCTGAATCGCCACATGCAGATCCCAGAAGTTGCTTGAACTCTCAATCTGTATCCGCCTCCATATAAGAGGCTCGATCTCCAGAAGCTCCACCCTGAACTGAAGTACCCTTCGCTTCTGAAGAGCAGTCAGATCCGGGGTCTCGTAGTTCATCAGATACCCCTGATCCGTATAGTTCCTGTCATACTTTCCCATCCAATAACCCTTCTCAAGAAAACTCCGCCTCTTTCAGCCTTCGCTGCCCAGGTTTATAAGAAACTCGGGAAGTAATGACCACAGATGGATCAATATCATTGATGAGACT
>CAZRCS010000190.1:0-3880 GCA_964598645.1 uncultured bacterium | reverse complement strand
CAGCCGTACGTGGGCAGCCATAAAGGCAGCAGGTGTCTGAAGAATTTATCTCTCCGGAAAGAATTGAGCTTGGCACACCGGCCCAGGAGGGCAGGAGTGTAGCCCGGGCGGCGGGTCTGCTGGGAGTTCTCACCTTTTTAAGCCGGATACTCGGCCTTGCGAGGGATGTGGGCCAGGCAGCGGTACTTGGAACAGGGGCATCGGCGGATGCTTTCACCATTGCGTTCATTATTCCCAACATTCTAAGGCGTCTCTTCGGGGAGGCGACCGTTGCGTCAGCCCTTGTTCCCACCTATACGGAGCTTCTCGTCAAGGAAGGGGAAAAGAGGGCTGCAAAACTCGCCGGAAGGATACTTACCTTCACAGGTACCGCTCTGGTGGTGATAGTTATTCTGGGGATGCTCCTGGCTCCGGTGCTGGTGGATGTATTTGCCGCCGGGTTCAATGACACTCCCGGCAAGAGTGAACTTACAGCCCAGCTTCTAAGGCTTCTCTTTCCATACATTCTTTTCGTTGGGCTTGCCTCTGTGTGTATGGGCATTCTGAACAGCCACAGGCACTTTCTGGCTCCCGCGCTGGCTCCTATTCTGTTCAACCTGTCGGCTCTTTTCGGTCTCTTCGTTCTTGCCAGGGCCTGGATGAGCAACCTTCCGGTTTGGGCATATTCCACCGGTATTCTTGCAGGAGGGTTTCTGCAGCTTCTAGTACAGGTACCCTTCATGAAGAGAAGAGGAATCTCCATCAGGCCTGACTTTAACTGGAGAAGTCCAGCCATGAAGAGGGTTCTTTACCTTGCAGTTCCTGCGCTTGTGGGACTCTTCGCCGCTGAGGTGAACATATTGGTGGATCAGCTTATAGCCTCCATGCTTTCCGGGGGAAGCGTTGCCGCTCTGTCATATGGCCTCAGGGTAACCCAGGTTCCGCAGGGTATTTTCGCCATCGCACTGGCCACAGCCCTTCTTCCTACGCTCAGCAGGCAGACGGCACTGGGAAAACTCGGTGAAGCGGGCAGGACCCTGAATTTCTCCACTGTGGCCCTTTCCGGAGTAATGATTCCTGCATCTCTTTTCATGATGGTTCTGGCCGAACCTGTTATCCGTGTGATGTTCTTCAGGGGCGAATTTTCAGAAACATCTCTGGCCCTCACAGCTTCAGCATTGAGGTTCTATTCGGCAGGGATGGTTTTCTACGCCTCTGTGAAGATCACCGCCCCGGTCTTCTATGCTCTTAAGGATACCAGGACACCGGTGAGAATTGCCGTGGGCTGCATGGGACTCAACATTATTCTCAACATAGTCCTGACTTTTGTGTTCCTGAAAACTGAAATTGCTGAACCTATTGGAGGACTTGCTCTTGCAAGCAGTATCTCCTCTGCGGTAAACCTTATTCTGCTTCGGCATAAGTTGCGGGGCAGGGTGGGCAGATCAAGGATTTCAACGGGCAACTGGCTCTCGCTTGTTGTTTCAGGTTCAGCAGCACTGGTTTTCCTTATGGCCGTAAAAAACCCCGTTACCGGATATGCATCCCGGGGGCTTCTTCAGGGGATTGCCGCTTTGGGTGTATCCGGTATTGCCCTTATGGTCTTATCTATTGGAGTTTTCCTCGCCACAGGAGGAAGTGAGATCAGGGGAATCCTCCGCAGGATAGTCCGCCGTGGCAGCTGATTCCCTCAGGCGCTCGGTTTCAGGTGCCCCTGACCTCCCAGGGGTTTACCGATTTCTCGATGGCAGAGGCAGGGTTCTCTACATTGGTAAGGCAAAGAGTCTCATTGCCAGGCTCAGAGGTCATCTCTCGAACCCCGGTGACCTCAGGCACAGATCACTTCTTGACAGAGCTCAGACGGTTCAGTGGACAGTAACAAGGAACGAGCTTGAAGCGCTGGTGCTGGAAGCGGAGCTCATACGTATTCATAAACCTCCTCTTAACGTAGACATGAGGGGATCCAGCAGGTATCCCTGGCTGGAGGTAACGGTTAACGAGGAGTTCCCCAGGCTTGTGATCACCAGGAACCCGGACCGTTCAGTGGAGATTCCAAGGTTCGGACCATATCCCGATGCAGGAAACCTGAAGTCTCTTGTTGCTTTTCTTTTAGATCTCTATCCTTTGAGAAGATGCAGAACCGCGAACCTCAAACAAAGGAAAAGACCCTGTCTGATGGGCCAGATGGACAGATGCCCATCACCGTGCTCTAATGAGCAGAAAGCTCAGTATCATGCAAGGGTCGAGAGGATTCTATTCATTTTGAAAGGGCACTGGGATGAGGCGCGGAAAGAAATCCTCCAGAAGATGGGAGAGGCCTCAGATGCCCTGGAATATGAGAGGGCGGCAGGTCTCAGGGATCTTCTGAAAAGACTTGATTCCTTCGGATGGCCTGCCCCGGAGTCCCTTAGAGACCGAATTCCCAGGGACGTAATGGCTGTTTCCGAGAACTGGGGAATAATCATACAGATAAGAAGCGGAAGGTTCATGGGCAGCCTCAGGCTTCCTTTTACGTCGAAATGGAAACTGGCCTCAGAGGCTGAGAGAATATCCATTCTTCTCCGGGCCTACTATTCGGAAACAGGCGATGTACCAAGGCAGGTGCTGCTGGGTTCCGAACCTGAATACAGAGATGTGCTGACCAGCTGGCTCAGGGAGCGCAGAGGCTCACCGGTGGACATCATGGTCCCTGAAAGGGGAGATTTAAGATCTCTGGTGGAAGTTGCAGAGAGGGATCTAAGAAATTTCCTTGCGAAACTTGAATGGAAGCATCCCGCTGGCAGGGGTGAGCGTCTTGAGGCTTCACTGGAGGCAATTGCAGACATTCTCGGACTCGATGCTCCCCCTGAGTGGATGGTCTGCCTGGATGCATCCACCATACAGGGACACGCCTCGGTTGCCGCCCTTGTGAGTTTCAGGAAGGGTAAACCGGACAGAAACGGTTACAGAAGGTTTACGATGCCTGAAGAGATCGCCCGTAACGATCCTGCCATGATCGGGAACGCCGTTACCAGATTCGCATCACACCTTGAGGACGAATACCCTGACGTGCTTCTTATCGACGGCGGAATTACACAGCTTCGGGCAGCCTGGGCAGCCGGAGGAAGCGTCATGCAGAAAACCAGGTTCATCTCCATTGCCAAGAAAGAGGAGATGTTACTCACCGCACCGGAGGAACGGGAGATCAGACTTCCACTGGACTCGCCTCCGCTTCTTCTTCTAAGGGCAATGCGCGATGAAGCACACCGTTTCGTGATTACCTTTCACCGAAATCGAAGGGCCAAGAGCCATTTTCATTCGGTGCTCGATGACATCCCGGGAATCGGTCCAGGGCTTAAAGCTTCATTGCTTGGTAAGTTCGGCAGTGTGGCAAGAATTGCTGCAGCCTCGGAAGAAGATATTGCCGCAGTTCCAGGAATTGGCAGAAAGAAGGCACGGGAGATAAGTAAGGCCCTGGAATGAGCACCGTCATCCCTTTGATCCTCACCCTTCTGACACCTGTTTCGGTACCGGTTTCCGGGGGAAGGGTCACCGAATTCAGATTCATCCGCGGACTTGTTCCATGGCATGACTGGACAGAAGTAACGGGATTTCCTTTTTCGAGTGAAGAAACCTTCACGGAGATGACCTTTGCCGGGGGTAAGGGAAAAGCATTCAGGGTACTTTCTTCCGGATCCACTTCCGGTCTTCATGCTTCCATTGGTTCCATGGTAACTGAAGAAGGTCATGCCGGGTTCCTTACAGCTTCAGGCGTATCCATTTCGCTATGCGACTTCACCGGCTACAGCTTAGCTTCCAACTGGCGGGGAATCACTCTGGACTACAGAGAAAATGAAGGTCTTCAGGGGGAATACCGTTGTGAATCCGTGCTTCTGGCTGGAGGATCAGATGCCTTTACCGC
>CAZRCS010000189.1:0-3936 GCA_964598645.1 uncultured bacterium | reverse complement strand
GGTATTTCTTGCTTTGCAGGCATGCTCTCCCGCGGAACCAGACCCTGAACTGGAACCTTATACGAGATCTACAGAAGAGGTAATTGATCAGTTTACTGAAAGCTACAACACCAGGAACCTGGACGATTACGCGGACTGCCTGGCACAGGACTTCGTGTTCAGGGTTCATGATGCTGAATGGTGGGGTCCATCCCCCAGTTATCCGGACTCGGAGTGGTACCTCGCAACAGAGCTTTTATACACCGAAGACCTTTTCGCATCTCCTGAATCCATCTCTCTTGAAATGGAGATACTCTCCATTGAACCTTATCAGCTGGATACCAGCTTTGTGGAGGTGGATTGCCAGTTCGATCTGAAAGTATATCTAGATGAAATGTCAGGCTACAGAGCGGCAGGTGAGACAATCTTCATTACTGAAGAAACATCGGATGGGGTCTGGTCCATCAATCGCTGGCTGGACCTGTCAGAGACTAAGGAAAGATCTACCTGGTCGATGATCAAGTATATCTTTTACGAAGAGTAGCTCTGTGTTACTTCTTCTGCCTTCCTAAGTGCCCATTTCCATTTAGAAGTGCCGCTTGCGGCTTCCCGTTACCCTGAACACTTCCATCACAGATCCGCAGCTTCATATCAGACGGAATTGACTAGCGACAATAAATTGCATAAAGGCGGCTTCTAGTCTGCAATAAATCGGTGTTCCATCTGATTTATAAAAAATAGTCCTATAAAAACAGTATAAATGCATATTGACAAATAATGCATGCTAAGTTATTAACTGCAATTATTGGACTAAGAAACTTTATAGAATAATTAAAAAGAATATGTATTTGGTATCTTTTTAGAATCTTCTATAAGATAACTCTATAAAAATGTTGTCAGGTGTAAAATTTTTTTGGGAGAAGAGCATGATTAAGTATGTATTAGCTGCGTTTGTATTTTTGTCGCTGACAGCATCTGGATGTAATATTAGTAATTCACAAAAACCTAACATAGTTCTGATCATCATCGATACGCTGCGGGCAGATCATCTTGGCTGTTACGGGTATTACAGGAATACATCTCCGGTTATCGACAGTCTGGCAGCCTCCGGGATCGTCTTCACAAGGTGTCAGGCACAGGCTCCCTGGACTCTTCCCGCTCATGCAACTATCTGGACAGGGCTTACAGTAAGATCGCACAGAGCAGTAATGCTTGGTACTGAAACCTACGGGCTCAATACGGAATTTGAAACAATATCAACCATTCTGGGTGCAAACGGGTACATCACTCTGGGTTTCGTTAACTCCCCATACCTTGCGGAGGATTTCGGCTTCAATCGAGGATTTGATCACTATTCTATGCATTTGTCAGGGCATGGCTTGGCGGCTGTCACTGTGGATGAAGTGCTGAAGTGGTTTGAAGAAAACACTGGCAACCCATCGCCAAAATTGCTTGTGGTACATCTGTTCGATGTTCATGCTCCCTACAGCGCTCCCGGGGGATTTGACTTAAGATTTTCAGAGACCGGCTCAGCAGGGGGAACAAACTGGCAGACCGATTCACTGAACAATGTGATAAATCCAGAGGATTTACAGCATCTCGTTAATATGTATGACGGAGAAATTGCCTGGGTTGACAGTCAGATAGGAAGGCTTCTGCTGGGATTACGGCGATACGGTGTTCTAGACAATGCAATGGTTATTGTCACCTCGGATCACGGCGAAGAGTTTTTTGATCATGGAAGCTGGTCCCACGGCCACTCTCTATATCAGGAACTGCTGCATGTGCCATTGATAATTACAGGAGCGGGAATACCTTCTGATTCGATCAATACGATTCCGGCAGGGCAATTCGATCTGTTGCCTGTTATAGCAGGATATACTGGAAATTCTGTTCCTGAATGTGTTGAGGGCATGGATATTCTGTCGGGAAATGTGTCCTCGAGAATTCTTCCCTCCAGCGGAGCCATCAGGGGAGTATCAGGAATGAAAGACTTTGATGCCTATGAATCGCTCTGCAGCATACTCTATTTTCCCGGTAAAGGTATCATTAACTACAGCAGCATGGAAGAAGAGTTCTATGACATCGCCGACGATCCCGGCGAAACAATGATTCTCCCGCTGGAATCACCCATCTGCGAAATGCTTGATGAGTACTGGACCACTCCTCCACTTTCCACACCTGTAAGAAGTGACTGTGGCAATCTGGAATCTCTGGGTTACATCAGGTAGAGCATGTCTTGCCCCGCAGCCTAGCTGCTTTGAGTTATCTCCCCTGCCTTCCTCAGTGCCCATTTCGACATCAGAGGGCCGATGAGTTCGTGAATTATAACCGTACCCAGTATCACGCTTACCAGAGTACTGGAGAACTGGCTGAATTCAGGTCTTGCCTGCAGAACAAGGGCCAGACCTATGACTATTCCCCCCTGGGGAACAAGGCAGAAGCCTGTGTACTTTCTTACAATGGGTGGACTCTTGGCAATTCTGGCTCCCAGAGATGTGCCGAAGTACTTCCCGGAAGCTCTTAGAAGAACGAAAGCCATTATCGTCAGTGCTGAAGCTTTGAGAACAGAAAAATCCAGTTTCATGCCGCTCACGGTGAAGAACAGAATGAAAACCACTTCCTCTATCCAGCCTGCGGTTTTTTCCGGTATGGTTCTGCACCACTCGCCGGCATTCACCACCACGAACCCCATGGTCATAACTGCCAGAAGCGAGTCGGCGCTAAAATAAGCGGCCGCACCATAGCAGGCATAAAGAGATCCCAGGAGAAGTGCAAGAATCGACGAGTCGGTCTTTGCGAATTTCTTTTTTTCCATGAAGGAGAAGAGGCCTCCAAAGACAGTTCCCACGGCCAGAGAACCGGCAATTCTCAAAACAGGTGCCAGAACCGAAGAAGCGGTAAAGGAGCTGTGGGCTAGAAGTACCGCCGCAACTGCTGCGGCGACACTGTAATTGATCATTCCTATTCCGTCGTCCATGGCGGCAACCCCTAGAACGGTGCGTGACACAGGACCCTTACAGTTGTATTCATGTGTGATCGCTAGGGTAGCCGACGGGTCAGTAGGTGAACCCAGGGCTCCGAAGAGAAGAGCAAGGGGTATAGCGTATGGTGCCGAACCCGGAAGAAGAACGGGAAGAAGGATGATGAACCCCAAGGCAATGAAAATGTTTGCGAACTCGGCCTCGAAAATTGCCACGAGGCCGATTGTTTTTCCCACCTTGCGGATCTTTGGAAGGTAAAGGCTTGCTCCAACTGAGAATGTAATTATTGCCAGCGTAAGATCAGTTACAAGTTCTGAGCTGCCGATGAAGTCCGAGGAGATGATTCCCGATATTTGGGGGTTCAGAATCACACCGGCCAGGATGTAGCCGGTTACCTGGGGCAGACCGAGTTTTGAGACGATGCGTCCTGCAATGAAGCCTGTGAGAAGAAGTGTTCCAAGAATTGTTACAGGACCTGTTTCCATGTCGACTTTCCTTCTGTTGTTAATTTACTTACATTCACAAATGTAACCATAATAAAGGGAGATTGCATATGAAATGCCTGCTTGTTTCGTTCCTGTTTCTTTTATTGATAGGGTGCGGCGGAAATCAGCCCGGGACAGATCCCGCCATCAACATTTCAGCTGAAGAGTTAGAAACGTCAAGCGCCCCTGATCTTACCGCGGGAATAGACCGGGCAAACCAGGAGGTGTGCAGAACGAACATGCAGATGGCAGCCTCGAACATCGTTATATATCAGGCACAGAACGGTACACTGCCAGGTTCAATGGGAGAGGCATCAAGTATTCCCGTGTGCTGCCCTGAAGGCGGAGAATACACCTATACCGTGGAAAGCGGAAACTGGAAGCTTGAATGTCCAGCACACCCCTCACACGGGTTTATTGAAAACGGAACTCCCAGCTGGTAGCTCTCTGCCTTCTATACACCTGGTAAGCTCATCGGGAGAGACTCC
>CAZRCS010000188.1:0-3969 GCA_964598645.1 uncultured bacterium | reverse complement strand
ACTGAACTGATCGGCAGAAGTGAAAGGATGTGCCTCCGCAGACACGCAAGCTCATGGAACTGTCTCTGGTAAATCTCCCTGAGCAGATCGTTATTAAATTGAGTCCCTGCAGGGGGCTCCGTTCTTCTTCTCAAGGGGGCATCCTCCTCCGCAGAGTGTGAAGTGAACACATTCCCGGCAGGTTTCATCCACCCATTTCCTTTCCCTGGCGGAGACGAAAAGCTCGCTCTGCCAGATAGAATCCCATGGATCCCTCAGGATGTTCCCGGCGGATTCGTACCAGCTTTGACAGGGAAGCACCTCGCCATCAGGTTCCACGCAAAGATTGTATTCCCCTGCTGTGCAGCGCTTTTCTCCCAGGTCCAGCTCCAGTGGATTAAAAGCGCAATAACGCGTTGGAGAATACCAGATGAACCTCATACCAAGTCTTTCCAGTTCCTCGTTCATGGAAAGGATTACCGTTTCAAGCTGATCGGTTGGGATGGAAAAGTCTTCCTGAAGAGCCTTTCCGCTGTGAATGACCGCATTGGCTGCCAACGCCTTGAGACCAAGGCTGTGAGCAAACTTCACTGTTTCGGTCATACCCCCGGCATTCTTGTTCGTAATGGTGGTATTAGTGATGGTGTGTATCCCTGCCTTAACACAGTTCTTTATTCCCTGTACGGTTTTCTGGAAGCTTTCTGCTCCGGTCATGGCGTTGTGAACCGAACTGTCAGCAGACTCCAATGTGATCTGAACATGGTCAAGACCTGCATCCACAAGTGTTCTCAGGTATTCAGAGTCTGCAAGTTTCACGCCGTTGGTGAGAAGTCCGGTTACCATACCCAGTTCCTCAGCATGGGAGATGAGCTGAACGAGATCATCTCTGAGAGTAGCCTCTCCTCCAGTAAATATCACATGGGGAATGCCCAGATTCCACACCTTTTTAAGAACTTCCTTCCACTGTTCAGTTGAAAGCTCTGTTTTCTCCCTGGTCTGGTTGTAACAGTGAGAGCAGTTCACATTGCACCTGTAAGTAAGGGCAAGATCCATTCTGTAGGGAACGGCAATCTCTGTCTGGAAGGGTTCTGCCACATCCATGTTCACGTATGAAATGGGTTCAGCCGCTCCTTTGTTCAGTATTTCCTTCAGAACTCCCTTGAAATCCTGAAGGTCGCTGACAGCCTGTTTCTTTCTTACATTGTAGCGCTTTTTCAGAGCCCGGATCATTTCCTTTTCGGTGTATTCTGAAAGGATCATCCAGACCATATCCACTGCCACAGCACTCAAGTGTATCACCCGGGATGCGTCTACCGTAAGCAATCCTGCCCCTGATTCTTCCGTTCTGAGGTGTATCCGGTGGTCCTGGGTTCTGAAGTGCCTGATCCCGGGCTGGCTGATTCTCTTTCCTGCTTCTTTCAGATTCCTGAACATGCTATCTGCCTCCCCCTGCACAGGCGCAGGCGCAACCGGCGCAGGCACATGCGCAGGCACAGCCGCTGCCTGAGCTGCTTCTGCTTGTGGAAACGGGAATGGGATTCGTAGTTGCCGTTACCGATCTCGAAAGTGAAGTTATGTTCGCCACCGTTCTTCCAGCGGCACTTTCCAGTGCTCCCGCAAGCTGAGAACAGGCAGTGCCCAGTGACATTCCCCCCGGTGTCGAAACGGCTCTTCCGGAAAGGTAGCCGTACATGTACGCAGGAAGAATTGCGGTCCTGTTATCAGGGATTTTCCTTACCCGCTGTTCATACTTCCCGTCGGCAAGCATCCACTGGAAGCTGTTTCCCAGTATCTCGCCGGCTTTTTCAGAGGAACCGTCCTCCATGACCATTCTCCAGGCTCTATCGATGATGCTTCGGTAATACTCCCTGGTTTCCTTCAGTGAGTAACCATCCATCTTTTTCTGAAGCTCCTTTATCATGTCCAGGAATACTTTCCTTACAGGTTCAGTGGGGATGGGTTTCTCGAGGCCGCCTGTGGGGATAAGGGCCAGGATCTGCTTCTCGTAGGAACGCAGCCCTTCATCAGAGCCGGTTCTTTCCAGCTTGTGCCCGTCCAGCCGGACCTTCCCCTTCTTCAAAAGCCCGAAGATCACCAGGAGGAACACCCTGTCCAGCTTTTCCTCAAGAAGAAGGGCGGCCATGGGAGCAGTTAGCCCCCGCTTGATGCCCGTTCCCTCAAGACCGAGCCGGGGGGGAAGGTACTGTTCTCTGCGCTTCTTCGCATCGATAACCGACTTAACGATCACGAAAATAATGAAGGCGAAGAAAAGGAATATGAAGCCGAAAACCGCAATGAAGACAAGAGCTTCAGGAGAGATAAGCGGCGCTTTGGGTCTATCGGTCAGGGAACCATCCACAAGATCGTCCGGAAAGGATACTCCCACAGGATAAGGGGAATCCACCCGCCTGGTCTCATGCCATATGTAAACCACCCTGCCGTCTTTGTCTAACCTTGACTCTGTAAAAGGACGGTCATGATACCTCACCAGGTCAGGTTCTGCCCCCTGGGGGAAAATAACCGTAAGGGTGAAATCGCTTGAGCCGGAGAGAATCCCGCTGTCAAACCAGGTGGGTGTAAACTCCATGGAAGCATAGTCATCGCTTTCCGTGTCGAGAAAAACCATGTTCCTGTTTACGCCTGTGAATCTGAATCGGCCCTGCTCTCCTCCGTAAATGGAAAATTCGTCAAGGTGTACCTCCACACCATTGTCTATGTATGTGGAGTAGTAGATACGACTGAGAGGATGGTTGTCCATTCGGGCTTCAACATCGGAAAGACTGAAGTCTTCCGTGGGGAACCCTATGTCAACGATGTCCAGCGGGGTGAATCCCGGTGTACATTCAAAGAGGATCTCATAACTTATATCCAGGGACTGATCCCTGTTTACCTCCACAACGCAGTTGAATTCGGGAACCGAGATATTGTAGTTCTGGCTTATGGCAATTGATGCCAGAGATAAAAGAATAGTTGAGATCTTCACCATTTAGGTGCCTCCTCCAGCTGGTACTCACTGTGGCAGTAGGGGCATGAAATGAATACTGTTCCTGCTCTAACCGCAGTATTTTCCGAAGAAAGGCTACCCCCGCACTGTCTGCATTTCAGATTTTCAAGGGTTACGTCACCGGTGAGTTCCAGTTCCTGTTTCACGATTACGTCACGGGTCCTGGGCTTTCTGAGTCCAGTTATAAGAAGGAAAACCCCTGTGATGAGTATCACTGCCCCGGAAACGGGCCTGCCGCCGATGAGAAAAACAAGGCCGAAAAAAATGATAACGACACCCATAATGGAAAGAACGATTTTCAATGCCTTCATATTACCCTCCCCTGTGTTTTTGGTAAATAACACTGGAAGGGGATCATAACAAGGATTACCCGGAGGTTGGATCAGATGGCCTCGGCAAGACCTTCAGTTTCAATTTCCATTCTGTAGAAAGGAACGGAGCCTCCATCGGGAAGAACCGTAGAGCCCTCTCCGCTTACGGTGAAACCAACACTTCTGTAAGACCTTACGGCCCTTTCGTTGGCCTGCCTTACTGTTAGTCTTATCCTTGAAAGACCAAGGATCTCAACGGCTCTGTCAATGGCCATTACAATTACCCTGCGTCCTATCCCTCTGCCAAGTATGTCTGGACGGCCGATTATTATTCCCAGAATGCCGGTATCATCTCCTGGTCTCCGTCTGTCAACCCAGACACCGCCAATGGCCTCATCATTAAGGATAATGGCATACCAGACATAATCCATGCCCCAGCGATGGAGGTCTTCCGGCCCCTCAAAGTTAAGGGGGGTAACCTTCTGCATGTATTTGTAAGAGCCCACGGCATTACTCCAACCCTGGAGCTGCAACAGATCTCTCTCTTCAAATCGTCTTAGAGACAGGTTCATCGGAATCTTTCTTCGTTTTTGTTTACTTACCGATAAGTAATATCCCGTGTTAACCGGTATCATATTCAAACCCGGTGCAAATGGTCAACGGGTTTTTCATATT
>CAZRCS010000187.1:0-3979 GCA_964598645.1 uncultured bacterium | reverse complement strand
ATAACATGCTCGTCTGCGTCAAGGGTCAGGAGTCCATCTGCCAGAACACTCCGCCTACCGGTTTTCTTACAAGACCGGGGCTCATGGGAGCGATAACGAGCTCGATGGTCATGGACACAGTACCGCTGAAGAGGTGTCCTCCGACTGCATTGAAATTATGGTCAGCATATGAAACATGCAGATGAGTAAAAGGGCTTCCTTCCTTCATGGAGACACTTCCCTGAAGAGATAGTATCTCGCATGAGTCAGGTTCCGTCTTTCTGGCATATTCCCTGCCGTCGTATCTTCCTATCTCCATGTCCTTCAGCATGCCTATGCCGCAAAGGACAGCAGCTGACTGAACACTGTTTTCATTCAACCAGTCCGTAAGGGTTCCCATGAAGTCCTCACCCTTGTCGAACCTGAGAACAACCAGACCATTTTCCCTTTTCAGTTCCTTCAATTCTATTCCTTTCTCACCTGACAACTACTATTCTTCTCTGGAGCTGATTTCCATCCTCAGTGGTCATTCTTACGAAGTAGACACCTGCAGGATTCTCACTGGCATTCCAGCTGTAAACTCCTGAGATGCCCTGGAGTGCCTGGGTGTCAACTGTTCTTCCAGCAAGATCCAGAATGGAAATATTTGCTTCCTGAACACATGGAAGCGACCACGAAATAGAGGCTGTACCCTGCAGAGGGTTTGGAGATTCTATTGAGAGGGCAGAAACTGCACTGCTGCTCTCCCCTCCTGTTCCCATGTTCCAAACATCAACAACCTCTGAGTGGAGCTGTTTGTCTCTGGCCCATACCGTAACACGGGCTGTGTTGGGAAGTGCAGGCATGAACTCAGGCCAGGTGAGTGTTACCATTCCGGCTCCGTCCGTAAGTCCTACCGCATAGGTTACAGGATCGTCCCACTCGCCCTGAATCAGGCAGACCCTGGCATTCTCAACAGGGCTTCCCCCGGAGGTAACGGTAACAGCAAGATCTGATAACCCCTCGTAAAGCGCGAACTCACCCACCTCGAGCACAGCAGGCTCAGTTGTGTACATTGGAAGCTCAGGGTCACCAAAGAGGGTGTTGCTCTTCCCTATCCAGTCGTAGTGGGGATCTGAAGGTACGAGGGGTATGAATTCGTCCTTAGCCATCATGAACGCAACGCCGAGCTGATACATGTCTTCAGTAAAGAACTTGGCAAAGAACTCCTGGTCCACAAGATCGCTCCACTGTCCCCCCGGTTCCGCGGGTTCACCCCACCCGTAACGGGTGTTCATTATGCAGAAACCACCGCCGTTCGGTGAACGGATCCATGATTCGGCAAGGCATGTTCCGGTATCGAAGGAGCCTGAAAGACAGGCAATTGTGTTCCATATTGTGGGTCTGCCGTTGTTGGTAACGTTTGTCAGCCCCATGAAATCAGTGGTTCCAAGGTATCCCCCGGGGCCTATGGAAACACTGGTTTCGCTGCCGTGACCTGCGTGGTTCACCAGCTGCATCCCCCTGTTGAGCATTGCCATGGTAGCGGAGTAGCTCTGGGTGCCGGTATCCTGGTAGAGCTTGGTTATAGTCCATGTCCCTGGTGTGTACAGCGTGTCAACATTTTCTTTACCTGCTGATCCCGGGCAATAGGGGCTGCTCCAAAGAACGCTTGTGGTGAATCCCATGGAGGTGTACCAGTCGGCGGTATCTGGAGTGTTCTCCCAGGCAAGGACCTTACCTACGAAAATGTCTGCTTCTGAGGTTGTTTCCACTGATGCCCGGCCCAGGATGTAGTCAGGGTGATAGTCCATATTGTCATCACCGTTCAATTCCCCCCAGATCCCGTCGCCATCGAGGTTCCAGGCGTCAACGCCGGGTGCAGTATCGTTCATGTCCTGATAGTACAGATCACTTGATGGATCACCTGTATAACCTTCTGCGGTTGCGTAGCAGTTCCTGTGAGGAATACCGGGTGTATCACCTGCAAGAAGAATGTATGTGGGTGGATTGTCCTGGTAGATATCGAAGAGAAAGTTTCTGAGCCTCTGGGCATCATCGATACCTGAGTAAGCATCTGTTATGTACGAGATATTGACTATTTTCGTCTCTATGCCCTTCCAGGTTTTGAATTCCGCAAGGGGTTCGAAGGATTCAGCTAGAAGATCATCTGCAATGATCAGGTATTCTCCCCAGGGAAGTTCACTGGTGTACAAATCGGTGGCGGGGATCATCTCAGGATTGATAACAGAACTTTCAAGAATTGAACTGATTGTTTGACTGCCCGATATACCCCTTATGGGTATTTGCGCCGCCGAGGACTCAAAATGATACTCCACACGGAGGGTCATAGACTCTGTAAAAGAAAGATTCTTCGTTGCCGGATCCCACTGAAAGGGTCTGATAACAAGATCAGCAACTGGATACCCCATGAGGGTACCTTGTCCCTGAATCTTTGCATCCAGATTGATCGTTCGTCCGAAAGCGTCCATATCTGCCGGTGTAACAGAGAAATCACCTGGCCTTGAAAGCGGCACTCCCATCTGTGCCGGCATTGGCACGAAGAAGGATGAGACAAGTCGAGGATTCGAATCCTCAATCTTTACACCATCCACAACGGCACCTGCAGGAAGAATAACCGTAAGGGGAACAGCAGGCATCAGCGGGGTTCCCGGAGCACCGATAGATGGAACTCCCTCCATCACAATTCTGTCTCCCATGGGACCGGTCACAACTGCCGGTACAGACTCTGCGGTCCAGTTTACTTCGAAAGATGCCCCTGTCAGGGCAAGAAGAATCATCAGGGCTGTCATCTATACCTCCATAAATACTACAAGTGAGTTTCTTCCCACGGTTTCTTCCAGAAGAACCTTGACTATTATCGTAACCGGAACAGCCATGAAAATTCCTACAATTCCCCAGAGATAACCCCAGATTATCACACAGAGAAGAATGGTGACCTTTCCAATTGGCAGTACATCACCGAAATAACTCGGCTCGATAACATTGGATACAATGTTGTTTATTACCACTATGGTCAGAACAGCCAGCAGGCCCAGTCTGAAACCTCCCAGTGACATTACGTACAGTGATATCATCAGTCCTGCGGCTATGGAACCGAAGAAGGGCACGAAATTGAAAACCATTGCCGTTATTGCCCAGATGAAAGCCTCGTCGACCTGGAAGCCCATTATCACAAGGCCCACACCTATGAGGATACCTGTAAGGGCACTTGTGAACAGCTTTGCGAGAAGGTACTTCCTGGGAACGGTTTCAACTGCTCGTATGATCTTCTGATAATGGAGATGGGTTACCATATCCATTTCCCTGAGTTTTCCCGAAAACACCCTCCGTCCATTGACCATGAACACGGTGAGCATGGTAATGAGCACTGTGTTTAACAACCCACCGGTTACAGTGCCAACAAGCCCGGCGGCGGTTGGGACAATGGAAGTGAAGGACAAGGCAGAGTCTTCCAGTGAAAAGGGAGCCGGAGCCTTCCCCTCGGTGGAGACAGTATCGGCGGCTGTGGTGACCTCCTTGACCTCCTCCATGCCAATTCGGCTGTAAATATCCGGTATCCAGTCTGTTCTGGCGGTTTCAACGAATGTGACCACCGGGTGAACCACGTTACTGACCATGTCATCTTTCCTGTTCACCAGCATACTCATGGTACCGTATATCAGGAAGAAGAACACGGAAACGATGAAAAGGGCCATTACCAGAACCAGCGCAGTGCCTACTATGCTTGCCAGGTTCGACTGGCTTCTGTCTCCCCTGAGTCTGTACCTTTTGAATAGCTTGCTAAGAAGATGGTCCACTCCGTTGGCTGTCTTCTTGACTGCCGGTGAAATGAGCAGGGCAAAGAAAACGGCAATGGCAATTTTCACGAAAATGGGTGCTCCCAGTTTCAGGATCACAAGGGTGAAAAGCACAGTAAGAACAGTTACGGAAACACGGAACGGATTGGTTTTACCGGGATTCATTCATAACCTCCGTAGACTTCCGGTCTTCTGCTTTC
>CAZRCS010000186.1:0-3990 GCA_964598645.1 uncultured bacterium | reverse complement strand
AGATCATCAGAACCTCCAGAAGTATTTCATCAGGCGCAGGGAAGAATCAATATAAGCAGGAAGGTATCCTTTAACAAAGGAAAAGCCAGGCTTGCAAGCCCGGCTTTTCCTGAGAAGATACGAATCTAGAATGTGCTCCTGATTCTGCCCCAGGTCGTTTCGCTAAGGTCGAATACCCCAACCTGCATCTTCATAGATGTTTTTTGAAAGAAGTGTCAGACGGCGCAGGATTGCTGTTTCGATCAAAATGTGGTCTGCGATGGAAGAGGGGAAGAACCAGGGCCAGGTAATAGGCTGTACTGATTCTTCCCCGTTTTGCGTCAGTAGGCCCTTGCTAATATTGCTGTGGTGCTGGTTTCTCTTCCTGTGAGGAAGCAGCTGCCGGTGCCCTTCCTCTGTTCCAGGGGAAGGCATCGCACTGTGGCCTTGGTCTGTTCCTGAATCATGGCCTCGTCTTCAGAGGTTCCGTCCCACCAAACCCTATAGAATCCGGGCTGATCGGGCAGAAGTTCCTTGAATTCGTCATAGGTGGCAACATCGTGGGTGTTTTCATCCATGAACTTAACCGCAGACTCATACATTTCCGTCTGTATGTTCTTAAGGGCGTTCTTCACGGTTTCTCCGATACTGTCCATGGGAATGATGAATTTGCCCTCTCTGCCCGGCCGGTTTCTGGGGCTGGCCATAACATGTCCCTCTGCTATGTCCCTTGGACCCAGTTCAAGACGCAGGGGGACACCCCTTACTTCCCAGTGGTTGAACTTGAAGCCCGGGCTCATGGAGTCCCTGTCGTCAATCTTTACCCGGATGCCCATTTCCTTAAGCTCTCCGGCTATTCTGCCGGCGGCTTCCGCCACAGCTGCTCGTTCTTCTTCCTTTTTCGCGATGGGTACTATCACCACCTGTACAGGAGCTATCATAGGAGGGAGTTTCAGTCCGTGTTCATCGCCGTGAACCATTATCACGGCGCCCACGAGCCTTGTTGTTACACCCCAGCTTGTCTGATGAACAAGCTGCCGTTCATTGTTCGCGTCAAGGAACATGGTTTCGAATACCTTCGCGAAATTTGTTCCCAGGTAATGACTGGTGCCTCCCTGGAGGGCCCATCCGTTAGCCATCAAGGCCTCTATGGTGTAGGTGTCCACGGCACCGGCAAACTTTTCTTTGTCGGTCTTTTTTCCAGGAATCACGGGAACAGCGGCATAATCCCTCATGAAATCGGTGTATACCCGGAGCATCTTCATGGTTTCTTCCCGGGCATCTTCCTCTGTGGCATGGGCAGTGTGCCCCTCCTGCCAGAGGAATTCGGTGGTTCTCAGAAATGGTCTTGGGCGCAGTTCCCACCTCACCACGTTTGCCCACTGGTTAAGGAGCATGGGCAGGTCGCGGTAACTGTTTATCCATTTGCTGAACATGTGGTTTATGATGGTTTCTGAGGTGGGTCTCACAACCAGAGGTTCTTCAAGCTTCTTGCCTCCTGCGTGGGTCACAACGGCGAGCTCAGGGCTGAATCCCTCCACATGCTCCGCTTCCCTCGTTATGAAGCTCTCAGGTATGAAAAGCGGGAAGTAAGCGTTGGAGTGGCCGGTTTCCTTGAACCTTCTGTCCAGGTCGTCGCGCATGAGTTCCCATATTGAAAAACCGTAGGGTCGAATAACCATGCAGCCTCTGACGGGAGCCGGGTCTGAAAGCTCGGCTTCACGAATGACATCCAGATACCATCTGGAGAAATCCTCCTTCGGATTAGTGATGTTTTTTGCCATAGTATGCCTTTCTGTGACTGCATGTTAACTATATCGAACAATATAAAATCCGAGGTGGTCTCTCCATCAGGGTTTGACGCAGGCCCCGGAAGAGCGTAATATAATCAGTGTTGGGGACCAAATGATCTGAGAGTGGGATAAGTTACTCATGAAGGCGGCCCCCGCCGGTTTCGAAGGCGCCCTTTTCGGGAAGCCTCACAGACTCCGGCGGCAGTAGTAAGTCCTTTAACCCTGTAATAAGAGCATTCTTCAGGGGTTGGTCCCCTTCGTTTCCATATAGGGGGGAATTTACTTGAACACACAGGACAGTCTGTCCCGATCCTGGGACTGCGATGTTGTGTATCTTTACGTTACCGGGATCTTCACCGTTCTCATATCACTGATCCCCGTTTTCAGGGGTAGCTTCGTGTTACCTTACATGATACCTTTATGGGCAGTGCTATACCTTTTCTACCGTTACGAACTGGTTCCTGAGAAGTACAAGTTCCTTTTGAACGGTCTTTTCCTTGCAGGATGTTATCTGGGTCTGGGGAAGGTAGCAGCTACTTTTACAGGCACCTTTCACGGTCCCGAGGTGCTTGCCTTTGAAAAAGGCATCTTTGGAGTTCTTCCCTCCCGGTGGCTTCAGAGCCGTCTCATACCTGCTTCAGGCTGCCCGAACTGGTATGACTACCCGCTTGCTTTTACCCACAGCCTTTTCTTTTCTTTTCCCTTCGTGACTCCATGGCTGGTTTACAGAGTCAAGGGCATCGATGCAATGAAGAGAGCTATTCTTGCCTTTGCAGTGATAGTCACAACCGGTTACCTTACATACATTCTCTGGCCTCTTACGCCACCATGGCTCCTTGCGTCAGATGGGGTTATCGAACCGCTCCACAGGTGTGTTTTCAAGGCCCTGGGCCAGATCGTTCCCGGTTTTCTGGTGTCAGGTGCCAGCAACACCCCCAGAGCTGCAATGCCCAGCCTCCATGCCGGAGTTACCCTTCTTATGGTTCTTGTGCTATTCCGTGAACTCGGCGCAAAGCGCTCATGGTGGTCTCTGATCCTCCTTGCTTCGATCTGCTTCGAGATCATATACGGAGCAGAACACTTCGTAACGGATGTTGCCGCGGGATTCATTTTTGCTGCTGTCGCATATTTCTCGGCGTATCTTCCCAGGTTTGGGCGGTAGCTCCGCTTCAATTATCTTAGCCATGTTCCTGCATTTCATGAAATAAGGAATTGGGTGTTTATGTCCAGAAGCAAAATGACGATCAGGATGCTTTCGAGCATGAAGAAAAAGGGCGAAAAGATTGTTGCTCTCACCGCATATGACCATTCCACAGCAAAGCTGGAGGAAAAGGCCGGTGTTCATGTGATACTGGTGGGAGACTCTTTCCAGATGGCGGTTATGGGAGAGGATTCCACCCTGGGTGCAGACATGAATGTAATGGTAGCCCACTGCAGAGCAGTGAAAAAGGGAGCTCCCTCTGCGCTCGTGGTTGGAGACATGCCCTTTGGCAGCTACCAGCCTTCCGATGAAACCGCCGTGGCAAATGCTGTAAGGTTCGTGTCTTCAGCAGGGGCAGACGCAGTGAAACTCGAGGGCGGAAATACCGCCGCGGTGAGTCGGGTGAGGGCCATAGTGGATGCGGGTATTCCGGTCATGGGTCATATCGGTCTTCTGCCTCAGTCAATAAAAGTCGAAGGAACTTACAGGGTGGTTCGGGGGGATTCCGGTGATTTACTCCGTGAACAGCTCAAGGCGCTTGAGGAAGCCGGAGCCTTCGCCGTTGTACTGGAAATGATGGAGGAGGAACTTGCAGGGGATCTCACCCGGGAGTCTTCCATTCCCACCATAGGTATCGGCGCGGGACGGTTTACCGACGGCCAGATACTTGTGGTGAACGACATGCTTGGAATGAACGGGGATTTCAACCCGAAGTTCCTGAAGAAGTACGCAGATCTGCACTCTGTGATGGAAAAGGCAATAGAAGAATATGCCGAAGAGGTTTCCCGGGGCACATTTCCCGGTGAGGGGAACGTGTTCAGGGAGAGAGGTGGAACCAGTTGAAAATAGTGGTGGTTGGCAGCGGAGGAAGAGAGCATGCTCTGGCATGGGCTCTCAACAGAAACGGAAACAACGAGATAATCGCAGTTCCCGGTAACCCTGGAACGGCGCCATTCGCCAGAAATCTTAAGGGAGACCCGGTTGAAATTGCCGTGGAGGAAGCAGCGGATCTTGTGG
>CAZRCS010000185.1:0-4000 GCA_964598645.1 uncultured bacterium | reverse complement strand
TCTTTTTCGTTACCAGTCCCGTCTCGGCACACATAATCGCCCGTTTCGCCTGGAAAAACGGTGTAATGGCATGGCGAAGGATTTCCCCCCCCGGCAAAAAGGAGCAGACAGATGATTGAGGTGCTGCTGTTCACAATGGTCGTGGTTTCCGTTATTGCACTGCAGATAAAGGACATGCTGGCAGCGGTGCTTGTTCTCGGGGTGTTCAGCCTTCTCAGCTGCCTTGTGTTCTTCCTTCTGCATGCCCCGGACGTGGCCCTGACAGAAGCAGCGGTTGGAACGGGAGTGGGAACGGTGATACTGATATGGATAGTGTACAGAACTGACAGAAGGGACCGCACATGAAGCCGCATCGTTTACTTGTGGCGGCGGAAACCGTGGTGCTTCTGCTTACCGCCGCATTACTCTTCAAGGTTCTCGGCGGAGTACACGAAACCTCCTCCGAGATCCGTGACTACATGGTGGAAAACTGCAAAGAGGAAACCGGAGCGTTGAATCTGGTTACAGGTATTTACCTGGGCTACAGGGCCTTCGACACGCTGGGAGAAACCGTGGTGCTTCTGGTTGCGGTTTCTGGAGTGCTTTTTTTCCTTGTACCAACCCTGGGGAATGATGATGATGAAGAAAACCTCGATCCTTGATCTGATCTCGCGTAAGCTTGCCCCCTTCATGCTCCTGTTCGGTTTCTACCTGCTTGCCTATGGCCATACTTCCCCAGGCGGCGGATTCCAGGGAGGGGTGGTGATGGCTTCCGGTGTAATACTGCTTGTGGTGGCCCAGGGGGTTAAAGCTGCTGAGTCCATGTTTCCCGTCTCATTCCTGACCAGGGTGGAAGTCATAGCATTTCTCGCTTTCATGGCGGCAGGTCTTGCAGGACTGGTAATGGGTCACGGTTTCCTGGGGAATCCCATGGGACAGGTGCAGGCAAGCACAGTGCCAAGGGTTGGCATGGTTCTCTTTCTGAACCTCATCATAGGAATAGAGGTGGGCTCGGGCATCAGCCTGATCTGCCTCCGTCTGTTCAGGAACGAATAATGGCCTGGCTGCTGATAGGAGCGATCTTCCTTGTCGGCCTCTGGGGGGTAATGAACAAGGCCAACATGGTCAAGAAGGTTATGGGTCTCAGCATAGCCAACAGCGCCATAATACTTCTCTTCGTCCATTACGGCTCACTGTCCGGTAAAACCGCCCCCATAGAGGGAACCGGTGAAACGATGGTTGATCCCCTGCCCCAGGCCCTCATGCTGACGGCAATAGTGGTCGGGGTCTGCGTAATGGCCCTGGCGCTTGTTCTCGTTTACCGGCTGTACCTTAAGTTCCACACCCTGGACATGCGCGAGGTGGAGCGCAGGGCATGGGAACTCCATGACTGAAAAAATGCTGGTCTGGGTTCTGCTTTCTCCCCTGCTTGGTGCTTCAGCGGCCCTGGCAGGTAAAATTCTCAAGCCCCTTGAGAAACTCCTCTGCGTTCTGGCAACAGCTTCCCTGATGGTTCCCGCGGTTATCCTTACCGGGCTTTCAGGGCCTGTAATGGCAGGCGAGACACTGCACTATTCCCTGGGCGGGTGGCCTGAACCCTACGGAATAGCCCTTTTCATGGACGGAACCGCATGGATATCTGCGGCTCTCACGAGCGTAATAGCCCTTGCGGTTGCGGTGTTCTCCCTGGGCAGGGGCAGGTACGGATCCAGGTACTTCTTCTTCCTTCTGATGATGGTAACGGGAATGTACGGCGTGGCAATAACCGGAGACCTTTTCACCATGTTCGTCTTCTTCGAGATAATAGCCGTCACGGTTTATGTGCTCATAGCTTACGAGGGAACCGCCACAGGTCTTGCAGCAAGCCTGAAATACCTTCTTTTAAGTACCACGGGAATTCTGTTCTTCCTGCTGGGCATATTCCTTATCTACCGCGATACAGGAGTTCTCTCGATATCCCGGGTGAGCAGCGCCCTGCAGGACATGGGCGGAGCAGCCAACACCCCTGTGATGCATCTTGCCCTGGCCTGTCTGTGCGTTGGAATCGGTGTGAGAACAGCCTTCATACCCTTCCACACATGGCTGCCTGAAGCCCATGCATACGCTCCCCATCCCATTTCCGCAATTCTTTCCGGGGCCATGATAAAGGTATCCTTCTTTGCCATGGTCAGAATCATTCTTCAGTTCGGGGGAGAATATTTCTTCGGGCTTCTCATGTGGATAGGTTCCATTACGGCCCTGGCAGCGGTTATAAGCGCACTGGCGCAGAGCGATGTAAAACGCCTTCTGGCATACCACTCCATTTCCCAGCTGGGTTACATACTTGCGGTGTTCGGGGCCGGTTCCTCCATAGCCCTTACCGCATCGTTTTTCCATGCCCTGAACCATGCACTTTTCAAAAGCCTTCTGTTCCTCACCGTGGGAGCAGCTGTAAGCTGCACAGGCAAGAGGAACCTCTACAAAATACAGGGACTGGGAAGAAAAATGCCTGTTTTCGCCGCGGCCTTCTTCGTGGGAGCCCTGGCCATCGCAGGAATTCCGCCTTTCAACGGGTTTGCCAGCAAGGCATTCATAACCCTGGGGATGAAGAACTCACCGGCATATCCGCTGCTGTGGATTACAAGTTTTCTCACGATAGCAAGTTTTATCAAGCTCGGGAGGATATTCATTCCATCCCGAAACGGCGAAGAAGCAGAAGGTGAAAAACTCCCTGGAACACTGGAAAAGCTCACCGTGATCACCCTGGCCCTTGCCTGCACTGCAACCGGCATCTTCGGAGGGCAGATCGCAGGTTTCCTTAATGAAATGCTCTACGGCAGCGCTCTCCAGACAACCCCTGAGTTGTTTTCATGGGCAGGCATCCTCAAGGTGATTCCCGCTGTGCTTCTGGGTACGGCTGCCTTCGGCCTGGTCACGACCAGCCGGGGAAGGGCTCTCTCCATGAAGGTAAAAGCCCTTGCACCGCAGCTTAGAACTGTGCTGGTTTTCTTCTTCGCCGGTTTTCTGGCCTTTGCGGCGGTGGCCTGGTAAAACGCCTGCGGAATGCAGGTCTGCTGGAACTACTACTTCCCGAATCCGTGTTCCATATAGAACTCCACCGTCCGCCTGAGGCCCTCCGAGAAGGAAACCACCGGGGAATAACCCAGCAGCAGAGAGGCTTTTTCTATGGAAGCCATGGAATGCTTCACATCACCTGAACGGTCAGGTCCGTGCACAGGTGAAATATCCGAATGACCTGTCAGTGAAGCTATCTGCGATGCCAGGGAATTAACGGTGACAGAGCCGTGGCAGGCAACATTGATCACATTGCCCGGTGCATCCGGGGCACTGGCCGCAAGCAGATTGCCGTGGACCACATTCTCTACGTAGGTGAAGTCCCTGCTCTGCAGACCGTCTCCGTTTATCACAGGGGCACGGCCTTCCATGTATGCCTTCACGAACAGGGGAATAACAGCTGAATACGGGCTGTCAGGGTCCTGCCAGGGTCCGAATACGTTGAAGTACCGAATTGCAACGGTCTCAAGACCGTAGATCTGGTGGAACACCTGATAGTACTTCTCACCTGCAAGCTTGCTCACGGCGTATGGGGAGAGGGGACGCACATGAAGATCTTCACTCTTCACCTGTTCCGGTGCATTACCGTAGATGGATGAAGACGAAGCAAAGGTAAGTCTGCGCACTCCCTGCTCAAGTGCCGCGAACAGAACGTTCAGGGTTCCGGTGACATTCACTTCGTTGGTGGTCAGCGGATCCGCTATGGAACGCGGTACAGACGGCAGGGCTCCCTGGTGGTAAACCACCTCGACACCCTTCATGGCCTCGTTTACTATGTGAAAGCTTCGCAGATCACCTTCCACAACCTCCAGGTCGCTCCGGATGTCAGCAATGTTCGACCTGTATCCGGTTGAAAAATTGTCGAGGATCCGTACGGTCTCTCCCCTTTTCAGAAGCTCTCGGGCAATGTTGCTGCCTATGAAACCTGCGCCGCCTGTAACCAGATGAATGCCCATGGGATCCCCTT
>CAZRCS010000184.1:0-4038 GCA_964598645.1 uncultured bacterium | reverse complement strand
AATCAAGGGCTCTGGCAGATTCGAATATCTTCCTGTGCCTGGGGTCGTAGAAATCACCTGCTGTGATCTTTGCAAATACCTCAACTGCTATTTCAGAATTAAGAAGAATACCTGCCAGGGTACCCTTTTCAGCTTCTTCATTCCAGGGAGGTTTTCTGGCTTCAGTCACTTTCATCCTCCTGAATTCTGGGAAGACCAGCCTCGTCAAGGAAGGCCTTTAGAAATTTCATGTCCTCCCATACGGGTCTTTTCAGCGCAGGTGACCTGAGAAGGGCAGCGGGGTGATAGGTCACCAGAACCGGAATACCGCAGAAGTCGTGAAACTTCTCCCGGAGAACCCCTATTCCGCTTCTAGTGTCTAGAATGTATCTTGCCGCACTGGCTCCAAGAACGACTATAACACCGGGCTTCATGATATCTATCTGCTGCTGCAGGTACCTGCCGCAGGTTTCCGCCTCGAATGCGGTAGGAGTTCTGTTACCAGGAGGCCTGCACTTCACGATATTGGCGATGAAAAGGCTCTCCCTGTCGAGGTCGATGGATTCAAATATCTTGTCCAGGAGCTTGCCTGATCTTCCAACGAATGGTCTTCCCGTCTCGTCCTCGGTTGCTCCCGGCCCCTCTCCAATGACAAGTATGCCTGCTTTCGGATTTCCTTCGCCAAAAACGATATTCTTTCTGGTATGCCCCAGCTGGCACTTAACGCAACCGGCTATTTCCCCTCTGAGCTGCTCCATTTCTGCAGGAATACCTCTGCCTGCCTCCCGTGGAATCTCCTGGAGTTTTCGGGAAATCCATTCAGGCAGCACAAGAACCCTGTCAACACCAAAACTCTCCACTATTTCCCAGAAGGGGTCAGCAGTCCTGGTCATCGGTTTTCCTTTCGAACTCTCTTCCAAGTGCAGCCGCAATACCGAAAGCAGTGTGTTTCTTGGAGCCCCGGGGAATTTTCACGGGATCAGAACCGGAACTGAAAAACAGAACTCCGGCGTTCTCAGGGGTTTCCATACCCTGGCCGGATAAATCACCCCTGTTCATGAAAACTGCTGCTGCTCCCTTTCGGCTCATTTTCGACAAAGCAGAGTCACTCGCTCCTTCTCCGTATTCCAGAGCAAATGCCAGAACCGGACACTCGGGTTCAAGTGATGCAAGAATGTCGGAAGTGGGCTGAAGGTGAAGATCAAGGACAGAGCCGGTTCTGCGAAGTTTTCCCGGCCAGGTTTCAACGGGCTTGAAATCCGCCACCGCCGCTGCCATAACAAGAAGGTCGGCTCCCCTGATCTCTGTTGAAAGAGTTTCAAGCATCTCTTGTGCGCTGTTCACCTTGATCAGTCTTACCGGTCCGGGAGGATCTGCCTCCTTTGCAGGGCCGGTAACCAGGGTAACATCCGCCCCTGCTTCCAGAAAAGCCTCTGAAAGTGATACTCCCATGAGACCGCTGGATCTGTTGGAAATGAAACGGACCTGATCTATCATCTCCCTGGTAGGGCCGGAGGAAACTACGATCCTTTTGTTCCTCCAGCAGGAAAGTCCCCGGAAGAAAGCCGCATCGTATTCCCTTGCAGGGTAAGGCCAGCCAAGGTTCTTGATCTTCATTCTCTCTGCACTGAAAACGCTCTCCAGAGCAGACTGGGCCCGGTGGAGTTCATCGTTGAGAATGAAGTAGTCAAAGGAACCCAGGGAGGCAACCTCCCCTGCAGCAGCCATCATTCTTCTGGAAACTGTTTCCTCCGAATCGGTGCTTCTGCCCCGTAGCCGTTCAAGAAGGGTATCCCGGCTTTTGGGAAGAACGAAAACAAGCACTGCAGATGGAACGGCGTTCTTGACCTGAACAGCACCCTGAACATCGATATCGAGAATGACCGATCTGCCTTTGGATAGTTCACCCCTCACCCAGTTCCCGTCGGTACCGTAATAATTCCCGTGGACCTTTGCCCATTCAAGGAAAAAATCCCCTTTAATTCTGCTCTGGAACTCATCAGCGGTTACAAAATCGTAGTCTTTTCCGTTAACCTCCTCACCTCTTGGTTTTCTTGTGGTGGTGGACACGGAAAAAACAGTATCATCAAAACTGTCTACCAGATGGTGGGAAAGGGTTGTCTTTCCGGCTCCTGACGGCCCTGCAATTACCACCAGGACCCCATTACTGGACATTGGCAACCTGCTCTCTGAGACCACCGAGAAGATCTTTCATCTCTATCACGGTGCGGATTGCTTCGGAATCGTCAACTTTGGCACCCATAGTGTTCAGTTCCCTGTGCATCTCCTGGAGAATGAATCCCAGCTTTCTTCCGCACTGGTTGCCTGCAAGTATTCCCAGTGCAGACTCTATGTGAGTGGAAAGCCGCTGGAATTCCTCGCTGATGTCCATCCTGTCAGAAAGAAGAGCAAGTTCCTGTGCAAGTCTGTTCTCGTCATTGAAAGGCTCTCTGAGAAGTTCTTCCACTCTCTTTCTTCTCTCCAGGAAAACCCCCTTGACCCTTTCCGACTGTCCTCTCGAGACAGGAACGGAAAGTTCGGCTATCTTGCCCAGCGAGTCCCTGAAATGTTCTTCAAGGGCATTGCCCTCCTCTCTGCGGTTGGCGAGCAGAGCTGCGAATGCACCATTGCAGGCGGAAAGAAGTGACTCATCGAAACCCTCTCCCTCTTCGGGTTCAGGCTGACGCATTACTCCGGGAAGGGTCACCAGGGCGAAGGAATCAGGAGAGGATGTGAGATAGAATTCACCGGAAAGCTTCTCAGAAGCCCTTATGTAGGCTCTGGCCAGATCCAGGTCTGGTTCAGGGAGAGAGGCGCCCTCTTTGGCTTCAAGGGAAATATTTACATCGATCCTGCCCCTGGAAAACAGTTCTCTGGCTGCTCTGCCAAGGGTCTGCTCAAGGTGGGCCGTCTGTCTGGGTATTCGGAAAGAAACGGTAAGTCCCTTGTTGTTGACCGATCTGCACAGTATCGTAACTTCATACCCACCAACAACTTCAGTTGCACTACCAAACCCTGTCATAGACTCCATTGTAAATGAATTCCTCCCGGTGATGTTACTACGCCACAAATGTTATTATCTATAGAGCCGTGTCCATTGTCCACAATAACAGGGAGGAATCTACTGGAAGGAATATATCTCTGCAGCCTGATCCCGCTTCTCGAGAAGAAGATGAAGAGTACTGTGTGCACTAATTTGGGAATGTCATCATCCTCTGCCATGGCCCTGCGTTTTACCGGGGGTTGGCTCCACCTGAATGCAAAACCGGATGATCCGGGTTTATGGTGGTCCGATTCTGCATCAACAGCAGCTCCCGATTCCCCGTCCTGGGAGCATCACATCAGGGGCGCTGCTGTTGAAGCTGTAAAGCAGCAGGGTGCAGACAGGGTGCTGGAGATAGATTTTTCCAGGAAAACTGCCTATGATGCAGGAGGGGTAACCCTGATATTCGAGGCAACAGGCAGAAATACCAACATCATACTGGTGAGACGAAGCGACGGAAGAATTCTGGCGGCCCTCAGAAAAGTCCTGTCATCCGTGAACAGGTTTAGAACCATCTCTCCCGGGGCAAAGTACACAAAACCTCCCGGGTCCGGTCATCATCCTTCCGAATGGAACGAACCGGAAGTGCAGAACCTTCTGAAACATAATGTTACTCCTGCTGTCCTCTATCGCAACCTTGAAGGGGTAGGCCCCGATTCAGCAAGGGCAATACTTGCCGGTTCAGTAAACCCGGCAAAAACCGTGGCTGAAATAGGGGGGAAAATCACAGCCGGGGATTTCGTGTACTGGAAAACCGAATTCGGCATGATGCCGTGCAAAACCGGCAGCGGTGTTGAAATTGACTCACCCCTTGCCCCTCCTGTGGAGAATATCCAGGGCAGCGGCGCAGTGGAGTACCGCCCATCCAGCTGCGAGCTTGAATCTCTACTTGGCAGGGGGATCAGCAGGGAAAGAAAAAGGATCAGGAGTGCAGAACTTTCCCTCTCCGTGCTGAGCAGTCCCGATGATCTTCGCCTTCGGGGGAATCTGATACTGACCTGGAAAAACACACTGAG
>CAZRCS010000183.1:0-4053 GCA_964598645.1 uncultured bacterium | reverse complement strand
ATCCGCCTTAAACTTGACGAAATGGAGAGGGGAAATACGACCCGTCTGATGAAGGTCAAGGAAATGGTCGAGGCTAACAAGTCCTACTAGGTGCATAACGGGGAGCGGCAGGTTGACCGGACCTTCCGCTCCCCTCTTTCAGGTGGAGAACTATTTGAGGAGAGTTACCTTTTCCACAATTATTTCTCCTGAGGAGCTTTCCGCTCTAATTAAATAAACCCCTTCACCGCAGAAGGTTCCGTCTTCAGAACATCCGTTCCAGAGGTATTCAGAAGGTCCTGCTGCGGCCGTTCCCCTGTAGAGAGTACTCACCGTTCTTCCTGAGAGATCGAATACACAGAGAGAGACACGGCCGGGTGCGGTCATGTTAAGTGTAACATCAACCGATGAACGGGCGGGATTGCAGAAGTGCAAGGAAACAGGAGAGGAATCAGGTGAAACCGTAATCCCTGTTCCAGCCGTATTTGCGTACCAACGGATGTAACCTGCTCCACTTGCTCCAGCTGTAAGATCATTTCTCCCATCGCCGTTGAAGTCTCCAGAGCCAATCGGCCATCCGTCAAGCAGGGCATCATCAACAATGGTTTTCTCCCAGGTGGATAGAAGTCCACCGTTGTTAAGCCAGTATGCAAGCTGATCGGGGTTCATGGATGTGGCGGCAAAATCAGGCATGCCATCTCCGTTTATGTCCACCGGTTCAACACCAAGGGCAAGTCCGAAGGATCCTGCGGTGAGTTGTTTGTCCCACTCGACGGGCACGGTTCCCGAATTGTACCATATCCCTATCTTCCCGCTTACGAATGCAGCACAGACCAGATCGGTAAAGCCGTCGCAGTTCATGTCGCAGGCACGGATCATGTGAGCTCCATTGAAGAAGTCCTCAATTTCATGTTCGGTCCATTCCGGAACGGGATCACCCGAATTCTCCCACCACAATACGTCATCGCTCTCAAGAGAGCACCCGGCCATATCAGTATCTCCGTCGCCATCGAAATCCCCGAAGCATACCGATCTTCCTCCAACCATACTGATACACACGTTGTATCTGTCCCATGTATCTGGCGTTGACCCGTTGTTAAGCCACAGGGCTACTGAGCAGTCTCCTCCGGCGGCGGCTATACAGTCAGTTAACCCATCGTCATTTACATCTTCAAGGTGAACCTCGTGGGCATCTGTAAGATCGCTGCAGAGGGTATAAGTGTTCCAGTTATCCTCTCCCTGAGCGATGTAGATGTTCACCGAGGCTGCAAAGAAGCCACAGGCAGCTATATCAGTATTGCCGTCCTCATTCAGATCTCCCGCCGAACAGAAAGCAGCCCCGTCCAGGTCTTGATCTACCACGTGTTCTTCCCACTGGGGAGTCGGTTCTCCCGAGTTGATCCAGAAACTTATCTCATCATCATTCCAGGCTGCACCCAGAATGTCCTGGTACCCGTCACCATTCATGTCGAATACTGAAATACCCGCAGGTTTCCAGAATCCTGTTGTTACTGTGTACTGGGTAAAGAATTCGCCGGAAGAGTTCAGATACAGAACAGGAAGAAGAAGAGGCAACAGCTTTATGTGTTTCATCGAATTCCCCTATCTTGAAAGGAGGACCGTAGAGCCCAACTGATGAACACCATCAGTACTCTCTGCCCTGTAAAGATATAGACCGGAAGACAGCCCCTCTAATGCAAGTGTTTCTCCGCTGTCCACGGACCTTGAGAAGAGCAGTCTTCCGGCGGAGGAGTACAAATCCACCGCCAGTGGGCCGCCAAGTTCCTCTGATACACGAAGGGTGATCATACCGGTGCACGGACTGTGACATGAGATCAGATCGTTCCCTTCGCATTCCTCTATTCCCTGGGGGTCCCAATTGAGTTGAACGCTTCTCACAACTGGAGAGAAGAGAGGATCCGAGGAACTGAGAATGAACCGGTACTGGAAGTACCGATCAACAAGCCCGGACAGAACGGCGGGAGAGAAGTACTCTTCCGACCATTCCCCCATTGAAGAGAAGTCATCAGAGGATTTGAACTGAAAGGAAATCCCGCAATTGCCGGGAACTGTCGCGTTCCAGTCAAAGGATGACCAAACGGGGGATTCTTCCGTATCCAGAATGGAACTTTCGATCATGCCGGATGACTCGAACTCAGTGACTTCGTACCAGTAGAGGGATCCCTGCTGATAGCGTACTGCAACGACATCGAGGTCTCCGTCGTTGTCCATGTCTCCGGGAACTGCCCAGCTGGTCGCCTGACCTCCGGTCTTTACAATGTGCTTAATGAAAACTGCAGCGTTTTCGGTATTCTCCCACCACGCTACTCCTGAATTCCCCCATGAAGAAGAAACCGCATCCATGTCTCCGTCTCCATCAAGATCTCCAAGCCTTACCATTGAAGCTCCTGCAATAGTGCCAAGATCTTCTCTATCCCAGGAAGGGGTTGAACCTCCACCGTTCCTGTAGAGGTACAGTCTACTGTTGTTGATAGAGGCGCTCACAATGTCCATATCCCCGTCATTGTCAATATCACAGGCCCTTGTTCCATGGGCTGCTGTACAATTGGGATCCACCGTCTGAGAAGTCCATGATGGGTTCTCTCCTCCTGAACCGTAGAAGGCCATTATCACTCCGCCTGTCCAGGCGGCGCACACCACATCCATGTTGCCGTCACCGTTTATGTCCGCTGGATACTGCTTACAAGGGTAGTCGATCACTGAATCAATTGTTAAATCGGTCCAGGAAGTGCCTTCGTTGCGCAGCCAGAAAAGTCTGTCTCCATCGTAATCAGAAACAACCAGATCAAGGTCTCCGTCTGCGTCCATGTCAACGGATTCAACGTCGTGGAGAGACTGATAACCTGAGCCTGCGGTTTCCTTCTCCCAGGAAGGGAGTTCGCCGCCGCCGTTGTAAAAGACATGCAGTTCGGAATCGGCTGTGGCGGCAATATCCAGCAAACCATCCATATCAAAATCGCCGACAGCAAGACCTATAGCAGCAGGTGAATCGTCTGATACGATCTGCTGTGTCCATTCACCGCTTACAGATCCGAACCACACCAGCACACCATCGTTCTGGGCCGAACCGGAAACAAGATCGTTGAATCCGTCACCATTCAGGTCTGCAACGCATGCAGAGTAAGGGTTGGTGATACCGCTTTCCACAAGATGCTCCACGGTGGGACTTATGGGAAGAGAAGAAAGCTGGAACTGACCAGGTATCGAGATAAAGGCTATGGATTCCGATGAACTAAAGGTATCTCCCCAGGTATCTGCAGGGCCGGTCACTCCTGCCCCGCCGCTCCAGTCAGACTGTTCAGCAAGAGAAGCAAACCCATGGGAGAATAGAAACGCAGCGAGAATCAGCACAATTTTCATTTTTACTCCTTTCAATGAGACTATATTATTATAGTAATACATTCAGGAGCGTCAATGTTTCCAGGAAAAGGTTGTACTGTAATCAGATATACAGAATAGCCAATTAAGTAATTATGAGATGTTCAAATATGGATAGACAGTTTTTTCAAGACCCACATGATCATGTAATTCCTGTTTTCAACGGCATACAAGCTTCTTCATAGACTGCTTTATACAAAAAAAGGGGAGAACCCGAAGGTTCTCCCCTTTAAAACTATGGTTCTAGAAAGAAGCTTTGATCTCGCCCCATGTGGATCTACTCAGGGACACGTTATTCATAAGGTATTCAACTGCGTTGTTCATCAGAACCCAGCCGTCGCCTGTCCAGTAGATGTAATCTCCTGCAACAAGGTTGAGAGCAACAACACTTTTGTCGGTATTAATTGCCGCGAGAGGCTGTGACAGTGTGTTCTCGGCAATAAGGGTGGCGCCACTTTCCAAACTGGCTTGAACCCAATAACCAATACCGTTAATAGCGGTTACACCATCAAGAATGTCATGGGCATATGTGGTTCCAAGATCAACAGGTGTGCCCTGGTTGGTACCTCCGATAATGGGGCAGTAGCTGGCGTCGTCAATAATACGTCCGTAGCACTGGGTAATGGCCCAACCGCAGATAACAACTTTGCCTCCGCCATCGACGTAGTCTGCAAG